>JBGSQC010000103.1:0-5507 GCA_041738295.1 Zhengella sp. | reverse complement strand
ATGTTGCGCAGGCGCTGCTGAAGGACCATCCGGAAGGCCTGCAAGTCGACATTTTCGACCGGTTGCCGGTGCCCTTTGGGCTGGTGCGCTATGGCGTGGCGGCAGACCATCAGGGCACCAAGGCCGTCAGCCGCCAGTTCGAGCGGCTGTTCACCCGACAGGGCGCACGGTTCATCGGCAATGCGGCGCTTGGCGAGGCGCTGACGCTGGAGGCGCTGCGCGAAGCCTATGACGGTGTGGTGCTGGCGACCGGTCTGTCCGGCGACCGCAGGCTTGGCATCCCCGGCGAAGATCTTGAGGGCGTGATCGGCGCAGGCGTATTGACCCGTGCGCTCTACGAGCATCCCGATGCAACGCCGCTGCCGAAGCTGGGGCCGGACGTGGTCATCATGGGCAATGGCAATGTCGCCATCGATATTCTGCGCCTGCTCGCCAAGACGGAAGCCGAACTGGAAGGCTCCGACATGGGTGACTCCTCGTCGGCATGGCTGAAGGCCAACCGCCCGCGCTCCATCACCATTGCCGGGCGGTCAACCGGCGCAAAGGCGAAATTTGATCCCGTGATGGTCAAGGAACTGGCCAAGCTCCAAGCGGTGCGGATCAGCGTCAACGATCCGGGACTGGCCGAAGACGATAGTGAGCAGAAGCGGGTGGATGCGTTGTTGGGCATTGAAGGCGGAGCGGGTGACACCGAAATCCGCTTCCGCTTTGGCCTCACTCCGGAGGCGCTGGAAGGCGAGCATGGGCGCGTCACTGCGGCCCGGTTTCGCAAGGCTGACGGATCATCGGAAACACTTGCCTGCACGGCCTTTATCTCCGCCATCGGTTTTTCCCATCAGGGAACGCCGGAGCGTCCGGGTGCAGCCGATGCGGCGCTTGCCTCACCCGAACTGGCTCCCGGCCTTTTTGCCGCCGGATGGTTCTATCGTGGCCCGCGCGGCACCATTCCTGAAAACCGCGCCGATGCCCGCCTGATTGCTGACCGCATCAACGCCCATCTGTCGACTGTCGACGGAGAGGCGGAACGGCCCGGCCTTGCCGGCTTGCCCCCGCTGCCGCAGATGGTTGATTTCGCCGGATGGGAGCGCATCGACGCCTGGGAAACAAGGGATGTGCCGCCCGGCCGCTGCCGCCGCAAGGTCGCCACGCGCGACGCCATGCTGTCTATCGCCAGACTGAAGGACGAGAGCTGATGAAGATCGCCATCCTCTATGGAACCGAGACGGCAAATGCCGAAATGCTGGCCGATGATCTGGCCAGCCATCTGAAGGGCCATGAGTGCGAAACGCAGAACCTGTCGGATTTTTCGCCCGATGATTTCGATGCCGGAACCTTCTACCTGATCGTCTGCTCCACCTATGGCGACGGCGAGCTGCCGGCTTCGGCAAAACCCTTCGGCGAGGCGATGGAAGCTGGAAAACCGGATCTTTCCGGCGTTTCCTATGCGGTCTTCGGGCTCGGCGACAGCGAATATGACGAGACTTTCAACCATGGCTCCAAGCGCATCATGGATCTGATGGACGGGGCAGGGGCCAGCCGCATCGGCGAACGCATCACCCATGATGCCTCGGGCAGCGACATGGCCGAAGACATCGCCATGCCCTGGGCCGACGGTGTGGTGGAACTGGCCGGGCGGATGAACCGGGAAAACGCGTGATGAAGGCGGCAGACATCCGCGCCCGTCTCTGCGAGCCATGGCATCACGGCGATCATACCGATATGCGCGGCGTGACCTGCGAAGGCCGGCTCGACATCGCCGGGCTGGATGTCTGCGGCTTTGATTTTACCGGCAGCAGCTTCGAGGACGGTATCAACGCAAGAGGCGCGCGCTTCCTCGGCCTCAGTTGGTTTGCCGGATGCTCATTCGGGGCGGAAGCGGATTTCTCCGGCGCGACCTTTTTCAACGATGCCCGCTTCGAGGATTGCCGTTTCGGTGGCGCGTTGGATTTCAATGATGCGGAGTTTCGCGGCATTGGCCGGTTTGACCGGGTGCAGGCGCAATTCGGCGCATCCTTCCGGCAGATCTCGGCCTATGGGAATTTCTCGCTCGCCGGTGCCCGGCTTGCCCCTTCCGCTGATTTCAGCGGTGCGGAATGGCTGGGCGGACTGTGGTGCGACGGCACTCATTTCCCCGATCAGCTGGCGTTGGAGGGGACGCAGGTTCATGGCCGACTCTGGCTCCGCCGGGCGCTGGCCGGAAACCACAGCCTGGACGCCGGGGCCTTCCCGCTGGCCTTCGGCTACACCTACGTCTGACGCGTTTACGCCGGGTTCGCTCAGACTCGATGGCCGAGCGCCATGGAGATGGCGCGGGCTGCAGTCTTCAGTTCGGTTTCGATGAGTGCAGCCTTTGCGCTGCCCGGTTCAAACTGGCTCTCATGGCCCGTCACATTGATGGCGGCCACCGCATCACCGCGATGGTCATGCACCGCAACCGCTGCCGAGCCGATGCCAGTCTCGAAATTCGATACGCTCCAGGCAATCCCGTCCATGCGGTCACTGGCAATCTGCTCGGTCAGGCTGGCGAGCGAGGTGCGCGTCTTGGCCGTGGCCGCAGGGAACTCGAAACCCTTGTAGAGCCGCGCCAGCGCATCGCCTTCCATCTGGCCGAGCAGGATGCGGCCGATGGTGGTGGCATGGGCCGGCAGGCGTGTTCCCTCGCGCACATTGGACACCAGATGCGAGTTGGGTGCCTCACGGGCGAGATAGACAATCTCGGTGCGCTCTAGCACGCCCAAATGGGCTGACAGGCTGAGCGAATGCGCGAGCTTGCGCAGCACCGGCCGGGCGATCTGCACGATGTTGAGATCATTCAACGCGTGGGCCGCCAGCGACACCAACCGCGTTCCCAGCTGATAACCGCCGCCATTGTCCAGCGGCTGGATCATCCGCTCGTCTGTCAGCGTGTGCAGGAGCCGCATCAGCGTGGTGCGGTTGATGCCGAGCGCGCGCGCGCTGGTGGAGGTGTTCTGGCAGCGATTGCCATCGGCAATGTACTGCAGCACGGCAATGGCACGGTGCACCGGCGGCACGGAATAGGCGGTTTCGGCAGGTTCATCCATGAGGGCGAAAGGCCTCCCAAAGCGCAAACTGATCAATATTGATCACTATGGGAATTTATGAACAGCCGTCAAGGGTGCTCAGCTTCTGAGGCCGGGCGCCTCGTGGCCGGTGCGCGCCACATATTCGGTGTATCCGCCGCTATATTGGTGAATGCCTTCCGGTGTCAGTTCCAGCACCCGGTTGGACAGCGCTGAAAGGAAATGCCGGTCATGGCTGACGAACAGCATCGTCCCTTCATAATCCGACAGCGCCTTGATCAGCATTTCCTTGGTGTCGAGATCGAGATGGTTGGTCGGCTCGTCGAGCACCAACAGGTTGGGTGGATCAAACAGCATGATCGCCATGACGAGGCGTGCCTTTTCGCCGCCTGACAAAACCCGGCACTTCTTCTCAATGTCATCGCCGGAAAAACCGAAGCAACCGGCAAGCGCCCTGAGCGACCCTTGGCCAGCCTGCGGGAAATCATGCTCCAGCTGCTCGAACACGGTCATCTCGCCATTGAGCAGATCCATCGCGTGCTGGGCGAAATAGCCCATCTTCACTGAGGCGCCGAGCGCAACGGTTCCGCTGTCGGGTTCGGAAGCTCCAGCGACCAGCTTCAGCAAGGTGGATTTGCCCGCGCCATTGATGCCCATGATGCACCAGCGCTCGCGCCGGCGCACCATGAAGTCCAGCCCGTCATAGATCGTCTTGGCGCCATAGGCCTTGGCGACACCCTTGATGTTGATCACATCTTCGCCGGAGCGCGGGGCGGGCATGAAATCGAAGGCCACCGTCTGGCGGCGCTTGGGCGGTTCCACCCGCTCGATCTTGTCGAGCTTCTTGACCCGGCTCTGCACCTGCGCGGCATGGCTGGCACGTGCCTTGAACCGCTCGATAAACTTGATTTCCTTGGCGAGCATCGCCTGCTGGCGCTCGAACTGCGCCTGCTGCTGCTTTTCGTTCTGCGCCCGCTGGCTTTCGTAGAACTCGTAATCGCCGGAATAGGTGATCAGCGATCCGCCATCGATCTCGATGATCTTGTTGACGATGCGGTTCATGAACTCGCGGTCATGCGAGGTCATCAGCAACGCGCCTTCATATCCCTTCAGGAACTGCTCCAGCCAGATCAGGCTTTCCAGATCCAGATGGTTTGACGGCTCGTCGAGCAGCATCACGTCCGGGCGCATCAGCAGTATGCGGGCAAGCGCCACGCGCATCTTCCAGCCTCCCGACAGCTTGCCCACATCGCCGTCCATCATCTCCTGGCTGAAGGAAAGGCCCGCCAGCACTTCGCGCGCACGCCCGTCCAGCGCGTAGCCGTCCAGCTCCTCAAAACGCGCCTGCACCTCGCCATAGCGCTCGATGATCTCGTCCATGCGGTCCATCTGGTCCGGGTCGGACATTTCGGCTTCAAGCGCTGAAAGTTCGGCCGCCACAGCGCTGACCGGCCCTGCGCCTTCCATGACCTCGGCCACGGCGTTGCGCCCGGCCATGTCGCCGACATCCTGGTTGAAATATCCGATCGTCATGCCCTTCTCGACCGTCACCTGGCCTTCATCGGGAAGTTCGGAACCGGTGATCATGCGGAACAGCGTCGTCTTGCCGGCGCCATTGGGGCCGACCAGACCGATCTTTTCGCCCTTGTTGAGCGCCGCCGCCGCCTCAATGAAAAGAAGCCGGTGGCTGTTCTGCTTGCTGATGTTCTCAATGCGGATCATGGCGTCCCCGGCTCCGGCCGCCAGGGAATGGCAGCGCTGCGAGCCTGCGGGCCATGACAATTTTCAGCCGCAGCGTCAATCCTTGTAACGACGAAACGCCCGGATTGACCCTAGTACCAGGCGTCTTCCAGCGCGCCCTTGCGCCGCATCATGTAGTCTTTCAGCGCCTCGTCTACGCCCTCGTCCAGCGGCGGCGCCTCATACTCGTTGAGCACGCGCTTCCAGCGGGTGTTGGCGCGCGTGGCGGCATCCACCGATCCGTTGGCTTCCCATTTTTCAAACGGCTCGTTGTCGGCGGTCTGCGAATCCCAGAAGGCCGTCTCGTAGTTCGCCATGGTGTGGGCGCAGCCGAAGAAATGGTTGCCAGGCCCCACTTCGCGGAAGGCGTCGAGTGCCAGCTCATTGTCATCCACCTTCACGCCATCCAGATAGGTGTGAAGCGCGCCGCAGAAATCCGTGTCCATGACGAATTTCTCGTAGGACATCGACAGCAGGCCATCGAGGAAGCCTGCCGAATGCAGGATATAGTTGGCCCCGCACTGGACAGCGGCCAGCATCGACATCGTGCCTTCGTTCATCGCCTGCGCATCCGGCAGCTTGGACGTGGTGAAATTGCCGGAGCACCGGAGCGGCAGCCCCGCGCGTCGGGCAAGCTGCCCGATCACCAGCGAACCGACAGCCGGCTCCGGTGTTCCGAACGTGGGCGAGCCGGAACGCAGCGACATGGACGACAGGAAGTTGCCA
>JBGSQC010000317.1:0-6128 GCA_041738295.1 Zhengella sp. | reverse complement strand
AGAACTGCGGGCCGGTTCCCGGTTCCGGAGCAGGGCGGGACCCAGGCTGGGCCGCTTGAGGGGCAGGTGCCCTGGCAACCGCCGGCATGGGCGCTACCCTGGCTGGTGCGGCTGGTGCCAACGGGGCCTCGGGTGCCAAGGGTGGCGGAACGGCGGTCACGCGGGACAGGAGATCCTGGCCGGCATGGGCGAAGACTTCGGCCTCGTATTCTTCCTCGAAGCTGTCCTCTTCCTTTTGTTCGCCATGGCGCATGCGCTGGATGACCTGATCGATGCTGATGGTCTCGCCGGATTTGGTGCGCGCCTGCTGCTCATAGATATGGGCGCCGGGCAGGTCCTTCTTGGCAATGGTCTCGAAGACCATGCGCATCGGCGTGTGAAAGGCTTCGCCGAAGGCGATGCATTCGCGGTTGGCAATCGAAGACAGGAAATTGGTCATCGAACGGGCGGCACCGGTGATCGCTTTCTTGACGATCAGCTGGTCAGCCTCGTTGCCGAGACGCATGGCAAAAATCGTGTTGCACTGGGAGAGGATCGTCTGGTCCAGTTCACCGGGGCGCTGGGTGATGACGCCGAGATAGACGCCATACTTGCGGCCTTCCTTGGCGATACGCGCAATGGCCTGGCGGGTGGGCCAGAAACCGGCGCTCTGGTCTGACGGAATGTAGCGGTGCGCTTCTTCGCAGACCATCAGGGTCTGGACCGCGCCATCGGAATTCAGCGCCAGGTCAAAGGCCATGCGGCAAAGGACCGAAACAACCGAGTTCACCACTTCGGACGGCAGGTTCGACATTTCGAAGACGCAGATCGGCTTGCCGTTCTGCGGCAGGCGAAACACATGGCTCAGCACCGGCTGCAGCGTGTCTGAAATCGTCTTGGCGCCGAACATGAAGCGGAACCGCGGATCACTGATCAACGAGTCGATGCGGTTGCGAAGCGCGCGCAGATGCGGGCGGTCGGACTTGCCGTCGAGCTGTCCTGTGCGCTCGTCGATGAGTTGCAGCAGGTCGACCATGCGGTAGGGAACCGGCGTATCGGCCGTCATGGCTGTCACATCGCGATCCCGCTTGATCAGCGTGGAGGTGCTGTGTCCAGCTTCAGCGCGGCGAAAGCGTTCCTTTGCCACCGGAATGAGATCGCGCAGTGCATCGACTTCCTGCGGGATGGGCTCGCGCCCGCGGAAGATGACCTCGGAAAGTTCATCGAGCTTGAAGATCCAGAAAGGCAGGTCCAGCGCATTGGCATCCACCGAGATTGCCTTGTCGGCAAAAGCGGTGGTGAATTCATTGTGCGGGTCCAGCACGATGACCCGAATGTCAGGCCGCTGTTCCACGACCTTGCGCAGCAGCAACGACACAGCTGTCGACTTGCCGACGCCCGTGGTGCCGACCACGGCAAAATGGCGTGCCAGCAGCTTGTCGATGTCGATCAGCGCAGCAATCGAGCGGTCCTGCGTCAGTTCGCCGATGGTCACGGTGTTGGGTGAACTGGCCTCGTAGATCGATTTGAGGTCGCCGTAGCGGATGCGGTGGGCAACGGCACCCATATAGGGATACGAGGAAATGCCGGTCGAGAAACTGGTCTTGCCGTCTTCGCCGGTGATGACCTGACCGACCAGTTCGATGTGGATGTGGATGATATTGTTGTCGTGGGTCTTCCAGTCCTTCTCGACGATATCGACCTTGAAAATCAGGCCGACGAGGCGGCTTTCGCCGACGCGTACCGAGATCATCTGGCCGACAGCCCAGTAGTCTTCCGAACCGGCGGCGTGTGCTCCGGCTTCGGCGGCAATGATGGCGCGTTCTCCGTCGCAATCAATCACATAGCCTTCGGTGCGGTTGCGCTTGAAGGCCGGAGCCTCCGGCGTACCGGCTGTATTTTCGGCCTGCGGTGCGTTTGCGCTCGCCATTGTCCCGTCGTGACCCATCTTTGCCCCCGAATTCAAGTCGCAATCTGGCATGCAACTGGTTAAGGCGTGGTATCGGCTGCGAAAAACGCCGTTCCGGCTGCCCGATTGCGCCAAAAGACTGATCAAACCTGCCCCTCAGCCGGTTGACGCAGGGCAAAAAGCAGGCGTATTGTCCGCTCATGACGATGAAAGCACTCGTAATCGTAGGACCGCGCATGGGCAGGGGGATGTAATCCCTCCGGCATAGCCACCCATGCGCGACACCAGGCCCTTCCAAGGGCCTTTTTTATTGCCCCAAATGAGTTTAAACGACCAGCGCCGCTGGAAATGATCGAAAGACGGGAAGAACGATGGCACAGGGACAAAAGCCGGGCGCAGGCCGCGAGATGACGGGCGCCGAAATGGTGTTGCAAGCCTTCAAGGACAATGGCGTGAAGCATGTCTTCGGCTATCCGGGAGGCGCGGTGCTGCCGATCTATGACGAGCTTTTCCAGCAGGAAGAGGTCGAGCACATTCTCGTGCGCCACGAGCAAGGTGCCGGCCATGCGGCTGAAGGCTATGCGCGTTCCACCTGCAAGTGCGGCGTGATGCTGGTGACGTCGGGTCCTGGCGCCACCAATGCGGTGACGCCGCTGCAGGATGCGCTGATGGATTCCATTCCGCTGGTCTGCATCACCGGACAGGTGCCGACCTCGCTGATCGGCTCTGACGGGTTCCAGGAATGTGACACGGTGGGCATCACGCGGCCCTGCACCAAGCACAACTGGCTGGTCAAGGACGTCAACGAGCTGGCCCGCGTGCTGCACGAGGCTTTCAAGGTGGCGACGACCGGCCGCCCGGGCCCTGTGGTCGTGGACATTCCCAAGGACGTGCAGTTTGCCAAGGGCTTCTACACGCCGCCGCAGCAGGTGACCCGCGCCAGCTACCAGCCGGTGATGCAGGGCGACCTGAACCGCATCAAGGAAGCCGTGGCCCTGATGGCGGGCGCCAAGAAGCCGCTGATCTATTCGGGCGGCGGCGTGATCAATGCCGGGCCGGAAGCCTGCCATTTGCTGCGCGAACTGGTGGAGCTGACCGGCTTCCCGATCACCTCCACGCTGATGGGCCTTGGCGCCTATCCGGCATCCGGGCCGGAGTGGCTCGGCATGCTGGGCATGCACGGCACCTACGAAGCCAACATGGCCATGCATGATTGCGACGTGATGGTGTGTGTCGGCGCGCGCTTTGACGACCGCATCACCGGGCGGCTCGATGCCTTTGCACCCAATTCCAAGAAGATCCACATCGACATCGACATTGCCCAGATCAACAAGAATGTGCGCGTTGACGTGCCGATCATCGGCGATGCCGGCCGTATCCTCGAGGACATGGTGCGGCTGTGGCGTGCCACGGCACATACCGACCGCAAGAAGCTCGCCCCGTGGAAAGAGCAGATCAACAAGTGGCGGGCGCGCAACTGCCTTGCCTACCGGCCCAACGACGACATCATCATGCCGCAATATGCGATCCAGCGGCTCTATGAGCTGACCAAGGACCGTGACACCTACATCACCACGGAAGTGGGCCAGCACCAGATGTGGGCGGCACAGTTCTACGGCTTCGAGAAGCCGAACCGCTGGATGACTTCGGGCGGCCTCGGCACCATGGGCTATGGCCTGCCGGCGGCACTCGGCGCGCAGATCGCCCATCCCGATGCCCTTGTCATCGACATTGCCGGCGATGCCTCGGTGCAGATGACCATCCAGGAGATGAGCGCGGCGGTGCAATACAATGCGCCGATCAAGATCTTCATCCTGAACAACCACTACATGGGCATGGTGCGCCAGTGGCAGCAACTGCTGCATGGCAACCGGCTGTCGCATTCCTATTCGGAAGCGCTGCCGGATTTCGTCAAGCTGGCAGAAGCCTATGGCGGCCATGGCATTCGCTGCTCCAAACCCGGTGACCTGGACGATGCGATCCAGGAAATGATCGACGTGAAAAAGCCGGTGATCTTCGACTGCGAAGTGGCGAACCTTGCCAACTGCTTCCCGATGATCCCGTCGGGCAAGGCCCACAACGACATGCTGCTGCCCGACGAGGCGACCGACGAGGCCGTGGCCAATGCCATCGGTGCCGAAGGCAAGGCGCTGGTGTGACGTGAAGCCGAGGCCTCTCCTCCTCCTTCTGGCGACCGGACTGGCCCTTGGCCAGCTTTCCGGCTGCCAGAGTGCAGGCGAGGGGGGCAAGCCCGTGACCGTGCTGGAATCGGCTGCCAAGCCGCAAGCCAGCCCGGCCACGCCTTCTGCCCAACCGGCACAGCCTGCCGCCAAACCGGCAGGTGATCCGATCGTGGCGGCGGTGGAAAAGGTGGCCGAGGTGCAGAAGAACCGCGGCACGCTGGCAGCGCTCGACTATGTCTCTGCCTGCTACGACCGGGTGAAGGACCCGCGCGCCCCGATGATCGAGGTGCAGGCCTGCGCCGCACAGGATTTCGTGGTGTCGAAAAGCGTGGAAGAGGGCAAGGCCAAGCCGGAAGGCGCAGACAAGACCAAGCGGGCGAAACTGATCGCCCAGCGGCTGGCACCGCGCATCGGTGCGCTGATGCAGCTCAAGGGCATGAGCCAGCCGCAGTTCAACACGTTCGGACTTTATCTCCACCGGGTCGCCAAGCCGGCCTACGAAAAGGCGATGGGCACAGGATGACCCGCGCCGCAAGCACAACCATTCACTCCGCGAAGGGAGACCGCCCATGAACGCCCACCTCCAGCCGACGGGTTCGGCCTATTTCATTGCCAAGGACACCCAGGTTCCCGAGAGCCACACGCTTTCGGTGCTGGTCGACAACGAGCCGGGCGTGCTCGCCCGCGTGATCGGCCTGTTCTCCGGGCGCGGCTACAACATTGAAAGCCTGACGGTTTCGGAAACCGAGCACGCCAAGCACCTGTCGCGCATCACCATCCTCACCACCGGCACGCCGCATGTGATGGACCAGATCAAGGCGCAGCTGGAGCGCATCGTGCCGGTGCACCGGGTGGTGGACCTGACGGTGCGCGCCCGCGAACTCGGCACTGAAAAGCCGGTGGAGCGCGAGCTGGCGCTGGTAAAGGTGACCGGCGCCGGCGACAAGCGCGTGGAAGCGCTGCGGCTGGCGGATGCCTTCCGCGCCTCGGTGATCGATGCCAATGTCGGTCATTTCATCTTCGAGATCACCGGCAAGCCCTCCAAGATCGACCAGTTCATCGCCATCATGGGTCCGCTCGGCCTGATCGAAGTGTGCCGCACCGGCATTGCGGCGCTGAACCGCGGCGAAGCAGGCATGTGATGGCAGCGCGACCGGCCTTGCTTTTTGTGACCAGAAGGCAGGCCGGACGTGACCTATGACGTGCTGACATCGCTCATCGTGTTCGGCCTGGTGACCTCGATCACGCCGGGGCCGAACAACCTCATGCTGCTGGCGTCGGGCGTCAATTTCGGCTTTGCGCGCACCATTCCGCACATGCTGGGCATTGCGTTTGGCTTCTGCTCGCTGCTGCTCGGCGTGGGTCTTGGCCTCGGCGCGCTGCTGAAGGCCTATCCAGCGCTCGATCTGGCGCTGAAGATCGCGGGATCGGCCTATCTCCTTTATCTCGCCTGGAAGATTGCCATGAGCCGTACGCTGAGCGACGGGCGTGAGGCGAGTGCGCGGCCGATGCGCTTTCATGAGGCGGCGGCCTTCCAGTGGGTGAACCCCAAGGCGTGGGTAATGGCGGTCACCGCCATGGCGCTCTACACCGATCCGCTCAACCCCTATGCCTCCGTGGTGCTGGTGGCGATTGCCTTCACGCTGACCAACCTGCCTTCGGTTTCCTGCTGGGCGGCGTTTGGCGTGGCGCTTCGCCAGTTTCTCGCCGACCCTGTCCGACTCAAATGGTTCAACATTGCCATGGGCGTGCTATTGGCACTGACGCTGGTGGGCATGCTGCGGTGAGGGGGGGCATTGTTCTCCTTTGGACATGCCCAGTAGCCGCCCGGCATTGAAAGCCGGGCGTGAAAAGGCAGGGAAACGTTTGCGCAGCGGGTTGACGTTCTCCCTTCTCCCCTTGTGGGAGAAGGTGGATCGGAGCGCAGCGACGAGACGGATGAGGGGTTGGGCCCTCCGCCATCCCCTCATCCGTCTGCTCCGGTTCTGCGAACCGTCGCATCCACCTTCTCCCACAAGGGGAGAAGGGAGGGCGCGCATGATCGCCGCCCGGTGTGA
>JBGSQC010000078.1:0-7236 GCA_041738295.1 Zhengella sp. | reverse complement strand
CCGAGGCGCAGCACCGTGCGGTCGCCAAAGCGGCGGCTGTCGCGGACATTGTCCTGGTCCGGCCGGAGGTGTGTCACAGCATCTTCACGGCGGATACGTTCGCCGGGTTCAGCCGTAACCGGCGCCAGGGGTTCACGAATTCGCGGCTGCTCCGGGCGGCTGCGGACCTGTTCACGGCGCTCATTGCGGCGTTCGCGCAGCTGCTCGCGGGTTGCACGCTCTCGCTGCGGACGGGCCGCAGGATCACGGAATTCGCGCGGGGTCGTGACTTCCTGAACAGTGTCAGGAGTCCCGGGTGCCACGGTTTCAGGTGTTCCGGGTGTCACGGTTTTCGGCTCCGGGGTTCCGGCAGGCGGAACCTGTGTGGTGTCACGACCTGGCTTGCCGTCGCGCGGGCGGTTGTTCGAGCCGGGATCGCGCGTGTTGGCCGGAAGGTCGACCGGTGGCGTGTCAACCTGCGGATTGGTCTTGCGGACAGGTGCTTCCTTCCGCTCGACGGGTTCAACCTTCTTCGGCAGGTCGTTGGCAGGCACCTTCTTCTGCGTGTCCTTGCGAAGTTCCTCCCGGCGGGGCTTCTCGGCAGGAACTACTTTCTGGACCGGCTGCGCGGGTTTGCGGACATCCGGCTCTGCGCGCTGCGCAGGCTTCTCCTGACGCTGCAGGCGCTTCTCCTGGCGCTGTTCCTGCTTCTGCTCCTGGCGCTGCTCGCGGCGAAGCTGCTTCTGGTTCTGGCGCGGCTCGACCACAACAGGAGCCTGCGGCGTCGTTTGCGGGGCCGCAGGCTGTTCTTCGGCGGCGTTCTGGCGGCGCTGCTGGCGGCGTTGCTTGCGCAATTCCTCTTCGGTCATGTCAGCAGGGTTGGCCTGCGCCAACTGCACCATCGGCAGAGCTGCTTGCTGACCGGCAAATGCAGGCGCGACGGCCGAAAGGCCGATCGAGACGTTGAAAGCCAGAAGCATGGTTCCGGCGGCGAGGCGTTTGGAATGCAACAATACAATTCTCCTAGAGGGTGTTCGTCCCTTTGAGAACGGTTTTGCACACCAGCTTGTTCCCAAGCGGGCGTGATTACGGCGCTTTGGTGATTTTTCAACGGCTTGCGGGCCTTCAATGCCTGCCGGTCATCGGTTCAAACCAGTGTTCGCGCCATGGAGGCCACCGACGAGATGCGCTTGAAAGCTGTCTTCAGGGCTTCCTTCTGCCCTGCATCCAGCATCTCGATGGAGACCGCGTTCGTGGGGGCAAGGCCTGCATCGAGGTCGCGGCTTTGCTGCGCCAGCATGGCTCCCAGCATGAGCGAATGGGCGGCCATGATCCCCTTGATCTCGCCGGCATTGCCGATCTCGCGTTCGATCAGCCCTTCAAGGCGTGCGCGGGTGGAATGGACCGCGATGCCATGCGACATGGCCAGCACGCGGGCAGCGGCGACTATGGCAAAGAGCCCATAGCCCTTGATGTCGAGGCGGCCATTCTCGGTGCGGAATCCACCGAACAGGGTGAAGGGGCTCGCCGGATCTGAAATGTTGGCGGCCATGTGGTGGGTCAGCGTGCGGTGTGTCTTGCCGATTTCCCAGGCGCTGTCGAACAGGTCCTGACCAAGCGCAAGGTCGCCATGGACCGGGAGCAGGTCAAAGAAAATGTCGACATTGAGCAAGTCTTCCGGCGTGGAGCGGCCGACCCAGCCCTCGATGCGGTTTTTCCATTCGGCCAGCGAACCGCGGAAGGCGGGATTGGTGGCCATCACATTTCCCTTGCACAGCGGAACGCCGGCGTGGTGCAGCATCTGCGTCATCTTCCCGGCCATGGCTGCGAACCACTGATCCTCCGGTCCGTCCGGATCGCCTTCGGCAAAGACGATGGCATTGTCCTGATCGGCGGCCAGCAGGCTTTCGCCGCGACCGCCGGAGCCGAGCACCAGCACGGCATAGGGGCAGGGCGCCCGGCCCTTGCCCTCGGCTTCCATTTCGTTTTCGGCAAGCTGTGAGGCGCGGCGCGTCAGCGAGCGCAATTCTTCGGACGTGATTTCGGCGATCAGCCGCGCATCAAGGTTCTCGCGCACCAGAAGCGAGATGACAGAGGGCAGCGTCGCCCAGGCGGCGGCCATCTCATCTGCATTGGCAGCGGTCTCGATGGCATCATCCAGCTTGATGGCCGCTGATGCCCTGAGCTTCAGCAGGTCACGCGCCGAGATGATGCCGGTCAGCCGGCCGGAATTGTCGCGCACCGCCAGATGGCGGAATTTCAGCCGGTCCATCCGGCTCATGGCGCGATAGGCAAAGGCATCCTGGCGGATGGTCGCCAGCGGCTTGTTCATCAGCTGGCCGGCCGTCTCCTTGAAGGCCCCATCGGCATGGGCGGCGATAAAGCGCATCATGTCGCGCTCGGTGACGATGCCATATTCGCTGACCGGCATGCCGGCCTTTCCGTCTTTGCCGACGAAAACCGACGAGATCTTCTTTTCCACCATCAGGGAGACCATGTCGCGCACCGGCATTTCCGGCGGCACGATGACGAGGTTCTTGGCCATCATGTCACCGATGCGGTGCTGGTAAGCATAGGGGTCGAAATTTGAGAACGAGCGCTGGCGGTCGGCCTCGCCGGCATCCAGCACGGCAGCAGACCAGCCGGCCTGCGCCTGTTCGTTCATCTGGTGGGTGAGGCGGGAGCAGGCGCGTTCGGCCTCGCCCAGGGTCCTGATGCCGCGCTCGGCCAACTTGGGCACGAGGGCGACGAAGATTTCTGCCGTCGCGTGGGCATCGCCCAGCGCCGAGTGCCGGCCCTTGATCTCGACGCCCAGCCAGGCGGCGATCACATCGATCGAATAGTCGGGCAGGTTCTGGTTGGCGATGGTGGCGAGCAACCGGATGCACAGCGTGCGCGGCTTGATCCAGCGCATGCCGGAGCGCACGGCCTCGCGTTCCAGCACGGCAAGGTCAAAACCGATGGCGTAGCCGATGACGAGGCGGTTGCCATAGAAGGCTTCTGCATCACGCCAGACTTCGCCAAAGGGGCGCGCGGTGCGCACCATCGCATTGTTGATGCCGTGGATGGCGGTGGATGCCGACGGGATCGGCTCGCCCGGATCGACCAGCTTGTCGAAGGTTTCGGTGGTCGCGACCTGCCCGTTGAGCACCCGCATCGCGCCGATCTGCAGGATGCGGGCAATCTTGGTGTCGAGGCCGGTGGTCTCGGTGTCGAGCGCCACGGCGTTCAACGTTTTCAAAGGTGTGGCGCCAGTCACGTGCTTCATGTCCCTTCCCCTCCCAAGGATGGTTCTCCTGCGCCATTTCTGGCACGGGTATATGGACTCAACCTTGATCCTAGTCATGTGGAAGGGCAACGAGACCCAAGGGTCAGGACCCATTAAATTGACGGAAATGGCGATCGATATGGCAAGAAATACGAGGAAAAGTCTGAAGAGCGGGGTTCATGCCCCGGTCAAGGACTTTGACGAAGTAGGTCGACGCCAGATCGACCGTCCTTCGGATCGGGCGGACTTGCACGGGCTGTATTGTCGCAAGCCCTTGCAAGGCTTCAGCCTTCCTGCGGTCTTGCTCCGCGCATCCTCACAAATCCGCGCCGACCATTTCCGCCAATTTAGTGGGTCCTGACCCTAGGTTTGAGACTTGACCGCAAGCCGGTTGCGGCCCAGAGAAAAAGTCATGAGCGACACACCTTTCTGGAAGCGGAAAACGCTGGCCGAACTCAATGCTGCCGAGTGGGAGAGCCTGTGCGACGGCTGCGGCAAGTGCTGCCTGTCGAAACTCGAAGACGAGGACACGGGCGAAATCTACTGGACCTCGGTCGGTTGCCGCCTGTTCAATGCGCAGACCTGCCGCTGCGGCGACTATGCCAACCGCAATGCGCAAGTGCCCGACTGCGTGCTGCTCACGCCTGCCAACATCCCGACGATTGCCTGGCTGCCATCGACCTGCGCCTATCGCTTGGTCAATGAGGGCAGGGACCTTCCGGACTGGCATCATCTCAAAAGCGGATCGCATGACACCGTGCATGAGGCCGGCGTCTCAATCCGAGGCAAGGTGCCGGTTAGCGAAAACGAGTTGAACGAGCCGGAAGATTATTTCGCCTTCATCCTCGACGAGGAACCGTGAGAGCGGCGTTGCGCACAGTCAAGACGCGCGATAGCTCTTTGGCACAAGCCGATGCAACCGGACGGGCGCGAAACCGTTGTCCGCGTTGACCATAATTGAAAAGGCAAAACCATGAGCGCAGAAACCACCCGCAGCCTGATCGCCACTTATCTCGCCGCCTTCAACGCCAAGGACAGCGATGCCATGCTGGCCCTGCTGAGCGAGGACGTGGTCCATGACATCAACCAGGGCGGCCGCGAAATCGGCAAGGAGAAGTTCCGCTGGTTCAACGCCATGATGGGCCGCCATTATGATGAGGAGCTGGGGGACATCGAGATCATGGTCAATGAGAGCGGCAGCCGGGCAGCGGCAGAATTCACCGTTCGCGGAAAATACAATGCGACGGCCGAAGGCCTGCCCAAGGCGACCGGCCAGAGCTATTCGTTGCCGGCAGGCATCTTCTTCGAAATTGACGACGGGGAAATTTCCCGCGTGACCACGAGCTACAATCTTCAGGACTGGATTGCCCAGGTATCTGATGACCTTTGAGGTGCGCCGGCTGGCGCGCGACGCAATCACTGCTGCCTTTGATGATCTGGCACGGCTCAGGATCAGGGTGTTTCGCGACTGGCCTTATCTTTACGATGGCGACCTCGACTATGAGCGCGGCTATCTGGAGGGCTTCCTCACCGCCCCGCAATCCGTGGTCATCGGCGCGTTTGACGGCGCAACACTGGTGGGTGCGGCAACGGCCTCACCGCTGACCGTCCATCACCGCGAGTTTGCAGAACCGGTCCGGGCTGCCGGCATGGACCCGGCGCACATCTTCTATTTCGGCGAATCGGTGCTGCTGGCAAGCCATCGCGGGCAGGGCATCGGCGTGCGTTTTTTCGATGAACGCGAGAAGGCGGCGCGTGACCAGGGTTTTTCCACCTGCCTCTTCTCTGCCGTGGTGCGCCCGGATGATCACCCCAAGCGTCCGGAATCGTATATTTCCCTGAACGGATTCTGGAAAAACCGGGGCTATCAGCGGGTGGAAGGGCTCATCACGCAATTTTCCTGGAAGGATCTGGGGGAGGCCGAAGAAACCGCCAAGCCCATGGAATATTGGAAGAAAATCCTTTCCTGAGGCGCGCTCAATTCAGCCACCCAGCAAAAAAATCCCCATGAACGAATTATGAATATGCGGTTCGGAACCGGTTCAGCGGCTGTCTCCTAATCTCCAATCATGCCCGGAACGAGAGAGACACCGGGAAGAGATCAAAGAGCCCCTTGAACCCTGAGCCCCTGGAGAAAACCGATGACCAAGTCCTTCCGCACCTTCGCCCTTTCCGCCCTCGTTGGCTTCGGCACGCTGGCCGGCGCCCTTGCCACCACCACCTCGAATGCCGACGCCTCGTCGATCTACATCGGCCACAAGCATCACGGCGTCCACATCGGCATCGGTTATCCCGGCCATCGTCCCTACGGCTACCGCCCTTACTACAAGCCCGCCTACAAGCCGGTGAACTACGGCGCTTGCTCGTCCTGGAAGGCCATCGAAAAGGCACGCCATGCCGGCATGTACAAGGCCCATGTGAAGTTCCGCAACCACAAGACGGTTGCCGTGTCGGGCCGGGTCTACGGCTCCTGGGCCACCTTCTACTACGGCAACACCAACTGGTGCCCGCGCGTCGGCTAAGCCATCCTCACCCCTCCAAACGGACAAGGCCGGGAGAAATCCCGGCCTTGTTTGCGTTTGGGCTGATGCCTCCATTCCAGAGGTGCCTCCCGACTTTGTGCGTGTCGCGGCACTCCCTGAACGATGCGGCGAATCCTGAACGAGAGAGGGTCTTCGGGAGGGGAAACCTGGGTCGGACAAACAAAATATCGGCTGTCGCAGAAAAAAATCAGAAGAACAAGCTATTGAAATAAAATGATAAATACAGAAACCCGGTCAGAAAAATCCCCATGAACGAATTATGAATATGCGGTTCGGAACCGGTTCAGCGGCTGTCTCCTAATCTCCAATCATGCCCGGAACGAGAGAGACACCGGGACGAGATCAAAGAGCCCCTTGAACCCTGAGTCCCTGGAGAAAACCAATGACCAAGTCCTTCCGCACCTTCGCCCTTTCCGCCCTCGTTGGCTTCGGCACGCTGGCCGGCGCCCTTGCCACCACCACGTCGGATGCCGACGCCTCGTCGATCTACATCGGCAAGAAGCATCACGGCGTCCATATCGGCATCGGCTACAACCCCGGTTACCGCCATCACTACAACCCCGGCTACTACAAGCCCGCCTACAAGCCGGTGAACTACGGCGCCTGCTCGTCCTGGAAGGCCATCGAGAAGGCACGCCATGCCGGCATGGACAAGGCCCATGTGAAGTTCCGCAACCACAAGACGGTTGCCGTGTCGGGCCGGGTCTACGGTTCCTGGGCCACCTTCTACTACGGCAACACCGAATGGTGCCCGCGCGTCGGCTAAGGCCACGCCTCACCCCTCAAACGGACAAGGCCGGAAGCAATCCCGGCCTTTTTCGTGTTCGGTATCGAGCGCCCGGTTCTTACTGAATGATGCCGAAGGTGACGTTGACCGTCACCGAATAGCTGTTCTCGCCTGTCGCCATGGGCACGGCATCGGATTCTGCCTTCATCGCCATGGAGCGCGCAATCGGGGCCGGCTGGGCGTAGTTCACTTGCTCCGAGATTTCCAGCACCTTGCCGGTTTTCACGCCAGCGGCCTTGGCGAGCGTCGCAGCCTTGGAAAGCGCGTCGGCCATGGCCTTTTCGCGGGCTTCCTGCAGGGCGG
Organism: Zhengella sp.; assembly: GCA_041738295.1. Taxonomy (GTDB): domain Bacteria; phylum Pseudomonadota; class Alphaproteobacteria; order Rhizobiales; family Rhizobiaceae; genus Zhengella. The sequence goes on along the minus strand of JBGSQC010000078.1, from coordinate 356 downwards.
CGGTGGTGTCATCATTGACGAAGGCCACTGAGCCTCCCTGGTTGACGCCGAGCGTCACCGAAGTATCCAGCAGCGAGCCGACCTTGGCGAGATCGCGGATGCGCACTGTCAGGCTGTTGGCCACCTCATAGGCGACGATCTTCGGTTCCTGCTGGGTGCCGTCCGCCGCCTTGGGGTAGTGATAGCGCGGATTGATGGAAAAGCCTGCGGTCTGCAGGTCGCGCTCGGCAATGCCCTCATCCATCATCGCCTTCAGCACATCGGCCATGGCGGCATTGTTGGCAGTCAGCGCTTCGCGGGCGGTTGGTGCATCGCGCATGACGGTCAGCGACAGGATCGCCATTTCGGGCGCGACA
>JBGSQC010000045.1:0-4453 GCA_041738295.1 Zhengella sp. | reverse complement strand
GCAGCGCAGCCACAAGCGCATCAATCGGCGTTTGCGTGGCATTCTCGTCCATGCGGCAAGGCATGGCACAGGCAGAGGGGAAAGGGCAAGACAGGTCACCCAACCTGTTCTTTTGATCAACATCAATGCCCTCCAGTCCGTAGGGGACCAGCATCAAGGCGCGTGAATTTCCCGACGCGTAAGCCAACAGGAGGAAATCATGACTTACATACCCGGATGGCCATCGCTGACCGAAGTGCTGGATCCAGCCAAACAACCACACCCATTTCCCGGTTCGATCTCCGATTTTGACGATTGGATTTCCAAGTTCAGCAATGGACTGGAGGATGCGAAGGCGCAATTGCGTCGCAATAGCGATGCAAACCGGCTGGAGCACAAGGACAAGGCCGAAGAGGAAGCCTATATCCGCAGGCTCCAGCGCATGATGGCCGAATTGCGCCGCAAGGGAAAAAAGATAGACGAGACGTTCGAGCTGAACATCGCCAACGCCCGTGAGAAAATCGAGGAATGCGACACCATTATCGGCAAGCTTCATCCTCACCGGGAAATCTGGACTGCGGAGAGAAACGAAAGAGCTCGGCTCCTCAAGTGGTTCAGGGGTTTGCGCCGGGCCGGGATCAACCCGAAGACAAAACAGCCGAGGGAGTGCCGGGCGTTGAATCTAAACGGGTCACGCTGCCAAAACCCGAAGCACTATCGGGGGGGGAGTAATTGGGGTCCCTGCCCGACCCATGCCCCTTGATTGCATTTGCAGTCCGTCGGTCGAGGGCAGTCAGAGTGCCTTCACACCCGCCACGAGAATGCCGGTGGCGATCTTCGCATAGTCCTCGCGCGTGACAGCGCCGCCGTCGCGAAACCACATGTAGGCCCAGTTGATCATGCCGAAGAGCGCCATGGTAACCGGCTTCAGCAGCGGCTTGCCCTCGAAGGCTTCGGGCTTCAGCGCCCGGATCGTCTCGGCAAAGACCGAGACGAGCTGGCGCTCCATCGCCTTCAGCTCCACCTGGCTCTCTTCCGGCAGGTAGCGCATGGTGCCGAGCTGCACCTTGTGCTTGGAATCGGCATCCCGGTAGCAATCAAGCAACGCCGTCACCAGCGCTTCCAGCCGCACGGCGGGCTCGGCATCGGGCAGGTCGGCGGCTTCCACCGCCTCGATCAGCTCTTCCAGATGCGCGGCGATGATGTCGTAGAGCATCGCCTCCTTGGACGAGTAATAGTGATAGAGCAGCGCCTTCGACACGCCACAGCGCGAGGCAAGCCGCGCCATGGAGGTACGGTCATAGCCTTCCTCGGCAAAGACCTGCGCGGCCATGTCGGCAATGGCCACGCGCTTGTCATCATGGTCCTTGGCGCGGGTGCGGGCCATCACCTTTCCTTCGGACGGTTGTCGACGATGCGCTGCGCCTTGCCCTGGCTGCGCGCCACGCCTTCAGGTTCCGTCACGTTGACGCGCGCGGTCACGCCCACCACTTCCTTGATCCGCGAAGCGAGATCGGCAGCTGCTGCCTTGCGCTCGGCTTCGGATGCATGGTTCGGCATCGCCTCAACATGCACCTTCATCTCGTCCATGCGCCCTTCACGGAACAGCTCGATCTGGAAATGCGGGGCCAGCGCCTTCACCTTCAGGATCTGCTCCTCGATCTGCGTCGGGAACACATTGACCCCGCGCAGGATCATCATGTCATCGGACCGGCCGGTGATCTTTTCCATCCGCCGCATGGAGCGCGCCGTGCCCGCCAGCAGCCGCGTCAGGTCGCGCGTGCGGTAACGAATGATCGGGAAGGCTTCCTTGGAAAGCGAGGTGAAGACCAGCTCGCCCTGCGAGCCGTCGGGCAGCACCTCACCGGTCAGCGGGTCGATGATCTCGGGATAGAAATGATCCTCCCAGATGTGCAGCCCGTCCTTGGTTTCCACACACTCGTTGGCCACGCCCGGCCCCATCACCTCCGACAGGCCGTAAATGTCCACCGCATGCATGTCGAAGGCCTGCTCGATTTCGAGCCGCATCGCATTGGTCCAGGGTTCGGCCCCGAAAATGCCGACCTGCAACGGGCTTTCGCGCGGATCGAGGCCCTGCGCGCGGTATTCGTCAAGGATCGACAGCATGTAGGAGGGCGTGACCATGATGGTGGAAGCCCGGAAATCCTCGATCAGCGTCACCTGGCGCTGGGTCATGCCACCCGACACCGGCACCACCGTGCAGCCGAGCTTTTCGGCACCATAATGCGCGCCAAGACCGCCGGTGAAGAGACCATAGCCATAGGAAACATGCACAACGTCGCCGGGCCGCGTGCCGGATGCGCGCATCGAGCGGGCAACGCAGCTGGCCCAGGTGTCGAGGTCTTTCGCAGTGTAGCCCACGACGGTTGGCTTGCCGGTGGTGCCAGATGACCCATGGATGCGAGCGATCTTCTCGCGCGGCACGGCAAAAAGGCCGAAGGGGTAATTGTCGCGCAGGTCCTGCTTCACCGTGAAGGGAAATTTCGACAAGTCGGACAACTGCTTCAGATCGTCGGGATGCACTCCCGCCGTATCGAACTTCTTGCGATAGAACGGCACATTGTCATAGGCATGGCGCAGCGACCATTTCATGCGCTGCAATTGCAGCGCAGCGATTTCGTCGCGCGAGGCAATCTCGATCGGATCCAAATCCTCGCGCCGCGGCGTCAGGTCTTTCATGTGTTTCCTCCCTGTGGTCGCGCACTTGTCGCCCACCCTGAAAGGGCAAGGCGGGCAACCAAATTCCTATTCCTCGAAATGCTGGCCCTTGATCACCCGGCTGTTGCCGCGAAATTCTGCGATCAGCCGTCCGTCCTGGTCAGTCACCGTCACGTCATAGATGCCGGAGCGGCCGAAGCGAGCCACTTCCTGGCAGCGTGCTGTCAGTCTGTCGCCGAGCTTGCCCGGTGCGACAAAGGTGATGACGTTGGATTGCGCCACCACGATCTGGTTGTAGCTGTTGCAAGCAAAGGCAAAGGCGCTGTCGGCTAGCGTGAAGATGTAGCCGCCATGGCAAATGTCGTGGCCATTGGTGTGGTGCTTTTCCACCACCATCGAGGTCACTGCCGTTCCCGGCCCCACGCTATCCAGCGTCGCGCCCAGCCATTTCGTGGCATCGTCGCGCGCCCACATGGCGTCCGCACTGCGGCGCGCAATTTCCTCCGGCGACAAGCTCATCACCGCTCCTCCCTCAAATGCCCGGCCTCCCGCCGGAATGGATTGAGACTTGCATAAACCGACCGGACGGTCAATAATACTTCTCAGCCGGACGGAGGCCCGGCACGGGAGGAACCATGACCGGAACAGACAGCGCGGCGCTCGCCCGCATGGAAGGCCGCATCGCCATTGCGCGCTTCCTTGAACGCTTCCCGCACTTTCGCCTCGCTGAAACACCGCAGCGCATCGGCCGCGTGCGATTTCGCGGCTTCTCCCATCTGCCAGCAACCCTTTCGTGACCTGATGGAGCCAAATCCATGTCCCTTTTGAAGCTCAATTCCTTTGCCGCCGGAAAATGGATCGCCCCTTTGGGCCGCGTCCAGACGCTGAAAAGCGCGGTCACCGGCGAAGCCATTGCCGAGATCGGCTCGGGCAATGTCTCCATGGCCGGCATGACCAATTTCGCCCGCGAAGTGGGCGGACCCGCGCTGCGCGCCATGACCTTTCACCAGCGCGCCGCCATGCTGAAGGGGCTGGCAAGCTATCTCGGCGAGCGCAAGGACGCGCTCTATGAGCTGTCCTATGACACCGGAACCACCAAGACCGACGCGATGATCGACATTGACGGCGGCATTGCCACACTCTTTGTGTATGCCTCCAAGGGTCGCCGCGAATTGCCCGATGACGTGATCCTTGTCGATGGCGCCGTCGAGCAACTGTCCAAGGGCGGTAATTTCCTTGGAGCCCATGTCTGCACTTCGCTGCAGGGCGTGGCGGTCCACATCAACGCCTTCAACTTCCCTGTCTGGGGCATGCTGGAAAAGCTGGCGCCCACGCTGCTTGCAGGCGTTCCGGCCATCGTCAAGCCCGCATCGGCGACCGCATGGCTGGCCGAGGCTGCCTTCCGCATGATGGTCGAGAGCGGCCTGCTGCCCGATGGCGCAGTGCAATTCATTGCAGGCTCCACCGGCGACCTGCTGGACCGGCTGATCTGCCAGGACGTCGTGTCCTTTACAGGGTCCGCCTCCACCGCGCAGATGCTGCGCGCCAACCCGCTGATCCTGGAAAAATCCGTGCGCTTCGTTGCCGAGCAGGATTCGCTCAACGCCACCATCCTTGGCCCCGATGCCACGCCCGGCACGCCGGAATTCGATATTTTCGTACGCGAGGTACACCGCGAAATGACCGCCAAGGCCGGGCAGAAATGTACCGCCATGCGCCGCATCCTCGTGCCGCAATCCATGTTTGAACCGGCGATCGAAGCCATTGCCGAGATCGGCTCGGGCAATGTCTCCAT
>JBGSQC010000356.1:0-7592 GCA_041738295.1 Zhengella sp. | reverse complement strand
CCCGGCGTCGGCAAGACCTCGCTCGCCAAGTCGATCGCCAAGGCAACGGGCCGCGAATACATCCGCATGGCGCTTGGCGGCGTGCGCGACGAGGCCGAGATCCGTGGCCACCGCCGCACTTACATCGGCTCCATGCCCGGCAAGGTCGTGCAGTCGATGAAGAAGGCCGGAAAATCCAACCCGCTCTTCCTGCTCGACGAGATCGACAAGATGGGCATGGATTTCCGAGGCGATCCGTCGTCAGCCCTGCTCGAGGTGCTGGATCCGGAACAGAACTCGCACTTCATGGACCACTACCTTGAAGTGGAGTACGACCTGTCACCGGTCATGTTCATCACCACGGCCAACACGCTCAATATCCCCGGTCCGCTGATCGACCGCATGGAGATCATCCGCATCGCCGGTTACACCGAGGATGAGAAGGTGGAGATCGCCAAGCGCCATCTGCTGCCCAAGGCGATCCGCGACCACGCGCTCCAGCCCAAGGAGTTCTCGGTGTCCGATGAGGCCATTCGCGGCATCATCCAGACCTACACCCGCGAGGCCGGTGTGCGTAACCTTGAGCGCGAACTGATGACGCTGGCCCGCAAGGCCGTCACGCGCATCCTCAAGGACAAGGTCAAGTCGGTCAAAGTGACCGACAAGAACCTTGACGATTTCCTCGGCGTTCGGCGTTTCCGCTATGGTCAGGCCGAGGGCGAGGATCAGGTGGGCGTTGTCACGGGTCTCGCCTGGACGGAAGTCGGCGGCGAACTGCTGACGGTTGAAGGCGTGATGATGCCCGGCAAGGGCCGCATGACGGTGACCGGCAATCTGCGCGACGTGATGAAGGAATCGATTTCGGCGGCGGCCTCCTATGTCCGCTCGCGCGCCATCGATTTCGGCATTGAACCGCCGCTGTTCGACAAGCGTGACATCCACGTGCACGTGCCGGAAGGCGCCACGCCGAAGGATGGTCCGTCGGCCGGTGTCGCCATGGTCACGGCCATTGTCTCGGTGCTGACCGGCATTCCGATCAGGAAGGACATCGCCATGACCGGCGAAATCACCCTGCGCGGACGCGTCCTGCCGATCGGCGGCCTCAAGGAAAAGCTGCTCGCTGCCCATCGTGGCGGCATCAAGAAAGTGCTGATCCCCGAGGAGAACGCCAAGGACTTGCCGGACATTCCGGAGAACGTGAAGGCAGGCTTGGAGATCGTCCCGGTCAGCCGGGCCGGCGAAGTGCTGCAACACGCTCTGGTCCGAATGCCGGTCGCGATCGAGTGGACCGAGCCGGTCGATCCGCCCAAGACAACCGAGGGTTCGGTTGACGGCTTCGGGGTTGCGCACTGACGCAAAAAATCAGGTACCTGTTGAAAAGCCGGGTTTCGACCCGGCTTTTTAGCTCCAGCCCCACCTTTTCTGGGGGTTTTCGGCGCTGCGGCATGGAAAAAGGCTTGTTTCACACGTCACTGTGCCTATGGTCACCCGCAACCGGTTGAGTCGAATTCCCGGTTTATTTGGAACAAACAGTTATAAGGGAAACCCCATGAACAAGAACGAACTCGTGGCAGCCGTCGCCGACAAGGCCGGTCTCTCCAAGACCGACGCACAGGGCGCGATCGAAGCCCTTTTCGACACCATCACCGCTGAGCTGAAGAAGGGCGGCGATGTCCGCCTCGTCGGGTTCGGCAATTTCACTGTGTCGCGCCGCGAGGCTTCCACGGGCCGCAATCCGCAGACCGGCAAGTCGGTCGATATTCCGGCGCGCAACGTGCCGAAGTTTGCTGCCGGCAAGGGCCTGAAGGACGCCGTCAACTGATCTGACGGTTAGACTGATTTTTGATGCCCGGTCCCGAAAGGGGCCGGGTTTTCTTTTTTGCAAGCACCACATCTCCGTTGCCAACCCCGTTGCCATGGGCTTGCCGCTGGTGTCACATGGCACCCGCAAACCGGAAACCCGCCATGACCATCGACCATCGCCTGAAAGACCGGATCAACCAGGGGCAGGGCAAGGAGCCCGCTGACCTCGTGCTGAAGGGCGGTCGCTTTCTCGATCTGGTGACCGGTGCCCTTATTGAAGGCGACATCGCCATTTGCCGCAGCCATGTGGTGGGCACCTGCGCTGCCTATGAGGGCCGCGAGACCATCGACATTTCCGGCCTCATCGTCGTACCGGGCTTCATCGACACGCATCTTCATGTGGAATCCTCGCTTGTCACGCCTTTCGAGTTTGACCGCTGCGTCCTGCCGCACGGCGTGACGACCGCCATCTGCGATCCCCACGAGATCGCCAATGTCGCTGGCATCCCCGGCATCCGCTATTTCCTCGACTGCGCGGCAGAAACCGTGATGGACCTGCGCGTCCAGCTCTCCAGTTGCGTGCCGTCAACCGAAATGGAAACAACCGGTGCGCGGCTGGAGGCCGCCGACCTCGTGCCTTTCATGGACCATCCCAAGGTGATCGGCTTGGCCGAATTCATGAATTATCCGGGCGTGCTGTTCAACGATCCGGGCGCCATGGCCAAGCTCGAAGCCTTCCAAGGGCGCCATATTGACGGCCATGCGCCGCTGGTGCGCGGGCTTGCGCTGAACGGCTATCTCGCTGCCGGCATCCGCACCGATCATGAGACGACCACGGCGGAAGAGGCGCTGGAAAAGCTCTCCAAGGGCATGCACATTCTCATCCGCGAAGGCTCGGTTTCGAAGGATTTGCATGCACTCGCGCCGATTATCACTGAGCGCAATTCGCCCTTCATTGCACTGTGCACCGATGATCGCAATCCGCTCGACATCGCCGAGCACGGCCATCTAGATTACATGATCCGCACGGCCATTGCCCTTGGCGCTGATCCTCTCGCCACTTACCGCGCCGCCTCTATCTCGGCGGCCAAGGCTTTCCGGCTTCATGATCGCGGGCTGGTGGCGCCGGGCTGGCGCGCCGACCTCGTGCTGGTCTCCTCGCTCGAAGCCTGCGACGTGCAAATGGTGTTTTCCGGCGGCAGGCTGGTCACCGACGACCTGTTTGCCGCGCGCGGCACTGTCGAGCCGGTCGCCCGCAACAGCGTCAAGGCACGGCATGTGACGGCGGCCGATTTCGCCCACCGCTCCAACAATGCCCTCACCCATGTGATCGGCATCGAACCCGGCAAGATCATCACCCATCATCTGCATGAGGACCTGCCGCTCACCGCCGGACTGAAGACGGCAGACACCGCGCGCGACCTCGTCAAGATCGCTGTGCTGGAGCGCCATGGCAAGAACGGCAATCTCGCCACAGGCTTCGTCAAGGGCTTCGGCTTACAGAAAGGCGCCATTGCCTCGACCGTCTGCCATGACCATCACAACATCGCGGTCGTCGGCACTGATGATGGCGACATGGCGCTGGCAGCCACGCGGCTGGGCGAGATCGAGGGCGGCTTCGTTGTTGTCTCCGGCGGCACCGTTCTGGCCGAAGTGGCGCTGCCAGTCGCCGGCCTAATGAGCCTGAAGCCCCATGAGGCAGTGCGCGACGAACTGGTGACGCTGCGCGCAGCCGCGCGTTCGCTCGGCGTCACGCTGGAAGAGCCCTTCCTGCAACTGGCCTTCCTCGCCCTGCCGGTCATCCCGCATCTGAAGATCACCGACCATGGCATGGTCGATGTCGACCGCTTCGAGGTAATTGCAGCAGGCTGACACCACGACCGCTTGGCGGCATGCCAGCCTTCGGGTAAGAGGCTGTGCATCGCATCAGGTGGGGCAGCCATGAAATATCGCGCAGACATTGACGGGTTGCGGGCGGTTGCCGTGCTCCCGGTGGTTTTCTACCATGCGGGTCTGGGCTTTCCCGGCGGCTTTGTCGGTGTCGATGTCTTCTTCGTCATCTCCGGCTTCCTGATTACTTCGATCATCCATGACGAAATGACGGAAGGCCGCTATTCCATCCTGCGCTTCTACGAGCGGCGCATCCGGCGCATCTTTCCGGCACTGTTCGTGATGATGGCGGCGACACTGGCTGCCGGTGCCTGGTTCCTGCTTCCGATGGATTTCGAGGATCTGGCCAAGAGCGCGCTTTGGGCATCAGTCTTCCTCAGCAATGTGTTTTTCGAATCCAAGAACGGCTACTTCATGGAAGCAGCCGAGCTGTTCCCGCTTTTGCACACCTGGTCGCTGGCCGTTGAGGAGCAGTTTTATGTTGTCTTCCCGCTGATCCTGATGGCCGCGCACCGCTTCCTGCCCGGCAAGGCGAGGCTCCTCGGGCTTCTGGGCTTCCTGGCAGTCCTGTCTTTCGTCGTATCGGTGCTGGTGGTCCGCACGGAGCCGGAAGCCGCCTTTTATCTGACGCACACCCGTTTTTGGGAATTGCTGGCTGGTTCCATCCTTGCCATTGCCCTGCACGGCCGCGTCTCTACAGCGCCCGAGCGGCTGACTTTGCCGGCGCTTGCCGCCGGACTGGGCGGCTTGGCGCTGATCGCCTATGCCGTGTTCACCTATTCTCCCGAGACGCTTTTTCCGGGCGCTGCCGCTCTGCCGCCTGTGCTGGGAGCCGTGCTTCTCATCTGGGCGGGCGCTGCCGCGCCTGCCAGTCCTGTATCGCGCCTTCTGGCCCTGCCACCGTTGGTTTTTGTCGGCTCCATTTCCTATTCGCTCTATCTCTGGCACTGGCCGGTTCTGGTCTTCGCCGGCTATGGCCGAGCCGAGCCACTGAGCACGGCTGAGAGCCTTGGTGCTGTCGCCCTGTCGGTCCTGCTGGCCTGGCTGTCATTGCGTCTGGTCGAAACGCCTGTGCGCACCGGGCAATGGCTGAATTCGCAAAAGCGGATCTTTGCCGCAGCTACAGTGGGCACTGCGGCCTTGGCCATCATTTCAGTCGGCATTTCCTCGGTCGACGGATTTGACAAACGGTTGGAGGCCAGCGAACGCCGGCTGCTGGCGCCGAAGAACTTCCGCCATGACCGCCGCGAATGCCATCGCAACCTGAAGCGCCGCAAATCAGCCGGCGACTACTGCACGATAGGCGATGGCGAGACCACGCCGGTCTTCGTGCTGGTCGGCGACAGCCATGCCGATGCGATCAGCCCGGCGATCCATGCTGCAGCGACTGCCACCGGCGTGCGGGGATATCAGTTTACCGCGGCCGGCTTCCGCCCCATGCCCGGCGTCTCCAAGAAGGGCAATCCCGGCTATGTCAAGCGCGCCGAGGAATTCTCACGCTTTCTGCGGGACATGCCGGATGTGCGCACGGTGATCCTGTCCGGTTTCTGGAGCCACCAGATGACCGGCAATTCCTACCGGGAAAAGGGGTCTCTCTGGTATGACGATTCATATGACGGCTCCGGTTCGGCCTACAGTGCCAAGGCGGCGGAGGGCGGGCTTGCGAGGTTGTTTGAAGCCTTCCCGGATCGCCGTTTCATCCTGCTCGATGACAACCCGACAGGCTCTAGCCTCGACCTGCGCACCCAGATGCGCATCCTCTGGCGCAACGGGGAGGGCACGCTGGACAATGCGGCTGTCGCCCGCGCCGATTATGCTGCCGAGCGCGCCACCTATGAGCCGGTGCTGCAGCGCCTTGCTGAGCGCTATGCCAATGTCGACTACCGGCCGGTCTTTTCCAGCCTTTGCGACGAAGTGAAATGCGCGTTGATGCGGGCCGGTGAACCGGTTTGGCGCGACGGCGACCATTTGAGCGCCAAGGGCGCCATGCTGATGGAGCCGCAGTTCCGCGAGGTGCTGGCAACGATCAAGTGAGATGCTGGGGGATCTGGTGGGCGATGAGAGACTCGAACTCCCGACATCCTCGGTGTAAACGAGGCGCTCTACCAACTGAGCTAATCGCCCTTGTGCGTTTCACGCGCGCCGCAGCGGTTTATGCGTTTCAAGCCGCATGCGCAAGTCAAAACCGCCTGTTTGCGCCTTTCGCATGCCCGGCCAATTTTTCATTCGACAAAGCGCTTGCAGGCGCTTGACACGCTCCACGGCAGGCCTTAATCAGCCACCACGACGCCGCCGGAAACGGCATGGACGTCAAATGCGCGGGTGTAGCTCAGTTGGTTAGAGTGCCGGCCTGTCACGCCGGAGGTCGCGGGTTCGAGCCCCGTCACTCGCGCCATTAAATTCCCAGATCATGTGACAAATGAAGGGCTTGCCTCAAGGGCAGGCCTTTTGACTTTGTGGCTGCGCTCAAGGCTCAGGCCGGGGCCGGAATTGCCACGTCCGCTTGCTCGAAAGTCTCGAGATGGGCAAGGAATCCGGCAATGCGCGCCAGCACAAGGTCCGGCTTTTCGGAATGCGGGGCATGCGCCGCGCCGTCCACGGCAACAATTTCGCAGGGGCTGTAGGTGCGGGCTTCCAGAGCGCGCATCTGCGCCATGGTGCCATACTGGTCGGCAAGGCCCTGGATGCCGAGAACCGGCACGCGCAACTCGTCTATGGCATATTCAATGTTCCAGCCGGCAAATTCCGGTGTCAGCCAGCCTTGGTTCCAGCCGTTGAAGGCATCATCCACATGGGTGTGGTATTTCGCCAGCCGCGCCCGCAGGTCACCTTCGTCATAGGCTGTGCGGGCCAGCTGTATGGCCGCCAGCCCTTCGGGCTCTGTAAAGAAATGCGGGGCGATCAGGATCAGCCCGCGCACGCGCGTGTCGAATACGTTGCCGAGATACAGCGTGGCGATCGACGCGCCATCGGAATGGCCGAGCAGCACGCCGCGCCGAAAGCCGATGGCATCCAGTAAATGGGGCAGCACATCCACCGCCTCGTCTTTCATGTAGTCGAGTGTCCAGGGCGCCGGGAAAGAGGACGAGCGGCCGTAGCCGCGCCGGTCATAGGCGAAGACACCGAAGCCGGTTGCCGCAACAAGACGCTCAGGAAAATCCCGCCACAACGCGACTGATCCCAGCCCCTCATGCAGCAGCACGAGGGTTGGCGCATTTTCAGGCGAGGGGCCGAAGCAGCGCCCGTTGAGCCTTGCGCTGGCGACCTCAAGCGTGATGTCCCTTGTCGTGTCCCAGATCATGGCATTTTCCCTCGAATGATGCGCTATAATACAAAAACCAAGAGGTAGCGCGTGGAGTGCGTTCATGGAGCCGCTTAAAGTGCAGGGCTCCTTCGTTTTCTCTTGAAATATATGCAGCATAATGCACTATCTTGGAAAGTTCCGCAACGCCCCTGTGCGCCATACCCTTGACGGGATAGTGTCGCCGCGATTGACGGAGCAGGGCCGGAAAGAACCGGTTTCAAGGGAGGGACGATGCCAGTCACGATCGAAAAGCGCGGAACTGTCGCGCTGGTCACGCTCAGCAATCCGCCGGTCAACGCCATTGGCCGCGCCGAGCGGCAGGGACTTCTGGATGCACTGGCGGTGGTCGAGGCTGATGCCGCCATCCGCGCCGTGGTCATCACCGGCGAAGGCGGCAATTTCGCTGCCGGGGCCGATGCGCGCGAATTTGACGGTCCGCCGCTGGAGCCGCATCTGCCCGATGCGCTCAATGCCATTGAAGCCTGCACCAAGCCGTGGATCGCCGCCATATCCGGCGCGGCTTTGGGCGGCGGGCTGGAAATCGCGCTGGTCTGTGACAAGCGCATTGCCCATCCGCGCGCATCGCTCGGACTGCCGGAGACCAATCTCGGCGTGG
>JBGSQC010000305.1:0-3574 GCA_041738295.1 Zhengella sp. | reverse complement strand
GCGCCCAATCGGCGGTGTAGACGCCGGGCTGACCATCCAGCGCATCGACGCACAGGCCGGAATCATCCGACAGCGCCGGAAGCCCGGTGGCACGCGCTGCGGCCAGCGCCTTGATGGCGGCGTTTTCCTCGAATGTCGTGCCGGTCTCCTCCGGCTCGGGCAGGCCATGATCGCCAGCCGACTTCGCCTCGAAGCCGAAGGGGCCGATCAGGTCGCGGATTTCGGCGAGCTTTCCCTTGTTGTGGGTGGCAACGACGATTTCGCGGGTGTCGAGCGGGCGGGCCGTCATCAGCCGATTGCCATCTGCTGCAGGCCGACCAGCTTGGTGATGCCCTTGCGCGCCAGATCCATCAGCGCTGCGAACTCGTCCTGACTGAAGGCCTCGCCTTCCGCCGTGCCCTGAATTTCGACAATGCCGCCCTTGCCGGTCATGACGAAATTGGCGTCGGCCTGCGCCGAGGAATCCTCCAGATAGTCGAGATCAAGCACCGGGGTGCCATTGTAAAGACCGCAGGAAATGGCCGCGACATGATCCTTCAGCACGTCCTTGACGCGGATCATGGAGCGCGCTTCCATCCAGCTCAGGCACTCGTGCAGGGCAATGAAACCGCCGGTGATGGAGGCCGTGCGGGTTCCGCCATCGGCCTGGATGACATCGCAGTCCACCGTGATCTGGCGTTCGCCGAGCGCTTGCAGGTCGACGACGGCGCGCAGGCTGCGGCCGATCAGGCGCTGGATTTCCAGTGTGCGGCCACCCTGCTTGCCGGATGATGCCTCGCGGCGCATGCGATCGCCGGTGGAGCGCGGAAGCATGCCATATTCCGCCGTCACCCAGCCCTTGCCGGAATTGCGCATCCAGCCGGGAACGCGCTCTTCAAGTGAGGCGGTGCACAGGACATGGGTGTCGCCAAACTTGACGAGGCAGGAGCCTTCGGCATGTTTGGAAACACCGCGCTCGAAAAGCACGGCACGCATCTCGTCTGGCTGGCGCTTGGAGGGTCGCATGGAAATTCCTTCCGGGATCGGGCTTCGGGCGGACCAAAGCCTCAAGGTGATGTTTGCGGGCTTTTAGCCTTCGCAGCCTTGCGAGGCAAAGGAAATCAGGCCCGGCCGCTGTTGTCACGGATCGTTGAGTTCGCAGCCCGCAACGCTATAGTGGCTCAAGCGCCGGAGGCGAAAGTGAAATGAACAAGACCGTGACGGAAACGCCGCTGCAAGCGATGGATCTTCGCTCCCGCGACATTTTCCGGCTGATCGTCGAAAGCTATTTGAAGGATGGTGAGCCGCTTGGCTCGCGCAACCTGTCGCGGCTGATGCCGCAGAGCCTGTCGCCAGCCACCATCCGCAATGTGATGTCGGATCTGGAGTATCTGGGGCTGGTCTATTCGCCCCATGTCTCGGCCGGTCGCCTGCCGACACAGGCGGGGCTGCGCTTCTTTGTCGACGCCTTCATGGAGGTCGGCTCGCTGTCAGACGATGAGCGCAAGCTGATCGACGCCCAAGTCGCGGGCGGGCCGGCCGGGCGGACCATCGAGCACATGCTGACGGAAGCCAGCCAGATGCTGTCGGGCCTGACGCGAGGCGCGGGCGTGGTTCTTGCCACCAAGGCGGAAGTTCCGCTTAAGCATATCGAGTTCATCCGGCTCGAACCCGGAAAGGCCTTGGCAGTGCTGGTCAGCCAGTCTGGCGACGTGGAGAACCGCATTGTCGAACTTCCCGCCGGCGTCACCCAGTCGCAGCTTGTCGAGGCCTCCAATTTTCTCAATGCCAATATCAGGGGACGGACGCTCGGCGAGGCCCGCACCGAAATTGCCCGGGTGATGGACGAGACACGTGCGGCGCTTGATACGCTTTCGGCGGAACTGGTGCGCAAGGGCATCGCCATCTGGGCGGGCGACGACAACGGGCTTCCCGCCCGCGTCATCGTGCGCGGCCGCGCCAACCTTCTGGGAAACGTCACCGAACAGGCCGAACTCGACCTGCTGCGCCATTTGTTTGATGATCTGGAGACCAAGGAAGGGCTGGTGCAGCTGCTTGACCTTGCCGAGGAAGGATCGGGCGTGCGCATCTTCATCGGTTCGGAGAACAAGCTGTTTTCGCTGTCCGGCTCTTCGCTGGTGGTGGCACCCTACCGCGATGCCGACAGCCGGGTGATCGGCGCGCTCGGCGTGATCGGTCCGACGCGGCTCAATTATGCGCGCATCGTGCCGGTGGTCGACTACACCGCGCAGGTGATCAGCCGGATGATCCGCTGATTGCAGATGAGGCAATCTCCAATCAACCCTTGATTTTCGCGTTCCCAAGTTCGATATCCGGGCCACGATCGTGAACAGCGTACAGGACCCAGAGACATGAACGAAGGTTCCAACGAAACCATTGAAACGACAGAAGCAGGGATTGGCGCGGAGGCTGCGGCCGAGACGCCCGATCCCTTTGCCCTGCTCGAAGCCGAAAATGCCGACCTCAAGGAGCGTTTTCTCCGCCTTGCCGCCGAGATGGACAATTTGCGCAAGCGCGCCCAGCGCGATGTGGCTGATGCCAAATCCTATGCGGTGACCAACTTTGCCCGCGACATGCTGGCCGTTGCCGACAATCTTGCCCGCGCGCTGGAATCGACGCCGGAAGACGCCCGCCGTTCTGAGGAGCCGGGCTACAAGGCGCTGATCGAGGGCGTTGAAATGACCGGGCGTGACATGACCACGGCGCTGGAGCGCCATGGTGTGCGCAAGATCAGCCCGGAAGGCGAACGCTTCAACCCGCATTTCCACCAGGCGATGTTCGAGGTGCCGAACCCGAACGTTCCAGCCCAGACGGTGATCCAGGTGATGCAGGCCGGCTACGTGATCGGCGAGCGCGTGCTGCGCCCGGCGCTGGTCGGCGTCTCCAAGGGCGGCGCCAAGGCCGCGCCCGCCGTCGACGTCACGAGCTGAATTCATCCCGCTCCAGGCCGCTCACCCTTGCAGCGGCTTCTCGCTTGTCTTTGGCCAGTAGGTGCCGAAGCTCCAGAGATTGCCCTCCGGGTCCCGGCAGGCGAAGTCGCGGCTGCCATAATCAGTGTCGTGCAGTTCCATCTCGATCCTGGCGCCGGCGGCCCTGACCCTTTCGTGCAGGGCGTCCGGGTCGTCGACGGCCATGTAGATTGCATCCGTGCGGCGGCCACCGATGTCGCCGACGAGCTTGCCGTATTCGTCGTCGCGGGCCTGGCCGAGCATCAGGATCGACGACCTCCAGGCGAGTTCGGCATGCTGCACCGTGCCGCCGTTGCGGTAGACGACGCGTTCGGAAAAGCCGATCGCGTCCTTCAGCCAGCCGATCATGGCCTCGGCATCCCGGCAGCGCATCGTCGGATAAAGGCGCGGCGCCTCGATTTCGCTTCGGTCGGTCACGGAAAGACTCCTTCTCGCTGCTGCATGCGCCACTATGCGCGAAGCGCGGCAGCGTCGGCTTGAAGATTTGTTACCAGAGCGATCAGGCGTCCAGATCGTCCAGCGGACGCGTCAGCCGGCTGTCGGTCAGCGCCAGCCGGCGGGCCCAGGCCGTCGGCGGTTCGCCGGCAAGGCTTGAGAATTCGCGC
>JBGSQC010000331.1:0-2325 GCA_041738295.1 Zhengella sp. | reverse complement strand
GCCACCCGCATGCTGCGCAACAAGGGCGGCGCGGAAGCCGATGCCTTTGCCCGCTTTGTCGAGGCGGCGCCTGCCTCGCGCCAGCTCACCGAGACCAAGGCGCTTTGGGACCGGGCCCGCGCGCTGGTGCTGGCGTCATCCGATCCGGCGGAGCTTGCCCAGCCTTTCATGGAACTGACCGGGCAGCTCGCCTTCCTCGCCGTCTGGGAGATGATTGCAGCCAAGGCCGGCCACGCAACCGAACCGGAACGCATCGCGCGCCTTGCCGCTTATGTGCGGCACATGGCCCCGGCACGCGCCCGCTACTGGTTTGATCTGCATCAGATGACAGCCTGAAAACCCGTGCTAGATAAGATGCAGGCAGGATGCCGGTTTTGAAGAACCGCCGTTCTGCCGAATTCTGTTTCCCGTTCGCGCATCGGGATGTGACCTGATCACTGTACGCAAGGCGTCACATGGAATAGGTTGCCCGCGCTGTCAGGACAGGATGGCAGGCAAACGGTTCGACCAGAGGACGATCAGGCATGACAGGCGCACAGGCGGCAATCGGGATGGCAGAAGAGACCCCGGCAATGGAATTTCCCATTCCGGCAAACACCTTCGCCGAGAAGGTCGTGATGGTGCAGCACTATACCGACCGGCTGTTCCGCTTCCGCATCACGCGGCCGAAAAGCTTCCGCTTCCGCTCCGGCGAGTTCGTCATGATCGGCCTGCCGAACGCCGCCAAGCCGGTGTTCCGCGCCTATTCGGTGGCATGCCCGGCCTGGGACGAGGAACTGGAATTCTATTCGATCAAGGTGCCTGACGGCCCGCTGACCGAGCATCTGCAGAAGATCAAGGTCGGCGACACGGTGCTGATGAAGCCGAAATCCACCGGCACGCTGGTGGTCGATGCACTGCTGCCCGGCAAGCGCCTGTTCATGCTGTCGACCGGCACCGGCATCGCGCCGTTCGCTTCGCTGATCCGCGAGCCGGATGTCTATGAGAAATTCGACGAGGTGGTGCTGACCCACACCTGCCGCCTCGAGGCCGAGCTGCAATATGGCTACGACCTCGTGGAACAGGCAAAGGAGGACTTGCTGGTGGGCGAAGAGGCGACCGCCAAGCTCGTCCACTATGCCACCACCACGCGCGACCAGACGGCACAGATGGGCCGCATCACCGACCTGATCGAGAGCGGCAAGCTGTTTGAGGATCTGGGCGAGCGCGGGCTTGATCCGGCATCCGACCGCATCATGATCTGCGGTTCGATGGGCCTGAACATGGATTTGAAGCGCATTCTAGAAGCGCGCGGCTTTGTCGAGGGCGCCAATTCCAAGCCCGGCGACTATGTGATCGAGCGCGCCTTCGTCGACTAAAAAGAGATTGCGGATAAATTAGCAAAAAAGCGGGCTTGGCCCGCTTTTTTCATGTTTTTTGTCAGGGCTGGATCACCGCAGCCCGTCCAGCCCCTTGACGTCCCATGTCTCCAGCCCGCCCATGCGCGAATGGATGCGTGGACCCTTCGCCATGGCAAGCGCAAAGGCGATCTCGTTGGCGCGCGGGCCGTCCGGCACCGAGACCTCGATGGCATCGAAATGGCTGCGCACATAGGCGGCGTTGATGTGGCCGAGCGGCACGTCGAGATGCGTGCCCATGCCGCCCACCTTCATCGCGGATGGCACGATGGCCTTGGCCTCGCCGAGGCGCTCGCGCATGGCATAGCCGCCCGGCACATGCCAGAGCGCACCGTGTTCGGTCTCTCCAGCCTCGCCGACAATGGCACCCTTGCCATAGCCGTCAATGCCGTCCAGCCCGCCAAGTGCGGCGATCAGGCGCTCGGTCATCATGCGGCCCAGCGGCTTGAGGTCTTCCATGGCAGGCTGCAACTCGCCGTGATAACCGCCGGCAAAGGGGTTCTTCACGATGGCGATCACCGCACCCCGCAGGCGGGGCGTTGCGGGTGCAGTGCCGCCCTCATGCAGGATTTCCTCGACGAGCGTGATGATCTTGCGGACGGGAAAGTCAGGCATGGAGGATCTCCGGGGCAGTTGGGTTCAGAAAGGGTGATGGACCGGCGGAACCGGTCAGGGAAAGGCCACGGCCTGCATGGTGGGTCTCGCCGTTCAGCGCAAGGAGGGCCGCGCCGCAAAGCCCACGCTTGATGAAGCTTTCCGCGCGTTCAATACCTGAAGCAAGGGCGGTGTGCGTTTCGCGCGCGGTGAGCGGGCCGACGCCGGTGGTGACCAGCCGGTCGCCGAGATCGCTGTCGGGAGACAGTTCGCACGCCGCAACGCGCGTGATGGCCGGGTGGCCGGGCAGGTCCACCGAATTGGCGATCATGGT
>JBGSQC010000324.1:0-9513 GCA_041738295.1 Zhengella sp. | reverse complement strand
AGAACTGGTTAAAGCACAAGCCCCGGATGGCAAGCTGATCCGCGTGCCCATGCTGCGCGGGCGTATCATTGCGCTCAACGGAACGCCGGTGACGCAGATGACCATTCCGCCTGAAGCGGCCTGGGTGCTGCGCGGCGACCGTGGCCTGACCTATGCGCAGAACCTGCCGGAAAATTCCCGCCTTGTGGGCGGCGAATGGTGGCCGAAAGACTATTCCGGCGAGCCGCTGGTCTCCTTCTCGGCGGAAGAAGCCAGCGAACTCGGCCTTGTGGTCGGTGACATGGTGACGGTGAATGTGCTCGGCCGCAACATTTCGGCCAAGATCGCCAATCTGCGTGAAGTCGCCTGGGAATCGCTCGGCATCAATTTCGTCATGGTGTTTTCGCCCAACACGCTGTCGGGCGCGCCGCACACTTGGCTTGCGACACTGACCGACAAGGAAACGGCCAGCGAAGGCGAAGGGCGCATCCTCAACGCCGTCACGCGGGCCTTTCCTGCGGTAACGACGGTCCGGGTCAAGGACGCGCTGGATGTGGTGAACCGACTGGTCGGGCAACTGGCGCTTGCCATCCGGGCGGCGGCTTCGGTTGCTCTCATCGCTTCTGTCCTCGTGCTGTCCGGTGCGCTTGCAGCCTCCAACCGCTCGCGCGTTCATGATGCGGTGGTGCTGAAAATGCTGGGCGCGACGCGGCGCGACCTGATCACCGCCTTCAGTCTCGAATATTTGCTGATCGGCCTGGCTACCGCGCTGTTTGCGCTTGTCGCGGGCGGTTTTGCAGCATGGACCGTGGTCTCGCGCGTCATGGGTCTTGAAGCGGTGTTCCTGCCGGAAGTGGCGGTTGCCACCATCGTCGTGGCGCTGGTGCTGACGGTCGGCTTCGGCCTTCTCGGTACATGGCGGGTTCTGGGACACAAGGCTGCACCCGTGCTCCGCACGCTTTGAGCGGCGTTAACCGAAAGAGGGATTTGGCGGACAGCAGGGCCATCTATGATCACATGAACGCGAGAATCGGGCCGGCAGGTCTTGTTCCCGGCGCAAAGTGATCACATATTGTTGCACAGGCATGCTGGAGTTCCGCCAGCGGCGCCTCGGCGAAAGGTGTGAAAGCACCTGCCGGACACCGGACGGAACAAATGCAAAGAGGACAAAATGGCTGATCTTCGCAATACTCAAATGCGGACCGGCACCCAGGGATATGCAGACGCGTCAATTGACGCCGGCCTGCGTTCCTACATGCTCAAGGTCTACAACCTCATGGCGCTTGGCATTGCCATCACCGGCCTGGCTGCCTGGGGTGGTTTCAATTTCGCCGTTCAGGACGGCCAGCTGACCCAGTTCGGCCAGCTGATGTTCGCCAGCCCACTGAAGTGGGTCGTGATGCTTGCCCCGCTTGCGATGGTGTTCTTCCTGAGCTTCAGGATCCACAAGATGAGCGTGGCTGCGGCGCAGACGACGTTCTGGATCTATGCCGCCATGGTCGGCCTGTCGCTGTCGACGATCTTCCTCGTCTACACGCAAACCTCGATCGTGCGCACCTTCTTCATCACGGCTTCGGCCTTCGGTGCGCTGTCGCTCTACGGTTACACGACCAAGCGTGACCTGTCGGGCATGGGCTCGTTCCTGATCATGGGCGTGTTCGGCATCATCATCGCCTCGATCGTCAACATCTTCCTTGGATCGTCTGCGCTGCAGTTCGCCATCTCGGTGATCGGCGTGCTTGTGTTCTCGGGCCTCACCGCCTACGACACCCAGCAGATCAAGGAAATGTACTATGACGGTGACGACGCCGAGACGGGCGGCCGCAAGGCCATCATGGGTGCGCTGCGCCTCTATCTCGACTTCCTGAACCTGTTCATGTTCCTGCTGCAGTTTCTGGGCAACCGCGAATAATCCAGCGGCACAGTGAAATCGTACCGGGAAGGGCGGCCGCAAGGCCGCCCTTTTCTTTTGCCGGAAAGGCCGTAAGAAGAAGGCCTCATTCCTGTACCGGACACGCCATCCCATGACGCTCATCCGCCTTGCCACGCCCGCCGACCTGACATCCATCACCGCCATCTATGCCGAGGCTGTTGCCAACGGGACGGCGACCTATGAGCTGGATGCTCCCGACCTGTCAGAGATGACGAAGCGCTTCCAAGGGCTGACCACGCAGGGCTATCCCTATCTTGTGGCAGAGGAAGGCGGACGGGTGCTCGGCTATGCCTATGCCGGGCCGTTCCGGGCGCGGCCTGCTTATCGCTTCATGGCCGAGGATTCCATCTATCTCGCCCCTGAAGCCCGAGGCATGGGTCTGGGTCGCAAGCTGATAGACCATCTGGTGAAGGCCTGCGAACGACAGGGATTTCGCCAGGTCGTCGCGGTCATCGGCGATGGCAGGCACAATGCGCCATCGGTCAAATTGCACGAGTCGGCCGGCTTCCGGCATTCCGGCGTGCTGGAAGGCTCCGGCTACAAGCATGGCCGCTGGCTCGATACCACGCTCATGCAGCTGACGCTGAACGGCGGGACGGCGACTGACCCGGACCGGGAGCCGCTCAGGACTTGATCAGCTTCAGCGGCTTGTCGAAAGCGGCGAGAACACGGACAAGCTCATGCCCGCGTTTCAGCACATGGCCGTCTGCGGAGATCACCGACCATGCGCCCTGCCTTTGCGCCAGCCTCGGTTCCTTGATGATCTGGTAAAGCGGCACGTCGCTGGTTCGCCGGTAGACGGAGAACACGGCGCGATCCGGCGAATGATCGATGGCATAGTCGCGCCACTCATTGGCCGCCACCATCACCGAATAGATGCGCAGGATCCG
The DNA here is from genome assembly GCA_041738295.1 of Zhengella sp. Taxonomy (GTDB): domain Bacteria; phylum Pseudomonadota; class Alphaproteobacteria; order Rhizobiales; family Rhizobiaceae; genus Zhengella. The sequence continues at coordinate 6,711 of JBGSQC010000324.1, read as the reverse complement.
GTCGAGTTCGGTCCGGTGAAACGTGACGGGAAAGGCTTCGCGCCGCCGCCTCGCCTCTGCCAGGGGGATCAGGCTGTTCCCGTCATCATGGTGGAGCGGATGACCGCCATCGTCCATGCCGTATTCCCGGCTCATGATTGCCACTGCACGAAGCGTGACCTGAAAGCCCGAAAAATGCAAGGCGGCAAAGGAAATGGGTGATCCAGGTGCGTCACGGTTGTAAGGCAAAGTGATCGGCGTCGCGAAGATTGCCTCATATCGGCCTTTTTTGCGTCAAGTCCACGCCGCATTGGACCGCGACCATCGCCCGTGTTGCCTGAGACGGTTCAACCGGGTGTCCTGACCATTACCCCAGCCCCCCCGCCCATGGGAAGGCTCCCGGTTGATCCACTCTGCCACCAAGCGGAAAGCGGGTGGCTTTGCTGACTGTCCGGCAATCGCCGGCCTGCAACTGGCAACGCTGCCGGTTACAGGCCGGCCTTTTTCTTGCTCCAATGCGACGCCGCAATGATGGCGCCGGGGCTCCCATCCGAATCTGTTTCCTGAAGGAACACCGCGCAGCCGCCGGCATCATGCATGGCAAATTCGCTGAGCGGCAGTTCCACACGCATTTCCTCGCCAGTCCAAGTGCCGATCGACGTGAAGCCGCGCACCGGATTGACATAGGTGATCGTCCGACCTGAATTCTCGCCGCGACGAACCTCGACTTCCTGCGGCTCGCCGAGATAGACAAGAACGAGATTGGCTTCGCGCCGGTTTCCCGGGGCCTTGCCGGCGGTGATCACCACCTTGTCCTTTTCCATGCGCATGGACACGTCCACGGTCGTGTCCGTCTCCTTCAGAGCGGCTGAGACAAGCGCGTTGACGGCGGCCCGGTCGGATCCGATGGCATGCTCTGATCCATTGACCACTATCTGCGGGGTGTATTTGGAATTGGCGCCCAGCGCCTTGCGATAGGCTTCCTGGCGCATGGTGTTTTCCGGCTGGGCCAGCGTATCCTTCCAGCCGAGATAGTCCCAATAATCGACATGGTAGCCAAGAGCGACCACGTCGTTGCGCTCGGCGAGCTCGGCAAGGAACATGTCGGCCTTGGGGCAGGAATTGCAGCCCTGCGAAGTGAAAAGCTCTACGACAACCTTGCGGCCTGACCCTGCCTCGGCTGCAAATGTCAGCCCTGCAAGGGTCGCCAAAGCGATTAATCCGGTGCGAAATGGGTTCAAAACGATGATCTCCGGCCCTGGAGAGAGGGATACTGGCTCACTATAGGGAGAAAGCCACCTCAACAGGAAGTCACGATGGGGTGAGTTTTGCGGGCGATTGCGTGACCTTCCGGCATGTGCCTCACCCGGCTCTTCATGGAAAGACCGCCGGGATTTCTCCCGGCGGTCCTTGTTGGTCATGAGGATGGCAGCGATCAGGCAGCCAGATCGCGCAGCACGTACTGAAGGATGCCGCCGTTCTTGTAGTAGTCGAGCTCGTCCAGCGTATCGATGCGGCAGAGCAGGTCCACGGTCTGGACCGAACCGTCCGAGCCGGTGACGGCAGCCTTGACGATCTGGCGCGGCTTGATGTCGGCAATGCCTTCGATCGAGACGGTCTCGTCACCCTTCAGGCCAAGCGACTTCCACGTCTGGCCATTGGTGAAGACGAAGGGGATGATCCCCATGCCAACGAGATTGGAGCGATGGATGCGCTCGTAGCTCTCGGCGATGACGGCGCGAACGCCGAGCAGGTTGGTGCCCTTGGCCGCCCAGTCACGCGAGGAGCCGTTGCCATATTCGCCACCGGCGAAGACCACCAGCGGGGTGCCTTCATCGCGGTACTTCATGGCGGCGTCGTAGATCGACATCTCTTCCTTGGACGGATAGTGGATCGTGTAGCCACCTTCCTTGCCGTTCTCGCCCAGCATGAAGTTGCGGATGCGGATGTTGGCAAAGGTGCCGCGCATCATCACTTCGTGGTTGCCACGGCGCGTGCCGTACTGGTTGAAGTCCACGGCGGCGACGCCATTGTCCATCAGGTACTTGCCGGCGGGCGAAGCAGCCTTGATGGAACCGGCAGGCGAGATGTGGTCGGTGGTGATCTTGTCGCCGAACAGGCCAAGGATGCGGGCCTTGCTGATGTCGGAGACGGTACCGGCCTTCTGCCCCATGCCGACGAAGTAAGGCGGGTTCTGCACATAGGTCGACTTGTCGTCCCAGGCATAGGTCTCGCCGTCGGGCACCTTGACCGCCTGCCAGTTCTCGTCGCCCTTGAACACGTCGGCATATTTGGACTGGAAGAGGTCACGAGTGACATACTTCGCGATGAATTCCTGGATTTCGGCAGAGGTCGGCCAGATGTCCTTCAGGAAGACATCTTTGCCATTCTTGTCCTGGCCGATCGGCTCCTTGGTCAGGTCCTTGGTGACCGTGCCGGCGAGCGCATAGGCAACAACCAGCGGTGGCGAGGCCAAATAATTGGCCTGGACGTCCGGCGAGATGCGGCCTTCGAAGTTGCGGTTGCCCGAGAGCACACCGGCAGCAATCAGGCCCTTGTCGTTGATGGTCTTGGAGACCGGGCCCGGCAGCGGGCCGGAGTTGCCGATGCAGGTGGTGCAGCCGAAGCCGACCAGGTTGAAGCCGATCTGGTCGAGTTCCTTCTGCAGGCCCGAGTTTTCCAGATATTCGGCAACGACCTGCGAACCGGGGGCCAGCGAGGTCTTGACCCAAGGCTTCTGCTTGAGGCCAAGGCGGTTGGCGTTGCGGGCAACAAGGCCGGCAGCGATCAGCACCGAGGCGTTGGAAGTGTTGGTGCAGGAGGTGATGGCGGCAATGGCAACGTCGCCATGGCCGAGATCAAAGTCGGTGCCTTCCACTTCGTAGCGGCGGTCGGCGGTAGCGGCGTCCTTCTTGTATTCCTTGACCAGCGCATCGGCAAAGCCGGCTGCAATGCCGCTCAGCGAGACACGGCCTTCGGGGCGCTTCGGGCCTGCCATGGACGGGACCACATCCTCAAGGGCCAGTTCCAGCGTGTCGGTGAACACCGGGAAGGCGTTGCCCGCGGTGCGGAACATGCCCTGCGCCTTGCAATAGGCTTCGACCAGCGCAATGCGGTCGGATTCGCGGCCGGTCATGTTGAGATAGTTCAGCGTCTCGCCATCAACCGGGAAGAAGCCGCAGGTCGCGCCATATTCCGGTCCCATATTGCCGATGGTGGCACGGTCGGACAGGGTAAGATGGTCGAGGCCGTCGCCGAAGAACTCCACGAACTTGCCGACGACGCCCTTCTTGCGCAGCATCTGCACGACGGTGAGCACCAGGTCGGTGGCGGTGACGCCTTCGGTCAGCTTGCCGGTGAGCTTGAAGCCGATGACTTCCGGCAGCAGCATGGAAACCGGCTGGCCGAGCATGGCCGCTTCAGCCTCGATGCCGCCGACGCCCCAGCCGAGCACGCCCAGGCCGTTGATCATCGTGGTGTGGCTGTCGGTGCCGACGCAGGTGTCGGGATAGGCAACCGTCTCGCCGTCTTCTTCGCGGATCCACACGGTCTGGCCGAGATATTCGGTGTTGACCTGATGGCAGATGCCGGTGCCGGGCGGCACGACGCGGAAGTTCTTGAACGCCTGCTGGCCCCACTTCAGGAAGCGGTAGCGCTCGCCATTGCGCTCATATTCCAGCTCCACATTGCGGGCAAAGGCGTTTGCGTTGCCGAATTCATCGACAATGACCGAGTGGTCGATGACGAGATCGACGGGGACGAGCGGGTTGATCTTCTGCGGATCACCGCCCAGCGCCTTGATGCCGTCGCGCATGGCTGCGAGGTCGACGACAGCCGGAACGCCGGTAAAGTCCTGCATCAGCACGCGGGCCGGGCGATAGGCGATCTCATGGCCAGCCGTACCCTTGTCGTTGATCCAGGCGGCGATCGCTTCAATATCAGCCTTGGTGACCGAGCGGTCATCTTCGTTGCGCAGCAGGTTTTCCAGCAGCACCTTCATGGAGAAGGGCAGGCGGGAGACCCCGGCAAGACCGTTCTGTTCGGCGACCTTCAGATCGTAATAGACGTATTCCTTGCCTGCAGCGGTGAGCGTGCGGCGGCAATTGAAGCTGTCGAGAGACTTTGACACGTGCGACCTCGTTCTCGTCTGGTGCCGAAACGGAACGGACGCCTGGATGCACTTTTGACGTGCGGTACAGGTGCGGGTACGGCCATTTCCGCTGTCCGCCCCGCGAAAATCCTTGGGTTGCAAGGGCTTCCGGGTTCGGCGCAAAAAAGGGTTTCCATACCGGCCGCTGGCATGGTTGCCGGGCTTATAGGGAATTTTGTAGAAGGATTCCAGATCAACCAAAGGCATATTTTTGCATTGCGAAAAAAAGCCTGATGGCGCACTGCATTTGGCAGCAGTCAGGACGGGGAACGGGCAGATGCGACTGGTGGCGCAAGGCGTCTCGGGCGAAAGGGGCGGCGAGATCATCTTCGCCGGGATCAGCTTTTCGCTGGGAGAAGGCGAAGGGCTGGTGATCACCGGTGCCAATGGCTCGGGCAAATCCACCTTCCTGCGCATCGTGGCCGGACTTTTGGCCCCCGCCGAGGGTGAGGTCACGCTGGAAGGCGCGACCGAGGATTTCCCAACGGTTGCTGCCGCCACGCACTATCTCGGCCACCAGAACGCCATGAAGCCGGCGCTGAGCGTCACCGAGAACCTCGCCTTCTGGCAGCAGTTCAGCGGCATGCCGCATCTCTCCATTTCCGAAGCCCTCGAGATGGTCGGTCTCGATACCATTGGCCACCTGCCCTTCGGCTATCTCTCCACCGGGCAGCGGCGGCGCATCTCGATTGCCAAGCTGCTTGTCAGCTACCGTCCCATCTGGCTGCTGGACGAACCGACAGCCGGTCTCGACAAGGCATCGGAGCGCCAGTTCGCCGAGCTGATGCGCGCGCACATGGATGATGGCGGCATCATCGTTGCAGCCACCCACATTCCGCTCGGGCTCGACACCGTCGGCACGCTGGACATGGGGAACCACACCTGATGCTGGCGCTGTTCCTCCGCGACATGAAACTCGGTGTGCGGGCTGGCGGCGGCGCGCTGGTCGGGCTGCTGTTCTATCTCACCGTCGTGGCGGTCATCCCGTTCGGCGTCGGCCCCGACATGAACCTGCTCGCGCGCATCGGGCCAGCCATTTTGTGGATCGGTGCGCTGCTGGCCGCGCTGCTGGGCCTTGACCGGCTGTTCCAAGCGGACCGCGAGGACGGTGCACTCGATCTCATCCTGATGAATGGCGACCGCCACATGCTGGCGCTGATCATCTTCGTCAAATGCCTGGCGCACTGGACGGCGAGCGTGCTGCCGCTGGTGGTGGCGGTGCCGCTGCTCGGGCTCTTCATGAACATGGAGCCGGTTGGCATTGGCGCAGCAACGCTGACGCTTGCCGCCGGCACGCCTGCCATCACCTTCATCGGTGCGGTGGGAGCCGCTGTCGCCGTGGCGCTGCCGCGCGGCGGGTTGCTGGTTTCGGTGCTGATCCTGCCCTTCGTCATCCCGGTACTGATCTTTGGCGTGTCGGCAGCCTATGGCGCGGTCAACGATCCCGACCCGTTCTGGGCGCCCTTCCTGATCATGAGCGCGCTGACGATGTTCTTTGCCGTTCTGGGTCCGGTGGCTGCCGCTGCAGCGCTCAAGGGCGGGACAGACTGACGCAGGCTTTTGACGGCCTTGTGAGTGCCGCATTGATGCCGGTCAATTGCGCAGCCGGGGCCAAAAGGGTATGGAAGCTGCCATGAGCGACACACCAATTTCCACTGCCAAGCAGCCCGGCTGGTTCTCACGACTGGCCAACCCGACCCGTTTCATCCAGATCGCCGAACGGCTGATCCCCTGGCTGACCGGCATTGCCCTGCTGTTTCTGGCGGTCGGCCTTTATCTCGGCTTCACCGCGCCGGAGGACTACCAGCAGGGCGTGACCGTCCGCATCATGTATATTCATGTGCCGTTCGCTTGGCTTGCGATGATGATTTATTCGGTGATGGCGGTTTCTTCCATCGGAACGCTGGTGTGGAAGCACCCGCTGGCCGATGTATCCGCCAAGGCAGCAGCACCCATCGGCGCGGCCTTCACTTTCCTGTCGCTGGTCACAGGGTCCATCTGGGGCAAGCCGATGTGGGGCACCTGGTGGGTCTGGGACGCGCGCCTGACGTCTGTCTTCATCCTCTTCCTGATGTATCTCGGCGTGATCGCTTTGACGCGCGCCATTGATGATCCGATCAAGGCAGCGCGCGCTGCGGCCATCGTCACGCTGGTCGGCTTCATCAATGTTCCGATCATCAAGTTCTCGGTGGATTGGTGGAACACGCTGCACCAGCCTGCGGCGGTCTTCCGCATGGACGGGCCGACCATCCATGCCTCGCTGCTGTGGCCGCTGATGATCATGGCGCTTGGCTTTACCGTGCTGTTCTTTGCGCTGCACCTCTTGGCCATGCGCACGGAAATCTGGCGCCGCCGCGTCATCGCCATGCGCCGCATCGCTGCGCGCCGCGCGGACCGCTGAGGACAAAGCCATGAACCATGATGCCTATGTCTTCGCTGCCTACGGAATCTCAGTGCTGGTGATCGGCCTTCTGGTCTGGTGGATCCTCGCCGATATGGCAGCGCGCCGCCGCGAACTGGCTGAACTGGAGACGCGCGGCGTCAAGCGCCGCTCCGAGGAAGGGCAAGCCTGATGAGCGACC
>JBGSQC010000318.1:0-15346 GCA_041738295.1 Zhengella sp. | reverse complement strand
CCGTTGCGCCCTCAGCGCCCGGGCCGACCGCCGAGCAGGTCGACGCTGCCAAGGACATGTCCGCTGGCGATCGCCAAGCGATGATCGAGGGCATGGTTGCACAGCTCGATGCCAAGCTGAAGGACAATCCCGGCGACATGGAAGGCTGGCTGCGCCTGATCCGCGCCTATTCCGTCATGGGCAAGAAGGATGAAGCCGGCAGCGCGCTGGCGCGTGCCCGCGATGCGCTGAAGGGCGAACCAGAGAAACTTGCGGCCGTGGATGCATTTGCCGGGCAACTCGGCCTTCCCGCCGCAGATGCAAGGAATTGAGGCCTGTCATGACAAGAAAGCAGAAACGTCTGACCATCATCGCCTCGGCGGCCGCCTTTCTGGGACTGGCCGCAGCCATGGTGTTGGTCGCGCTAAACCAGAAGATCGTGTTCTTCGTGACGCCGTCTGACCTGACCGGCATCGAAGCCAAGGCTGACCAGCGCATGCGCCTTGGCGGCCTTGTCGAGGATGGATCGGTCAAGCGCGATGAAGGCACCAAGGTGAGCTTCACGGTGACCGACACCATCAAGACGGTGAAAGTGACCTATGAAGGCATCCTGCCAGACCTCTTCCGCGAAGGCCAAGGCGTCGTAACCGAAGGCAAGATGAGCCCGGAGGGCATTTTCATTGCCGACAGCGTGCTGGCCAAGCACGACGAAAACTACATGCCCAAGGAAGTCGCCGACAGCCTGAAGGAAAAGGGTGTATGGCAAGGTGAACAGAAAAACTGATGCGGGCTCAGTCCGCCTGAAGTGAGGGACCATGGTCGAGGCCGGACATTTTGCACTGGTGCTGGCATTTGCCGTTGTGCTGATCCAGTCCACGCTGCCCATCATCGGGGCGCGGCGCGGCGATGAGCGCCTGATGGCGGTCGCTGGCCCTGCCACCATCGCCACCTTCGTCCTGATCGCCATTTCCTTTGCCGTGCTGGTACAGGCCTACCTTGTTTCAGATTTCTCGGTGAAGAACGTTTTCGAGAACTCCCATTCGCTGAAGCCGCTGATCTATAAGATCTCCGGCACCTGGGGGAACCACGAAGGCTCCATGCTGCTCTGGGTTCTCATCCTCGCGCTGTTTGGCGCGCTGGTGGTGATGTTTGGCAGCAACCTGCCGGCTTCGCTGCGCGCCACTATGCTGGCCGTGCAGGGCTGGATCAGCGGCGCCTTTCTGCTCTTCATCCTGCTGACCTCCAACCCGTTTGCGCGTCTGGCCGATGCGCCGGTTGAAGGCCAGGACCTCAACCCGATCCTCCAGGACATCGGCCTCGCCATTCATCCGCCGCTGCTTTATCTTGGCTATGTCGGCTTCTCCATCAGCTTTTCCTTTGCCATTGCCGCCCTCATTGACGGGCGCATCGATGCGGCATGGGCGCGCTGGGTTCGCCCATGGACGCTTGCGGCCTGGATCTTCCTGACCGCAGGCATCGCCATGGGCTCCTACTGGGCCTATTACGAACTCGGCTGGGGCGGCTGGTGGTTCTGGGATCCGGTCGAGAACGCCTCCTTCATGCCTTGGCTTTCGGGCACGGCACTGCTTCACTCAGCCATCGTCATGGAAAAGCGCTCGGCGCTGAAAATCTGGACGATCCTGCTCTCCATCATCACATTCTCGCTTTCGCTGCTTGGCACTTTCCTGGTGCGCTCCGGCGTCTTGACGTCCGTCCATGCCTTCGCATCGGACCCGAGCCGTGGCGTGTTCATCCTTGCCATCCTGATGATCTTCATCGGCGGATCGCTGGCGCTCTTTGCCTTCCGCGCCCAGACCTTGCGGGCAGGCGGCGTCTTCCATCCGGTTTCGCGTGAGGGCGCACTGGTCTTGAACAACCTGTTCCTGACCACGGCAACCGCCTCCGTGCTGATCGGCACGCTCTATCCGCTTCTGCTGGAATCTGTCACCGGCGAGAAGATTTCCGTGGGCGCTCCCTTCTTCAATCTCACCTTCGGTCCGTTGATGGTGCCACTGCTGATGGCGGTGCCTTTTGGTCCGCTGCTCGCCTGGAAGCGCGGCGATCTTGCCGGCGTCGGTCAGCGCCTGATGCTGGCTTTTGGCGTCGCATTGGCTGTTGGCGCAGCCGTGCTGCTGTTTGTTGACCGCTCAAGCCTTCTTGCCGCGTTTGGTATTGCGCTTGCGGCATGGCTCATGCTGGGAGCGCTGACCGATCTTTCCACCAAGGCCGGGCTGGGAAAGGTTGCTCCTTCAGTCATGATCCGCCGTCTCGTCGGCTTGCCCGGTTCGGTGTTCGGCACGGCGCTTGCCCATTTCGGCCTTGGCGTGACAGTGCTCGGCGTCGTGTCGGTGTTGACCTTCGAGACCGAAAACATCGTGACGATGAAACCAACCGACACGCTGGTTGTTGCCGGGCAGACTCTGCGCTTTGATGGCGTGGTGAAGGAAAAAGGCCCGAACTACTCCGATGAGCGCGCGGAATTCTCGCTGCTCAACGCGGCAGGCACAAAAATCGATACCATCTCCTCGGCCAAGCGCTTTTATCCCGCCCGCGGAATGCCGACGACCGAAGCGGGCATCAAGACCTATGTCTTCAGCCAGCTTTATATCGCCCTTGGTGATCCTGCACCGAACGGCGATCAGGTCGTTCGCGTCTGGTACAAGCCGATGGTCACGCTGATCTGGCTTGGAGCAGTGGTGATGTGCATCGGTGGACTGGCCTCGCTCGCCGACCGCCGGCTGAGGGTTGGCGCCCCGACGCGCCGCAAGGCAGCAGGCTCTATGCCGGAACAGGCAGCAGGGGCCGGGGCATGAGCATGCGCCGGTTCTTCCTTGCCCTGCTGGCCGCCTTGCCGCTGCTGTTGTCAGCAGGTGCTGCCCACGCGGTGCGCCCTGACGAGGTCCTGGCCGATCCTGCGCTGGAAAAGCGCGCCCGCGACCTTTCTGCAGGTCTGCGCTGCCTCGTCTGCCAGAACCAATCGATTGATGATTCCGATGCCGAGCTTGCGCGAGACCTTCGTGTCCTGGTGCGCGAGCGCATTTCGAACGGTGACAGCGACGAGGACGTGATGAAATTCGTCGTCTCCCGCTATGGCGAGTTCGTGCTGCTCAAGCCGACGCTCTCCTTGCGCACCATCCTGCTTTGGGGTGCTCCGGTGGCGCTCCTTGGCGGCGGGCTGCTGGTTGTGATGTTTGGAATGAAGCGTGGGCGCAGGAAATCCGTTGCCGGACTGACGGCAGAGGAAACGGCGCGACTTGACGACATCTTGAACCGCCGGGATTGATGGGGTCTGCTAGGGTTTCGTGAAAGAACCCGTAGGAGACCTTCCATGGCTGCCAAGACGATGAAACTGGAGTTTCCGGGCCATTCCGGTGCAGCGCTCGCCGCCCGGCTGGATCTCCCCGACGGTCCCGTCCGCGCCTATGCGCTGTTTGCCCATTGCTTCACCTGCTCCAAGGATCTGGCCGCAGCCCGGCGCATTTCCGCTGATCTCGCCCGGTCAGGCATTGCCGTGCTGCGGTTCGATTTCACCGGTCTTGGACATTCGCAAGGCGATTTCGCTTCCACCGGGTTTTCCTCCAATGCAGGCGATCTGGTTTCAGCGGCGGACTATTTGCGGGATCATTTCGAGTCGCCTTCGGTCCTGATCGGCCACTCGCTTGGAGGCGCAGCCGTCCTTGTCGCGGCACACTCAATTCCTGAAGTGAAAGCCGTTGTTACTATTGGCGCTCCGGCCGATGCGGCCCATGTCCTGAGAAGTTTCCATCCCTCGCTTGAGGAAATCAGGCAGGAGGGGAAGGCCGATGTGGAACTGGCAGGACGTCATTTCACCATTTCCCGTGAATTTGTCGAAGACGTCGAGCAAGCAAGCATCGCCGATGCGGTGCGCGCCATGCGCAAGCCCTTGCTCGTGTTGCATTCGCCGGTCGATGAGGTGGTCGGCATCGACAATGCGAGCGCCATCTTTGGTGCGGCCCGCCATCCCAAGAGCTTCATTTCGCTTGATCATGCCGATCATCTGCTGACGCGGCCCGAAGACGCGCGCTTTGCCGCTGCGGTGATCGCCGGCTGGGTGTCGCGCTACCTCCCTGATGACAAGCCGCAAGGGGAAAACGCGCATGAACATGTGCGCGTGTCGGAAACCGGCGAGGGGGCCTTCCAGAACACGGTTCTTGCTGGCCGCCATCGCCTGTTTGCTGATGAGCCGGTGAAGGTCGGCGGCGACGACACAGGCCCTTCGCCCTATGATTTCCTTTCGGCGGCCCTGGGTGCCTGCACGGCGATGACGCTCCGGATGTATGCCAACCACAAGAAGATCGAGTTGGGCCGGATCACCGTCGATGTCAGCCATGCCAAGGTGCACACCGCCGATTGCGCTGAATGCACGGCTGAGGAAAAGCAAAAGGGTGGCCGCATCGACCGGTTTCACCGGGTGATCGAGATCGAAGGCGGCGTGCCCGACGAATTGGCTGACAAAGTGGCCGAAATTGCCGGAAAGTGCCCGGTTCACCGCACGCTCGAGCATGCCTCGAAGGTTGTCACGTCAGTTTCCAAACCATCGTAAACCCGAGGGCATGCCGCATCGGCTCCTGCCAACATTACCAAAGTTTCATGCAGCGGAAATGGCGCGGTAATGTGCCGCGCCCTAGATCTTGTCCCAAGGCGCTCACAGGGCGTCGATCGAGGAAAAGGATCTCCCTTCATGAACACCGCGTCATTCTCCCGCTTCCGCCGTCCGCTGATGGCCACTGTGGCGGCGCTTGCCATCATGGGCACTGCCAGCGTCTCCACCCTGTCCGGCCTCACTCCCGCCTTCGCCGAGCCGGTGCGCGTTGAAGCGCCTGCCGCTCCGGGCTTTGCCGATGTGGTCGAGAAAGTTTCGCCTGCCGTGGTCTCCGTTCGCGTGAAGACCGATGTCCAGCCGGTCGAAAACAATGGTTTCTCCTTCAATCTTCCGGGCATGCCCGGCATGGACAATCTCCCCGAGGATCATCCGCTCAACCGCTTTTTCCGCGAGTTCCGCGGCGAGGGTGACCGTGATTTCCGCGGCGGCCAGAATCGTGACAATCGCGCCGAGCGTCGCGAAGAGCGCCGGGGCGACCAGCGCGGACCCAAGCGCCTGCGTCCCTCTTCCCAGGGCTCCGGCTTCTTCATTTCCGAGGATGGCTTCCTGGTCACCAACAACCATGTGATCAAGGATGGCCAGGCCTACACTGTCGTCATGGATGACGGCACCGAGCTTGATGCCAAGCTCATCGGTTCCGATCCGCGCACCGACCTAGCCGTGCTGAAGGTCGATGGTGATCGCAAGTTCACCTATGTCGCCTTTGCCGAGGACAATGCCATCCGCGTTGGCGATTGGGTCGTGGCTGTCGGCAATCCCTTCGGCCTTGGCGGCTCTGTCACCGCCGGTATCGTTTCGGCCCGTGGGCGCGATATCGGTGCAGGTCCCTATGACGACTTCATCCAGATCGATGCGGCGGTAAACCGCGGCAATTCCGGCGGCCCGGCCTTCAACCTGAAGGGCGAAGTCATCGGCATCAACACGGCCATCTTCTCGCCGTCCGGCGGCAATGTCGGCATCGCCTTTGCCATTCCGGCTTCTACCGCCAAGTCCATCGTTGAAGACCTGATGAAGGACGGCACCATTGAGCGCGGCTGGCTTGGCGTTCAGATCCAGCCGGTGACCAAGGAAATCGCCGAATCCGTTGGCCTTGCCGACGGCAAGGGTGCGCTGGTTTCCCAGCCTACCGACAACGGCCCGGCTCTGGCAGCAGGCGTCAAGGCAGGCGACATCATCACGGCTGTCGACAATGATCCGATTGCCTCCCCGCGTGACCTTGCCCGCAAGATCGCCGGATACAATCCCGACAGCGAAATCACGCTTGGTATCTGGCGCGGCGGCGAAGCCACCACGCTCAAGGTCAAGCTGGCTTCCATGCCGCAGGACGAGAAGCAGGCTGCTCTTTCGCCTGACCAGGAACCGGCCGCACCGGCCGAGCCGAGCGTGCTGGAGGGCTTTGGCCTGACCGTGACCCCGTCTGATGACGGCAAGGGCATCGTCGTGACCGATGTCGATCCGCGCAGCGAGGCTGGTGAACGCGGCATTGAGGCAGGCGATCGCATCCTCTCGGTCAACTCCGCTGAAGTGAAGGCCGCCGCCGACATCGACACGGCCGCCAAGGCTGCGTCAACGGCGGGCCGCAAGGCGATCCTGCTGCAGGTGGAGCGCAACGGCGCCAACCGCTTCGTGGCACTGCCGGTTCTTCCCGGCTGATCTCACGGCCGCCGGAACACTCCGGCTGATCTCACAGCATCGCCGGTTCTCCCCCCTCTGGACCGGCGGGGCGTCGAGAAGCGGCCATCCGGGACCACCCACCTGGACGTCGCGCGGCAGCGGGGGATCCCTCCCGCTGCCGTTTCCATATCCGGTTCACCAAGAAACCATTCCCGATTGCAACGCATTTGCGTTAGAAGCAAAGCCATGAAAATCCTTGTCATAGAAGATGATCGCGAAGCCGCCGACTATTTGGCCAAGGCGTTTGACGAGTCCGGGCACACCGCCCATGTGGCCGGTGACGGCGACACCGGCTTTGCCCTTGCCGAGACCGGCAATTACGACATCCTGGTGGTGGACCGCATGCTGCCGCGCCGCGACGGCCTGTCGGTGATCGCAGGCCTCAGGGCGCGCGGCATTGAAAGCCCGGTGATCATCCTGTCGGCTCTCGGTGAAGTCGATGATCGGGTGACCGGCCTTCGCGCCGGTGGCGACGACTACCTCACCAAGCCCTACGCCTTTTCCGAATTGCTGGCCCGCGTCGAAGTGCTTTCGCGCCGCCGCAATTCCCGCGACAACGAGACGGTCTACCGCACCGGCGATCTTGAACTGGACCGGCTGTCCCACACAGTCAAAAGGGCTGGCCAGGACATCCTGCTGCAGCCGCGCGAGTTCCGCCTGCTGGAATATCTGATGCGCCATGCCGGACAGGTGGTCACCCGCACCATGCTGCTGGAAAATGTCTGGGACTATCATTTCGACCCGCAGACCAACGTCATCGACGTGCATGTGTCGCGGCTGCGCTCCAAGATCGAGCGTGGCTTCGAGACGCCTGTGCTGCACACCATCCGCGGTGCCGGATACATGCTGAAGGCAGGCTGAGTGATGCGCCTGCCGGCGATTTTCAACACCACGGCTGCGCGCCTTTCGGCGCTGTTCCTGCTGCTGTTCATGGCCTGCGCCGTGGTCCTCGTCATGTACATGACGTCGCTCTCGGTGCGCATGCTGAGCGGCCAGACGCGCTCGTCCATCGAAGACGAGATCGCAGCCATTGATCTCACCTACCAGACATCGGGGCTGACCGGCCTGGTGCGCGCGGTGGACCAGCGTGCCCGCCAGCCGGGAGCGAGCCTCTTCCTCATCGCCGATCCCGCCGGCCGCATCCTGGCCGGCAATGTCGAAAGCCTTGATCCGCGCATTCTGGGCAAGCTCGGCTGGACCGAGCGGCCCTTCTCCTATGTCCGCTATGGCGAGGATGGCACGTCGGCCAAGGAGCATCATGCGCTGGCGCGTGTCTTCGCGCTGCCCAATGGGCTGGTCATGCTGGTCGGCCGCGATCTGGGCGAACCGGAACGCCTGCGGCTGATCGTTCGACGCGCGCTGATCCTGGCGCTCGCCATGATGGCGGCGGGCGGCTTCCTCATCTGGTTCTTCGTCGGCAGGCGCGCATTGAAGCGCATCGACGCCGTCTCGTCGGCCAGCAACTCGATCATGGGCGGCGATCTGGCCCGCCGACTTCCCGTCTCCGGCTCCAATGACGAGTTTGATCGCCTGTCGGCCAATCTCAACACCATGCTTGACCGCATCGGCGAGTTGAACGACGGCTTGAAGCAGGTGGCCGACAACATTGCCCATGACCTGAAGACGCCGCTGACCCGCCTGCGCAACCGCGCCGAGGCAGCGCTTTCCGGCGCCAAGACCCAGGACGAGTATCGCGCGGCGCTCGATGCCACGATTGCCGAATCCGACACGCTCATCCGCACCTTCAATGCCATCCTGATGATCTCCCGCCTTGAGGCGGGCAACGCCATGAACGAGAAGGAGGAGGTGTCGCTGGCCGCCATCGCCCGTGATGTCTGCGAGCTCTACGAGCCGCTGGCAGAGGAGGCGGGCCTCGAGCTGGTCCTGGGCGATCTGGCGGAACTCACCGTCAACGGCAACCGCGAGCTGATCGGCCAGTCGCTGTCCAACATTGTCGACAACGCCATCAAATATGCAGGCGGGGAGGGGCGCACCGCCCGTGTCGTCATTGCGCTCGCCTCCAAGGGTGGAAGGCCGGTGCTGTCTGTCTGTGACAATGGTCCCGGCGTCCCGGCGGGAGACAGGGATCGCGTCACCGAACGGTTTGTGCGTTTGGAAGCCAGCCGGACGCAGCAAGGCTCCGGCCTCGGGCTCTCCATGGCCAAGGCCGTGATGAAATTCCACGGCGGACGGCTTGACCTGACCGATGCCAATCCCGGACTGTGCGTCGAAATGGTGTTCTGAGTCCTGTCGGGAGGGGTGTTCATGGGGGAAGGCAAGCCGCGCGCAAGGGATGGCGCCTGGATGGATGAGCCGTTCCCGGTTCTCGTGCCTCTCGATGCCGCCCATGCGAGCGCCGAACTGGCTGACATGGCCGCAAGGGCAGGCGAAGCCGGGCTGGCTGATCTCGAAAAGCTGCTCAAGGGCAAGTCGCCAGCCGCAGCCTTCATCGCCGCCATTCTCGACCTTTCGTCCTTCCTGCGCGACAGCATCCGCCGCACCATCACCATGCTGGAGCATCTGCGCACCGGCAGCATCGATGCCCGGCTGGAAACGCTGCTGTCAGACATCCGCGCCTCAGCGACAGCAGACGGCGTCAGCGAAACCAGCCTGATGGAGGTGCTGCGCCGCCTGAAGGGCGAAGCCCATGCCATCATCGCGCTGGATGATCTCGCCCATGGCGGCAACGCGCCGGAAACCGTGGTGCGGCTCTCCAACCTCGCCGACGCAGCCATTGGTGCCGCCATCCGCTTCCTGCTGCGCGACGCCCATGAGGCTGGCAAGCTGGTGCTGCCGGATCCGGAAAACCCGGAAACCGGCTCCGGCTGGATCATCCTCGGCATGGGCAAGCTCGGCGCCCATGAGCTGAACTTTTCCTCCGACATCGACCTCATCGTCTTCTTTGATCCGCAAGCCCCTGCCATCACCGATCCCTATGATGCCTCGGACCTGTTCGTGCGCCTGACGCGCCGCCTTGTGCGCATCCTGTAGGAGCGCACGGTGCATGGCTATGTGTTCCGCACCGACCTGCGCCTGCGGCCTGATCCCGGCTCCACGCCGCTCGCCGTGCCCGTGCTGGCAGCGCTGAACTATTACGAAGGGCGCGGCCAAAACTGGGAGCGCGCCGCCATGATCAAGGCGCGTCCCGTGGCCGGTGATATCGAGGCGGCAAATGCCTTCCAGAAGGAATTGCAGCCCTATGTCTGGCGCAAATACATGGACTATGCGGCGATCGCCGATGTTCATTCGATCAAGCGCCAGATCCATGCCCATCGCGGCCATGACGTGATCGCCGTCAACGGCCACAATGTGAAGCTCGGGCGCGGCGGCATCCGCGAGATCGAGTTCTTCGTCCAGACCCAGCAGCTGATTGCCGGTGGCCGCTTCCCGGAACTGCGCGGCCGCCAGACCATCCCCATGCTGCATGAGCTGGCGGCACGCAGATGGATCAGCCCGGAGGCGGCGCAAGTGCTGGAAGGCCAGTACTGGTTCCTGCGCGAGGTCGAGCACGCCATCCAGATCGTCGCCGACGAGCAGACCCACAATCTGCCCGAGGATGACGAGGGCGTGGAGCGCATCGCCCGCATGCTGGGCTTCAAGGATCGCAAGGCGTTTTCTGATCGGTTCCTGGCGTCCCTGAAGCAGGTAGAAGGCCATTACGCCGCGCTGTTTGAAACCGCTCCGCAGCTTTCGGGCGGCGTCGGAAATCTCGTCTTCACCGGCGAGGATGATGATACTGACACGCTGCGCACGCTGTCCTCGCTCGGCTTCGAGCGACCGTCCGACATGTGCCGGGTGATCCGCACCTGGCATTTCGGCCGCTACCGCGCCACCCAATCAGCCGAAGCGCGCGAACGCCTGACCGAGCTGACGCCGGCCCTGCTGAAGACCTTCGGGGCAACACGGCGCGCCGACGAGGCGCTGCTGCGCTTTGACGAGTTTCTTGCCGGCCTGCCTGCCGGCATCCAGCTTTTCTCGCTGCTCCAGACCAATCCGGCGCTGCTGGAACTGCTCGCCACCATCATGGGGGCAGCACCGCGCCTGGCGGCCGTCATCACGCGGCGCCCGCACGTGTTCGACGGCCTGCTGGATCCCGCGCTCGTCTCTGAACTGCCGACCAAGCCCTATCTGGAAGCCCGCCTCAATGCCTTTCTCGCCGGAACGCGCCTGCATGAGGAAGTGCTGGACAGGCTGCGCATCTTTGCCGCCGAGCAGAAATTCCTGATTGGCATCCGCCTCCTGACCGGTGCCATTGATGCGCGCCGCGCCGGAAAGGCCTTCTCCGATCTGGCGGACCTGACGGTCGGCGCCGCATTGACCGCCACGGAAGAGGAATTTGCCCGCCGCCATGGCCGCATATCAGGTGGCCGCGTCGGCATTCTCGGCATGGGCAAGCTCGGCTCGCGCGAACTGACCGCAGGCTCTGACATCGACCTGATCCTTCTCTATGACCATGACGAGGATGCCGGCGAAAGCGATGGCGAAAAGCCGCTCTGGCCGTCCCACTATTACACCCGCCTGACCCAGCGGCTGATTGCTGCTGTCTCCGCGCCCACCGCCGAAGGCGTGCTCTACGAACTGGACTTGCGGCTTCGCCCGTCCGGCAACAAGGGTCCGGTCGCCACCCATGTGGACAGCTTTGCCAAATACCAGCAGACCGAAGCCTGGGTCTGGGAGCACATGGCGCTGACGCGGGCGCGTTTTGTTGCGGGCCATGAGGGGTTGGCCGAAAGGGTGGCCGAGGAACTGGCCGCCATTCTGGCGCTTGACCGCGATCCGGCAAAAATCCGCAAGGAAGCCCGCGACATGCGCGCACTGATCGAAAAGGAAAAGCCCGCAAAAAACCACTGGAACCTGAAGCTCGCCGAAGGCGGGCTGATTGATCTGGAATTCATCGCGCAGGTGGCAAGCCTCACCGGAGCCATCGTGCCCGGTGCCAAGGCCCAGCACGTGACCTTGGAAGCCAATGCAACACTGATTACCGCGACGCACGACATCCTGTCGCAGCTTGATCCGGCATTTGCCAGCCCTCAGGCGAGGGATGAGCTGGCCGAAGCCCATCTGTTGCTGCTGTCGCTGACACAGGTTTTGCGCCTGTGCATCGAGGGAGAGCCGGACATGGCGACCCTGCCGCCGGGCCTCGCCGACCTGCTTTGCCGCAGCGCCAACCTGCCGGACATGGGCGTGCTTGATGCGCATCTGCGCGAAACGCAAAAGACCGTGCGCGCCCATTTCCGCCAGATCATGCGCAATTGAGCGTGTCTGCTTGCCTGGCCGGATTGGGCCCAGGCGCGCTTCATTACCAAGAATTCATCCGCCGGACATGGTGGCGTAAGGTTGGGGTTCCTATCTTGAACTCATCGCGGTTGACCAAAACCGTTTGACCCGCAGCGCCGCAAGGCACGCCACATCAAGGATGAGATCATGAACAAGACCGCCAAATACGCCCTGGCCTTTGCAGCCCTCGCAGCGCTCGCCGGCACCGCCGCCGTGGCATCCGACCGTTATTCCGGCCATCGCTGGGGCAATCATGGCGACCGCCAACACCAGATGCGTGGCGATGACATGCGCGGCCCCGGCATGCGCGGTTCCGAGCGCATGGACGAGATGTTCGACAAGGCCGACGCCGACAAGTCCGGCGATGTGAGCTTCGAGGAATTTACCGCCATCATGAACGGCAAGGCCGGGCTGGTCGATACCGACAAGGATGGCAAGATCACCGTTGCCGAGATCGCCGCCGCCATTGAGCGCCAGCGTTCAGAGCGCATGGCCGAAGGCATGATGAAGCGCCTCGACACCAATGGTGATGGCACGCTGACCACCGAAGAGGTGGAGAAGCGCCAGAAGAAGATGTTCGCCATGATGGACGACAATGACGACGGCAAGGTCGAGAAGAAGGAACTGGAAAACCGCCACGGCTTCGGCATGCACCGCGGCTGGGGCGACGAGCGCGGACCGGGCATGCATCGCGGCCCGATGATGGACGACGACAAGGGCGAACTCTGATCCTTAACTAGCCTGACCTCCAGTCAGAAAAAGGCCCCGGTGGAGAAATCCGCCGGGGCTTTCAGTTGACAGGGCAGGCAAAATTTCAGGCGGCCTTGGAGACCTGCTCGGCCAGATGCGGGATGCGCACGGAGACGATCGTGCCCTTGCCCTCCTTGGAGCGGATTTTCAGCGCGCCGCCATGCAGCTCCGCCAGAGAGCGCGAGATGGCCAAGCCAAGGCCGGAACCCACATGGTTCTTGGAAAACTGGTTCTGCACCTGCTCGAAGGGCCGGCCGAGCTTCTTGAGAGCCTGATGTGGAATGCCGCAGCCATTGTCCTCGATGGTCAGCGTCATGGCATCGCCGGTCTTGCGCGCGCGCACCTGGATGCGACCGCCCTGGCCGGTGAATTTCACGGCATTTGACAAGAGGTTGATGACGATCTGCTTCAGTGCGCGCCGGTCGGCCTCAATGGTCATGTTCTCCGAGATGCGGGTTTCCACCTCGATGGATTTGGCGCGCGCCTGCATGCCCACCATGCTCACCGTCTCGTTGATCAGCGGGCAGACGTCGAAGACTTCACGCTCGATGGTGAAGCGCCCGGCCTCGATCTTCGACATGTCGAGAATGTCGTTGATGACATTGAGCAGATAAGTCCCGGACTGGTGGATATCGTGGACATATTCCTCCTAGCGGTCGGAGCCGAGCGGGCCGAACAGGCCTGACTGCATCATCTCCGAGAACCCGATCACGGCGTTGAGCGGTGTGCGCAGCTCATGGCTCATATTGGCGAGAAACTCCGACTTGGCGATGTTGGCAGCCTCCGCGCGGTCGCGCTCGACGAGGAACTTGCGGTTGGTCTCTTCCAGTTCGCGGGTGCGTTCTTCCTCGCCCTTGCGGGCAATCGACAGGTCATGGATCATTGCCATCAGGCGGCGTTCGCCATCGACAAGCCGCTCCTGATGGATCTTGAGCGCAGTGATGTCCATGCCGACCGACACCATGCCGCCATCGCGTGTCTTCAGCTCGTTGACCTGCAGCCAGCGGCCATCGGCCAGCTGCCGTTCATAGGTGGCACCACCCGAGGCCGTCGCCATGCGCTTGTCAGAGGCAAAGGCGGTCATCTGCGCTTCCACCCGTGCCCGCGAGGTGCCCGGCTGCACATCGCTGTCGGTCAGGCCCATGTGCTCCAGATATTTGGAATTGCACAGCACCAGCCGGTCCTTGGCGTCCCAGAGAACGAAGCTTTCCGGAACGCTTTCGATGGCGGTGCGAAGGCGCATGTCGGCGGCTTCCGAGGCTTCTGCCAGCCGGTATTGTTCGGTCACGTCCACGGCAATGCCGATGAGATGCACATCGGGCGAGTCCGCATCGACCACCTGCGCGCGGGTCCGCATCCACACCCAGTGGCCATCGGCATGGCGCATGCGGAACACCTGGTCCACCTGGTCGATCTCGTGGGAGGCGATCCGGTTGGCGATTTCGTAGAGATCGCCGTCGTCGGGATGGATGATGGCCGCCACGTCCCCGAAGGAGAGCATGCCCTCGCAGGCCTCGTAACCCAGATGCTGGTACATCGAGCGCGACCAGAACATGCGGCCCCGCGCCATGTCCCAATCCCAAAGGCCGCAGCGCCCGCGCATCAGCGCCGTGTCCACATGGCGATGGGCTTCCGCATACATGCGGTCGGCCGCGCCCGCCCGCGAAACCTGACCGAAATAGGCATAGAGGATCACGAAAAGAACGGTTGCCGTGGTCACGAACAGGGTGACATTCAGCGCCGCCTCGCGCCGCCATTCCTTGAGCACCGCACTTTCGGGCACCACCATCAGCGCGCCGGCACTGCGCCCCGGCGTGAACGCCATGGCGGCGAGCGCCTTTTCGCCTTCGAATTCGACGGTCATCACCCCGGCGCGCTCTCCAAACAGGAACAGCGGCTGCGCCCCGGTCATCACGTCCGCCAAGGTCTTGCCGGCCAGGGCTTCGCTGGTGCCGATGGAGGCAATCACATTGACCGCCGAGTCCGTCACGATCAGCTGGCTGCGGCCTGAAAGCGCGCCAATCTGGTTGACCCGTTCCAGCGCGGCAAGGGCTTGCGCGGCACTCGGTGCATTGGTGGCCACTGAGCCCAGCGCCTGCGAAAGCTCGCTTGCCAGCCGTCCGGAATTGAGTTGCAGCATGACGCGGGCATTGTGTTCTGTGGTGTCGCGATCATCGAGCAGCGACAGGAAGCGGATCAGCGCGATCACCGCCAGGAAGACAAGGATCAGGGCCGGAATGGATTTGCGCAGGATCGGTTCAAGCGCCAGCAGGCGGCGATAGGCGGGCTTGGCCAGAAGCCGGGCCGTGCCTTTCAGGCCTTGAATGCCGTCCGATCCGGAAATTCCCGCATGAATTCCCCGTTCGGGCGCGTGCCACGCGTCCGCCTTGGCCATGAAATGGCTCCTGAATGATTTTTTGCCGCTGGATGATCCGGCTACACCGCACGCCCGAATCGTCTTTAAGGAATCATTCGTGATTCGCCGTGTCCAGTCCCGGCGGTCATAAAAATGAAAAAAGTGATGAAAGGGGCCGGAATTCGCCCGGCCCCTGTGGCAATCAGGAATCTATTCGGAAACTGCTAATGCAGCGTCCGTTCCACGATGTCGCGCACATCGACCGGCAGGCCGGGGGCTTCTGCAATGCTGACAAGCGCCTTGCGGGCATGGTCGCGCCGCCCCGGTTCCAGCGAACGCCAGGAGCGCAGTGCGGTTGCCAGCCGGGCCGCAACCTGCGGATTGAGCTTGGCGGCTTCCAGGATGATGCGGGCAAAGAGCCCGTAGCCCTTGCCGTCAGCCCTGTGGAAACCGGTCTGGTTGCCGGTGGACCACGCCCCGATCAGCGAGCGCAACCGGTTGGGATTGGCCAGCGAGAAGCCCGGATGGACCAGCAGCGCTTCGATGCGGGCAAGCGAGCCATCGCCGGGAATCATCGCCTGGATGGTGAACCACTTGTCCATCACCAGCGGATCAAGGCGGAAGCGGGTCTCGAAATCGGCCAGCGCATCGCGCGCCTCGGCGCTGTCAGGCGCGCTCATGGCGAG
>JBGSQC010000310.1:0-10914 GCA_041738295.1 Zhengella sp. | reverse complement strand
CCCGGCTCAAGTGCGCGCGCGCCCCCGCACCCGCACGCCGCGTGCTCTCCCATTAACTGCCCATTTCAACAGTTGACTCGCACGGCCCTCCCGCTTGATCGTCCTCTCTCAATGCCTGTGGCATGCTCCAAGCGGCCAATGGCTTTTTGAACAAACCCACCAGCCACTCCGTGGCTGGGGCCTTGTGTGGCGTGTGCACGTGCGTGTGGGGACGCCCCGGAACCGGCCGCACCCCGCTTCGACGTGACGGTCCAGCACCGGTCCCGCTGCCGCGCCAATCATCAGGTCGACATAGCCGATGATGCCTGCAGCGACCCTCGGCCCGTCCGAATCCCTCGCGCTCTCTTCAGCGATGGCCGCAATCATCTCCGTCTCGCCCAATGGCCGCAATTCCGGCGGACCGTCAGCACGGTAGCCTTCCTTGCCCTCGGCAAAGACAGTGGCCAAGACCCGGTGGCCGCAATCAATATCGGCGCGCATCTCGGCAAGCAGATAGCGGTTGCCCTGCTTGTCCCAGAGGTGATGGTGCGCATCGATGATCGGCTGGCCGGGATCGATCACGGCCTCGTCGTGCTGTCTCAGCCAGTCCTCCCGGATGGGGATATGCTTGGGCTTGATGGCAGCAGTCATGATGGCTCCGGTCAGGGAATGAGGACGCTGACGCCTTGGGTCGCCCGAGATTCCAGCGCGCGATGGGCGTCGGCCGCATCTGCCAGACGGAAGGTCTGGTTCACCCGGATCTGCACGGCCCCGCGCAGCACGACATCAAACAGGTCGTTGGACCGGGCCAGAAGTTCACCACGGCTGCGCACGAACCAGGCAAAGGCCGCACCGGTGACGCTGAGCGACCCCATGCGGTTGAGATCAAAGATGTTGACCGGCGGCACCGGACCCGATGCCGTGCCGAAGCAGACAAGCAGCCCGTGCGGGCGCAGGCTTTTCAGCGAACTGTCGAACGTGTCGCGGCCAACGCCGTCATAGACCACCGGCACGCCTTCGCCCCCGGTCAGCTGGCGGACCCGCTCGACCACATTGTCACGCGACGACACCAGCACATGGTGGCATCCGTGTGCTTTCGCCATCTGCGCCTTTTCGTCGGAACTGACAACACCGATAACGCGCGCACCCAGATAGTTGGCCCACTGTGTCAGAACGGTGCCGACACCGCCGGCAGCGGCATGGACCAGGATCGTCTCGCCAGCCTTGACCGGATAGACGCTCTTCAGGAGATACTGCGCCGTCAGGCCCTTCACGATCATGCCGGCAGCCGTCCTGTCGTCGATCTCGTCGGGCAAAAGCACCAGCCGGCTGGCATCAAACAGGCGTGCCTCGGCATAGGAACCTGGCGGGAAGGCAGGCCCGCCCGCAGCATAGGCAACCCGGTCTCCGACCTTCACATCCGTGACACCGGCTCCCACCTTTTCCACCACGCCCGCAGCCTCGCCGCCCAGCACATGCGGCAGGCTCGGCATCGGGTAGCGGCCTTCGCGATTGTGCGTGTCTGCAAAGTTGAGGCCGATCGCGGTATGGCGTATCAGTGCCTGCCCCGGACCCGGCTCCCCGATGTCGATGTCTTCGTAGCGCAGCTTTTCCGGGCCGCCATATTCGTGGATGCGTACAGCTTTGACCATGTTCGTGTTCCTGACTTGTGGCGGCGTTAATCGGCGAGTTCGAAACGCGGCAAGGCGACGCCGTCTTCCATGGCAACCACTGTCAGCTTGACGCGCCGCCCAATGGGGTTTTCCTCGCGCGGATCCCCGATGAGATTGCTGATGATCGTCGGCCCTTCGTCAAGCCTGACCGCGATGACAGTGTAGGGCGCAGGATAGGCCGGAAGATACTGCTTGTGGAAGATGATCCAGGACAGGAGCTCGCCGCCGCCGGAAACCGGCTTCCACTCGCACTCGGGCGACAGGCATTCCTGGCAGACCGGACCCGGCGGATAGCGCCAAGTGCTGCAGGCCGAGCAGCACTGCAGATGAAGCCGGTCCGTCTCCTTGAGCAATTGCCAGAGCGGTCCGTCGTAAAGACCCATGACACGGGGTGGCGTGATCGACGTTTGCGGCTCCATGGTCATACCCCGTAGATGATGGACACGGCCTTGCCGGCCACGTCGGAGGTGTAGTGCACGCGGCGGCAGTTCTCGATCTGCCGGTCACCGCATTCGCCGCGCGCCTGGCGCACGCATTCGATCTGGTGGTTCCAGCCCTGCATGTAGCTCTCGGACAAATGACCGCCACTGGTGTTGGTGGGCAGTTTTCCGGCGATCCCGATGCCCTCTTCGCGCATGAACTTTCCGGACTCGCCAACCTTGCAATAGCCGTAGCCTTCAAGTGCCAGCGGAATATGGACCGAGAAGCTGTCATAGACCTGCAGCACGTCTATATCGGACGGGTCCAGCCCGGACTGCCCGAAGATCTGCTCGGCCACGGCCTGCTGGGCCGGGCGATAGAAATCGGTGAGCCTGGGCTCAAGGCTGGTCGCGCCGGTATTGAGGTCGAAGCGGCCGAGCGCCTCGATATAGACCGGCTTCGGCGACAGCTTTTTTGCCATTTCCACCTCTGCAATGATCAGCGCCACGCCACCATCATTGATGAGGCAGTAGTCAAACAGGCGCAGCGGCTCGGTGATGTAGGGCGCGGCCATGTAGTCATCGATCGTGATCCGCTTGCGCTGGATGGCGTTGGGATTGAGATAGGATCCTTCGCGCTGGGCAACAGCCACATGGCCGAGGTCGCGCTCGGAAATGCCGTAGAGCGCGGCAAAGCGCTGGAACATCAGCGCGTAGAGCGCCCCTTGCGAAGTCATGCCCCAGGGCGCGTGATAGACATAGGACAGGAACATGTCGCCGCCCATCGCCTGGGGGCCGCCATACTGGGTGCCGACCGACCGCTGGTCATTGCCATAGACCAGCGCCACCACGTCGGCCATGCCGGTTTCAATGGCCATGCAGGCCTGCGCCACCGACAGCACGGCATCAGCCTGGTCACCCCAGCGCACATTCATGTGCAGGACCTCGGCCATGCGCTCATAGGCCGTTGTCGGACCGACGATCAGCCCGTCTATCTGGCTCCGCGTCATGTTGGCATCGGCCAGCGCATTGCGGAACGCGCTTGCCGCATAGCCGTAGCAGTCGTCAGGTCGTTGGCCCGCTCGCACGCGGTTCCAGTCCCCAACCCAGTCGGAGTGCCCGACGCCGACGACAGCGGCGACGCGGTTGCGCTTGCTCATGTGAAAACTCCGGCTTGTTCGAGGTCATCGAGTTCCTTGTCCGTCCGGCCCAACAGCGTGGAGAGGATATCGCGGGTATGCTCCCCCAGCAGGGGTGGGCGCGCGAGGTCCACCCGTTCGCCGTCGATGCGGTAGGGCGGCGAGGCATAGAGGCTGTTGCCGAGTTCCGGATGCTCAACGCGCTGCCAGTAGCCGCGCGCGGCAAGCTGCGAATCCTGCTCGACGAGATGGCGCGAACTGGCAACGATGGCGGCGGGCACACCGGCTGCGCGCAGGTGCGCTTCCTCTGCCGCCGCATCGCGGGCTTGAAGCCAATCACCAAGCGCGTGGTCAATCCCTGCGCGGTTGGCAATGCGTCCCGCCGCCGTTGCGAACCGGCGGTCATCTTTCAGGCCGATGATCCCTGAAAGGCGGTGCCATTCCTCGTCTGTTGTCACGGTCACCGCGAGCCAGGAATCGTCCCCGGCGCAGCGATAGATGCCATGCGGCGCGGCTTCGTCGGATGCGTTTCCGGTCTGCGGGCGGTCCTTGCCCTCCATCGCGCAGCGTACGACGGCAGGACCAATGAAATTGATGGTGGACTCTACCTGTGACAGGTCGATCTTGGCGCCCATCCCGGTCAGCCGGCGGCGTCGCAGGGCCGCCAGCACCGCAAAGGCGGCGTGATAGGGATTGGCCGCGTGATCTGGATAATGCGTTCCCGGACCGACCGGATCGTCAGCCTTGTAGCCTGTCGACCACATCAGGCCGGTCACTGCGCTGATGGTCATGCCGACGCCCAGCAATTCGGCGCGCGGCCCGGCCTCGCCATACATCGGCATCGACAGGTAGACGATGTCAGGCTTGATCTCCCGCACCGTCTCGTAGCTCAGCCCCATCCGGTCCATGGCGCCGGGGCCGAAATTGTTGGAAACAACATCGGACTGGCGGATGAGATCAATGACCTGCTGCCTTCCTTGCTCTGACTTGACGTCCAGCACCACGCTCTTCTTGCCGCTGTTGCGCGAGGCAAAATAGCCGCTGCGGTTCAGACCGAAAGTCCGGTCCTTGAACGGGCCGCCGGTGCGCACCGAATCCAGCCGGATGGTGCTCTCGATCTTGATCACCTCGGCACCGAAATCGGAAAAGATCTTGGTGCAGAACGGCCCGGCGCCCGCCCATGTCAGGTCGGCAAAGCGGATCCCCTTGAGGAATTGCGGCTTCATCGGCCCCGCTCCTGTTCACCCAGCACAGGCGGCGGACCGACCGACCACATCTCGGGCGTCACCTTGTAAGGCGCACCCGGAAAGGCGATCTCGCGGCCACCAACGGTCAACATCTGAAAGAAATCGCGATAGGCGAGCTGCGGATCGTCAAAGATATCGGACACCCGGCTGACCGGTCCCAGCACGATGCGCCGGGCAATGGCCTGGCGGGTCAATGTTTCCCGATCAAAATCCTTCAGGAAGTCGGTCAGGATGTCACGGAAGGCTTCGCGTGCCTCGCCTGTCAGCCGCCATTCACGGTCAAGCCAGCGCGGTTCGGCAAACTTCCCGCCCGACGGATGGCCGCAATCCTGCATGTATCGCACCAGCGATTTGAACGAACTGCCAAGCGAAAGCGGTGCTGCGACGAAGACGAAACCGTCCTTGCAAGGAAAAATGTCTTCCGAGCAATCGCGCGTGCCCTCGCCGCCCCGCATCGACACGCGCTGCTCAAGGTCCCAGACCTGGATGGCATTTTGAAGCGAATGGGCAATGCATTCCTGCGCCGAAACATCGATGAGATGACCGGACCCGGTTGCCTCGGCATCGACCAGCGCGATGGCCGTGACAGTCGCCGCATAGATCGAGGCCACCATCGTGGCCTGGTCGAAGGGGAGGCTCAGCGGCGCATCCTCGATGCGGCCCGACATCCAGGCGATGCCGCCGGCAGCTTGAACGACGAGATCGGAGGCAGGCGCATCGGCAAGCGGCCCCGTCAGCCCGAAAGGGGATATGGCAGTGACAACCGCCTGCGGGGCTACGGCGCGCAGTTGCGCTATCGCGTCATGCATCGGACCGCCACGCTCCACGAAGATGATGGAAGCGCCTTGCGCCAGCCGGTCGAATGCGTCTTTCCCCGTTTGCGTGGCCAAGTCGATCACCAGGCTCTTCTTGCTGGCATTGAAGAATGCGAAACGGGCAACGGCGCTTGCTTCTCCGCTGTCGGCCTTGATCCGGTCCGGCAATCCGCCCGGCGGTTCGATCCGGAGCACCTCTGCCCCGAGGTCGGCGAACAGACGTCCGGCATAGCTGCCGTAGTGATGCGTCATGTCGAGGATGCGCACCCCGTGATAGGGCCTGTAGGCATCGGGCAGGTCATGGTTCACGGATGCAATCATCACATCTTCCCGGGCAGATAGAGCGCGAGCTCGGGGAACGCCAGCAGGAGGCCGAGCATGATGGCGCAGGCGATCATGAAGGGCCAAAGTGCACCGAAGATCTGTTCAAGCGTGACCAGATTGCCCGCTGCCCCCTTCACCACGAAACAGTTGATCCCGACGGGCGGCGTGATCGCCCCGATCTCGGCGAGTACGATGACATAGACACCGAACCACAGCGGATCAAAGCCGAGGCTCATCATCACCGGGTGCGTGATCGGCAGCGAAATGGCGAGCAGGGATGGCGCATCCATCAGCATGCCAAGCACGAGATAGATCACCGTCACCATGGCAACGACGGCCCAGACGCTGAAGCCGCCATCTACCAGCACACTTTGGATGGCGTTGGATACGCCGCTCAGCGCCAGGAAGCGGGCAAACAGCAAGCCTCCGATGATGATGGCAAAGATCATCGCCGTCAGCACCACCGTGTCGAGCAGGATCGGCCCGAGACCGATGCCACGCAGCCCGCGCTGGCGGATCACCGCCATCAGGAAGGTGACCAGCGCGCCAATGCCACCGGCTTCGGTGGGGGTGAAAACACCGCCATAGAGACCGCCCAGCATGATGGCGATGACGAGGAACAGCGGACCGACCATGCGCAGCGACCACATCCGCTCGGCCAACGAATAGCGGCGGTCGTCCGCTGGCGCCTTCTTCGGGTTGGCCTTGGCAATGATGAGGATCGTCACGCCAATCAGCGTGGCAAAGACCATGCCTGGAATGATCCCGGCGATCAGCAGCTTGCCGATGGCGGCATTCGTCAGGATGCCATAGACGACCATCAGCGCGCTCGGCGGAATGAGCACCGCAAGCGTGCCGGCAATGGCGATGGATGCGGCTGCAAATCCCCGGTCATAGCCACGCTCGATCATCTCCGGCAATGCCAGCTTGGTGAAGAGCGTGGCCGTTCCGACGCTTGATCCCGATGCGGCGCCGAAGGCGGCCGCCGCCCCCGTGCTGGCGATCGCCAAGCCGCCCGGAAGCCTTCCCAGCCACTTGGAGCAGGCATCAAAGAGATCGTTTCCGATACCGGCCCGCATGGCGAAGAAACCCATCAGCAGGAACATGGGAATGACGCTGAAATGAAAGCTCGAGACAACCGAATAATAGATCGTGCCGAGGATCGAGATCGCTCCGGGAAAATTGGTGAGCAGGATCAGACCGGCAAACCCCACCGCAGTCAGCGCCATCATGATCGGCGCGCCGAGCAGGATGGAGACCAGCAGGAAGAAGACGCCCATGAAGCCGATGGTCAGGCTAGACATTGCCATGGATCTCCGCGTCTTCGATCTCCGGCTTGTGGAAATCCGGGATGAGCGCCGTGCCGATGGCATCGAGCAGGAACTGGATGGACAGGAGCAGGGTGCCAAGGCTGACCGCCATCTTGGACGGCCAGATGGCGAATTGGATGGAAGCACCCCAGGTCTGCTCGTTCATCCGGTAGGACCGCAGCCCGTACTGGAACGTTCCGTAGGTCACGGCAGCAAACAGCAGGAAGCCGACAACCGACCAGAACAAATGAAGCCGGCGACGCGCCTTGGCCGACAGCATGGACGTGAAGAAAACAGTGTTCACGTGCTCGCGCTTCAGAAGCGTGAAGGCGAAGGGAAGCATGATCGCCCCGACCAGCAGCGATTGGGTGATTTCCAGCGCGGCGGGCAGCGGCCAGTTGATGAGCTTGCGCAGGAGTGCGTTGAGATCGATCACGCACATGATGGCGAAGGTCAGGACCCCGGCAAGCATGGCGGCGGCCCACAAGACCTTCCCGTAGAACCGATGGATCTTGAGGAATGTGTCGCTCATGCGGGCCTTCCGTTTCGGCAAGGATCGGACGGGCACTCGCAGAGCACCCGTCCGGTCAGGATTACTTCGTCAGTTCCATGACGACGCGGTCAGCGTCGGCTTCCGGCATGCCGGAGTCCATGGCCCTCTGCTTCCAGCTGTTGCGAACGCCCTGGACCTTCTCTGAACCGAGCGTCACCTTGAGGAAGTCCTCGGCCGGGATCGAGCTGATGATCTCCACGGAGCCGTCGGCTTTCCACTTTGCCTTGAGTTCCTCTTCCTTGGCGCGGAAGAGCCGCAGGAGTTCGGTGAGATGGTCGCCCTGGAGAGAGTCGATGACCTTCTTTTCGGCGTCGCTCAGCGAAGCATACTTGTCGGTGTTCATGACGATGATATGGCCCCAGGAGGCCCCCATCGGCACGTCGACGAAGTACTTTGCCACTTCCTGCAGCTTGAAGGCGTCAACGAGTGCGATATCGGCAGCCGAGCAATCAAGAATGTTGTTGCTGAGTGCCTCATAGGCATCGACATCCGACATGCCGACGGAGACCGCGCCGAGCGCTTCCAAAGTTGCCGGAAGGGCGACGCCATAGGAGCGGATGCGCTTGCCCTTGAAATCTTCCAGGGTGCGGATCGGCTTGTTGCAGATGAAGCCGTAGGGCGGCAGCGGACGCACCGCGACGAGCTTGAGCTTGAACTTCGCCAGTTCCTCGCCAAAGGCCGGGATTTCCTTGTGCCACTTCAGCATCAATTCGCCCAGTTCCTGCTGGCTCTTGGGCTGCGGCCAGAAGAAGGGAATGGCATTGTTGATCTTGAACTGGTCCGGGAAATAGGGGGTCACCAGATTGCCCATGTCGATGACGCTGTTTTCGATGGCGCTGGGGATCTCGCCGACCGTGGCAAGAACGCCGCCATAATTGATGTCGATCTTGAGTTCGCCGTTTGAGCGCTTTGCGGTTTCCTCAACCGCCCACTGGGCAGCTGCCGCATACATGGAACAGCACTGGGGCAGGTGCTCGCCCCATTTCAGGACGGTTTCGGCGCTTGCAGCGCCGGTCAGGGCGCTGGATGCGCCAAGAGCCAGCACCATGTTTCTGATCAGTTTGAACATTGGTTTTCTTCCTCCCGTTGGTCGTGCACGCGTGGTCTCGATGCGATGGTGCAGGATTGCCCCATCGCAATTCCTTGTCGGTCAGGCGGCCTGGTCATTGCCTTCGATCGGGTGCAGGAAGCGTCCGTGCTCCATGCGCATGTCGCCATCGACATAAAGCGTCGGCTCCAGGATGACGCCATCCATGTGGATCTTGGAGCGGACCGAACCCCCGACATCGATGTTGGTGCCAAGGCCGAAATGCATGGTGCCCATGACGTTCTTGTCTTCGCGCTGGATGCCGCGGATCAGCGCCTTGGCATTGACGCCAATGGAGGCTTCGGCCGGGCACATGTAGGCGTTCTCGTCGCCATACTCGATCAGGTAGTCGCGCAGCACGCGCGCCGAAGCGCCGCCTTCGATCTTCACCACCTTGCCATGCTCGACATGAAGCTCGATGGGATCCTCCAGCCGGCCGATATGGTGCATGGTGAGGTCGATCACCAGCTTGCCGTTGGCGCTTCCTTCCACCGGGGCCACGTTGAACTCGCCGGTCGGGAACAGATAGTAATAGAGGTTGCCGCCCTTGCGGTTCTCGTCCTTGTCGAAGTCCACGATCTTGTAGGGATCGAAGCTCGCGCTTGGCAGCGGCGGAACGAAAATCCGGTCCTCGACACTGTAGGTGAAGTCCGTTCCGTATTTGGACGTGACGCGGCATTGCTTGGCATCAGCGCCGAAAATGTTCTTCGCCACATAATGCTTGCGCACCATCACCTGCCGCATGTCCTCGGTGACGGCACCCGACTGGAACCACTCCAGCGTCATGCCGCCATCCATGCAGATGGAGGGAATACGCGCTTCCATGGCGCGAAAGCTCGCAGGCGAGTGCAGCATGCCTGTCGAGGCGAGCAGGATGTTGACGTCCGACTTCATCATGGCTTCGCAGACGGCGGCCGGCGGATCGTAATAGTCGGCCGGGCGGCGCTCGAACAGGGCCACCGTCACATCAGCCCCGATCTCCTGAAGGATGCTCATCACCGCCTGCCAGACCCGCGGATCATGGGCGGTGTCGGTCAGCACGAGAGCCCGGTCACCCGCCTTGATGTTCCGCACCAGCGGCCTGCGCAAATATTCCATGCTGCCGGTCATGAGGGCACTGCCAGTCATTCCATCCTCCCGAAATGCTGGCGTCGCCTTGCGGCACCAGCTTGCGTTTTGCATTGGGGAGACCTTTTCACGCCCATGGAGGGGCGTCAACATGTGTCGACACTTCAAAAAATGGAAATCAGTATTTCCGATTTGGCAATCATGGCAGAAGGGAACGGTTTGACGCCAACTTTGGCTTTCCATGCCCACTACTGCATGAACGGACAAATCCGCACTTGGGATGACAAACCCGCCATGGAAAGGAATGTCGACAGAACAGTCGTCACCATGCTCGTAGGGAATGAGCCGCCGGGACGGCCCGCCATTTCAGCGTAAACCGGTCAGGCGCACCAGGGCCTGTAGAGACCAGCAAGCCCGACGCGCCGTGTGCTGGAACCGATGGCCTCCGGGAGAAGCGGCGGCACGACATGGCTGGACAGTTCGACGACCGCCAGCAGTTGATCGCACCTGGGATCAACGCTTTCAAAGATCCGGGAGCGGAAATGACCGTCCGTAGACCCGAAGCTTGCCCTGAGGCCGTCAGAAAAATCCTCGGCATCAAGCGGCAATGCATCCGCAACTGTCACCAGAAGCAGGCGCGAGCAGGCCGCGGTCGCCGCACCATCGGAATCAAGCTGCCGCCAAACCGTCCGAACGGGGCGCGACCGGCTGGTCACCCTGCGCGTCCATGGGCTGAAATGCTCGCCCGAAACCGCGCGATAGGCCGCCGTCTCCAGCACATACACCGAAGCCAAATCATAGAGTGCGGCATAGGCAGGACCGCCCGATACCGCAGCGTACCGCAAGGCCGTTTCGAAACCCGGCACGGCAGCACGCTCCGGAATGTGCTCTGTGTCGTACCAGTCGTTGAACTCGCCCTCCAACTCCGGCGGAGGATCGGAAAGGACGAGCAGAAGACCCTTCGGGGTCATGCGGTCGGCAACGATCCGAGGAAGTCGCTGACCGCGCCGGAGAACTCTTCCGCAAACTCGATCTGCATCATGTGCGGCGCGCCGTCGAGGATCAGCAACCGGCTGCCGGGGATGGCTTCGGCCAGTGCGCGCATCGCCGATACGGGGATGGCGAGGTCAAGTTCGCCCGCCACCACCAATGCTGGCATGTCGAGTTCGCCAAGCCGGTCCAGCGCATCATGCTCCGCAATCGCTTCCCACGCGGCAGCCCAGCCTGAGGCCTCGTCGCTGAGCAAACGGGCACGCACCCGATCAACCTCCGGTGTCGACAGATAGGCAGGCGTGAACCA
>JBGSQC010000281.1:0-10838 GCA_041738295.1 Zhengella sp. | reverse complement strand
CTACCACCATCGACACCACCACGGGCGAGTAGTAGGCCACCCGCAGCCAGTGCATGCCCCGCAGCTGACGATTCACTAAAATCGCCAGCCCCAGCGGCGCAAAGGTCAGCATCGGCACCACCCCCACTAGGTAGACCAGCCTGTTGACCATCAGCGCATGGCGCACCTCCTCCATCATGTTGGAACTGTCGTTGGAGGCCGAACCATCGACGCCAAGTCCGACAGGGCTGCCGGCGGCTTCCAGATCAATCGTCTTGCAGAAGCCCGACGCAAGCACCGCATTCGATGTCGGGCAATGGCAGACGCCGACGCCGTGCTTGCCGAGCTTCTCGCAATCCTCGCAGGTGAAATGGATGCCGTGGGCCAGCCAGACGCGCGGCTGCAGCCAGTTGCAATCCTCCAGCCAGTCGATCGGACGGTAACCGAAGGTTTCCTTGCAGAATTCTTCCTCGTCCTCGGTTTCCGCCAGATGGGTGTGCAGGCGGCAGTCATACTTTTCGGCCAGTTCGGCACTGCCGCGCATGGCACCAATCGACACATTGAAAGGCGCACAAGGCGCCAGCGCAATCTGCGTCATCGCGCCGTCAGACGTGTCGTGATATTTCGCCAGCACGCGCTCGCTGTCGGCGAGGATCGTGTCCTCGTCCTGCACGATGTGATCCGGCGGAATGGCCCCGTCCTTCTTGGACAGTGACAGCGAGCCTCTCGCCACCGTGGTGCGGATGCCGAGCGCGCGGGCTTCCTCGACCTCGATGTCGGTGGCGTCCTCCAGCCCCGGAAAGTGCATGTAATTGTGGTCCATGGCCGTGGTGCAGCCCGACAGCAGCAACTCGGCATAGGCAAGCCGCGCACCCAGGCGGAACATGTCGCGGTTCAGTCGTCCCCAGATGGATAGAGCGACACCAGCCAGGGAAAGAGCTCCTTGTCGCGCGCCACCGGATGGGCGCGGCATAGTGTCTGGAAGAAATGGTGATGCGTGTTGATCAGGCCCGGAATGATCACATGGCGCGAGGCGTCAAAGGTCTGTTCTACCGGCACAGATGGCGTTTTGCCGGACGGCACCAGTTCGACGATGCGGCTGCCCTCGACGACGATGCCGCCGCCTGCATTGTCGGCCAGGATGGCGAGCGGGTTGCGGATCCAGAGGCGCATGACAATGATCCTTCAGCGGGCCGGGCCGGCGAAGGCCGGCAATTTGCGGGAGACGGCGGTGAGGAAGGCGGTACGGCTTTCAGCCGTCGACACATCCATCAGGTAGTGGGCCAGGTAAAGCGTGCGGCAGCGCGGAGCAAACAGAGCGCGGATGCCGCGAAGCAGTGTCTTTTTTCCCGGATGGCCGACCAGGAACGACCACCAGCGCGGAGCGCCGCAAGTGGTGATCACGGCGCAGCGGGTGATGGATGTCAGCAGCGGGCGGATCGGGCCATTGTTGGCCGAGACCTCGAATGCGAGGCCCGGTGTCAGCACGCGCTCCAGCCAACCTTTCAGCATGGCGGGCAAGCCGTACCACCATGTGGGATAGACAAAGACGATCATCTGCGCAGCTTCCACGCGCGCGGCATGATCCGGCAGCGGGTGCACGTCACGGGTCATGGAGTTGTAGGCGCGGCGCTCATCGGTCCCCATCACCGGGTCAAAGCCTTCGGCGTAGAGATCCAGCAGGTCGACTGCGTGACCGGCTTTTTCGAGGCTCACCTGGGCTGCCTTGGCGAGCGCAGCGCCATAGCTCTCGGGCACCGGGTGGCAGAAGACGAGAAGCACGTTCATGCGCAATGCTCCTCGTTCCAGTGCTCATAGCGCCCCACCATTCAAAGCCCCGTCCAGAAACCTTCGTGAACCGCGGCGCTTTCCTCGGCCAGCAGCGGACCTTCCACCGTGACCTTGCGCTGGCCGGCGGCGAAGATGTCGCGGCACGGCAGGTCCATGGTCAGGTTTTCCGGGTCAGGACCAATCAGGTCCTTCAAGGCGCGTTCGGTCATGCCGTGGATGACATGTCCGACGCCTGCCCAGTAGACCGATCCGGCGCACATGGCGCAGGGCTCGGCACTGGTCACCATGGTGCACTGGAAGAGCATGGCGACATCAAAGCGCATCGACGCCTCGGTCATCAAATTGCGCTCGGCATGGCCGGTGCGGTCGCCCTTGGTGCCGCAGGTGTTCATCGCCTCCAGCAGGATCTCGCCATCAGGCCCGGCGAGCAGTGCGCCGAAGGGATGGTCACCCCGGGCGCGCGACAGTTTGGCCAACGCGATGGCGCGGCGCATCAGCTCTTCCTTGCGGGTTCGTGAAAGGGTCATCGCCATAGTCCTGATTGAATGTGCGCGAACGGTAGCGCTTTCGCTGCCGGTCAAGCAAGCAGATTTGTGCATTTCATGTGCATTTCGGTAGCATGCTTATTTTATATGCAATCATTGCCCGTTTTGAATCCACGAAAGCGTCGGCGAACAAGACACTGCCGCCATCCCGCGCAGCATAATTCAATATATTCAATAGCTTGATCGCTTCAAAATGGAACTGGCACGGCGGATGCATGGCAGTGTGCACGAGTAGAAGCGGCCAGGGCCAAGCCCGGGGCATTGCTCGCCAAGGTCAGATTCTGTCCGGAGGCGATCCATGTCAAAGCTTCATTCGTTCCGATCTTCCGGCCCGCACCTCCCGGGCCTGGACAGGGCGGATCGGTTCTCCTCCTCCCGCCGGTCCGCCCGCCCTTTTCTCAAACCATCACAGCCAAACCAGGGGATTCCCGCCATGCTGAAGTCTTTTGCTGCCAAGCTTGCCGCCGGCACGCTCATGCTCGCCGCCCACGCCCTTCCTGCTGCTGCTGCCGACAAGGTCACCTACCAGCTTGACTGGCTGCCCGGTGGCGACAAGGCGCCGATCTACGTGTGCATCCAGAAAGGCTTCTGCGCCGAAGCGGGCCTGGAAATTGCCATCGAGCAAGGCCGCGGCTCGTCGGAAGCCATTACCAAGATCGCCACCGGTACGTCGGACATCGGCTCGGCTGACATCGGCGCCTTGATGGCCGCGCGCGTCAACGAGAAGGTGCCGGTCACCGCCGTCATGTCGATCTTCAACAAGGGCCCGCATGCCTTCTACACTCTGAAGGACAGCGGCATTACCAAGATCGAGGACATCAAGGGCAAGACGGTCGCCACCTCGCCCTTCACCTCGTCCAACGTGTTCCTGCCGCTGGTGCTGGCCGATATCGGCCTCTCGGAAGCCGACATCACATTGACCAAGACCGACCCCGGCGCGCTTGGCCCCCTGCTGATGACCGGCGGCACCAATGCCATCATCGCCTGGGTGACGGATGTGTCACGCTATACCGGCCAGGCCAAGGAAGCCGGCAAGGAGATCGTCGTGATGCCGTGGTCGGCAGCCGGCCTTGAGCTTTATTCCGCCGCGCTGATTGCCTCCGACAAGTTCCTTGCCGAGCGTCCCGATGTCGCCAAGCGCTTCGTCGCGGCCTTCAAGAAGTCGGTCGAGTTCGTGAAGGAAAATCCCAAGGAAGCCGCTGCTGCAGTCGTCGCCACCGTGCCGGAACTGAAGTCGGAAGCCGTCGAAGGCTCGGTCAATGACACGCTGGTGCTGATCTACAACGACGTGACCGAGGCCGACGGCCTTGGCGTCTTCAAGCCGGAGCGCCTCAAGGCGACGTGGGAGCGCGTCTCGCAGGCCCAGAAGCTGGACACGGCAGCCTTTGATCCCGAAACGGCTGTCAGCCGCTCCTTCCTGCCGGGAAGCTGAGCCATGATGGCCGAGACCCCCGCCCTGCGCTTTGCCGGCGCAGGCCAGATTTTCGATACGGCATCGGGCACGCTGGAAGCCTTGCGCGGGGTCGACATGACGGTGAACCGCCACGAATTCGTGGCGGTTCTCGGACCGTCAGGCTGCGGCAAGTCCACCTTGTTGCGCCAGACGGCCGGACTTTTGAAGCCCACATCCGGCACGGTCGAAGTGTTCGGCCTGCCGGTTGACGGCCCGCGCGATGACATCGGCATCGTGTTCCAGAAGCCGACGCTGCTGCCCTGGGCAACCATCGAGGACAATGTTGTCTTTCCGCTGCGCCACAAGCATGGCCGCGTCAGCGTCGAGGATCGCGCCCGCGCGCGCAGTCTGATCGAGATGGTCGGCCTCAAGGGTTTCGAAAAGCGCCTGCCGGCTGAACTGTCCGGCGGCATGCAGCAGCGCGTCGGCATTGCGCGCGCCCTCCTCATGGACCCCGACATCCTGCTGATGGACGAGCCTTTCTCCGCCCTTGACGCACTGACGCGGGAAGAAATGGGATTCGAGCTGCTGCGCATCTGGCAGGAGCGGCCGAAGACCGTGCTGTTCATCACCCATTCCATCTCCGAAGCCGTGCTGCTGGCCGACCGGGTGATCGTGATGAGCGAGCGTCCGGGCCGTGTGATCGAAGACATGGTGGTGCCTTTGGCGCGCCCGCGCACCGTCGAAACAACCAATTCAAAGGTGATGCATGAGTTCTCCGGCCATCTCCGCAACCTCCTCCTCAAGCGTGCAGCCTGACATGGCCGGACCCGGACTTGCCTCGCGCCTGACCGCCATGCCGGGCTTCCTGCCGCTGGCCACTTTCGCCATCATCCTCATCCTGTGGGAATCGGCCTCACGGCTCTTTGCCATTCCGTCCTTCATCCTTCCGGCGCCGTCGCGAATCCTCGAAGGCTTTTCCGCTGTCACGCCCGAGCGCTGGTTCGAACATGTCTGGGCGACCTTTCGCGTGGCGATGATCGGCTATCTGGTGTCGATCCTGGTTGCCCTGCCGATTGCTGTCGGCCTGACGCGGTCGAAATTCCTTTCCGACAGTTTCTATCCGCTGCTGGTCGTGATCCAGTCGACACCGGTGGTCGCCGTTGCGCCGATCATCATCGTGGCGCTCGGATCGGGCGATGCGCCGCGCATCGTCATCACCTTCCTCATCACCTTCTTTCCGCTGGTCGTCTCCATGACCACCGGCCTGCTCGCCACGCCGCCTGAACTGATCGAACTGTCGCGCTCGCTGCGTGCGCCGGTCTGGCGCGAATTTTCCCAGATCCGCATTCCCTATGCGATCCCCTACATCTTCTCCGGCCTGAAGATCTCGATCACGCTCGCCGTCATTGGCGCGGTGGTGGCGGAGTTCGTGGCGGCCGACAAGGGCATCGGCTTCTTCATCCAGTTCTCCACCTCGATGTTCCAGGTGCCGCAGGCCTGGGCCGGCCTGTCGATCCTGGTCGCCATGTCGCTGATCCTGTTCCAGGCGGTTTCCCTTTCGCAGCGCCTGTTCTTCCCGTGGTCACTGCCAAAGGATGCGCGATGAGCGATTTCCTGATTGCCGGGGCTGACGCCATCCTGACCGGGTTGACCGGCGAGGCCGCGCGCGCTTCGGGCAGCGTGCGGGTGCGTGGCGGCAGGATCACGGACATCGGCGAACTGCCGCCCGAGCCAGGCGAGCGCATCATTGATGCGTCCGGCTGCGTGGTGGCGCCCGGCCTTATCAACACCCACCACCATCTTTTCCA
Organism: Zhengella sp.; assembly: GCA_041738295.1. GTDB lineage: Bacteria > Pseudomonadota > Alphaproteobacteria > Rhizobiales > Rhizobiaceae > Zhengella. The sequence goes on along the minus strand of JBGSQC010000281.1, from coordinate 5,319 downwards.
GTCGATCCTGAAAGCCATACCTGCCGGGATGAACGAGGCGCTGGCCGCATGGCTGCGGCTTGTTCCCTACACCTATTGGGACCGCCTGACCGGCCCGCTGATGGAAACGGCAGCCAAGGTCGGCATGGCCGAACTCGTGCTGTCGGGCGCAACCACGATTGCCGATCACCATTATTTCTATTCCGACCGCTATGATTTCGATCCGGGCGAAATCCTGTTCGACATGGCGGCGAAGTTCGGGATCCGGTTCGTGCTCTGCCGTGGCGGGGCGACCAAGGCGCGTGCTTTTGACAGCGCCGACATCACGCCTCTGCCGACCGAGCCTCTGGACGCAATGATCAACGCTGTCGCGCGCGATGCAAAGCGCTGGCATGATCCCGCATCGGATGCCATGCGCCGGGTGGTGATGGCACCCACAACGCCGACCTTCTCCCTGCATGAGCATGAGCTGAAGGAGATTGCGGCGGCGGCGCGCGGCATGGGCATCCGGCTGCACAGCCATCTGTCTGAAAACATGGATTACGTCTATCACACGACGGGCCTCTACAACCGGCGGCCAGTGGACTGGCTCGCCGGCCATGACTGGCTCGGCCCGGATGTGTGGTTTGCCCATCTGGTGGAATGTTCGCCGGAAGAGGTGCGCCTGCTCGCCGAGACCGGAACCGGCATGGCGCACTGCCCGCAGGCCAATGCGCGGCTCGGCTCCGGCATTGCGCCGTCTGACATGCTGCATGCGCTGGGTGGCACGGTATCGCTCGCCGTTGATGGCGCGGCGGCCAACGAAGCTGCCGACATGGCATCCGCGCTTTACACTGCATTTTCGCTTCATCGTGCCGCCAAAGGCGTTGCGGCGACACGCGCGGAAACCGTAATGCACTGGGCGACCGCCGGAGGCGCCAAGGTTCTGGGGCTTGATGCCATCGGCACGCTGGAACCCGGAAAGGCCGCCGACATCGTGCTGTTTGACCTGAACAGCCCGCGTTATTTCGGCCAGCACGACCGCGCCATTGCGCCGATCATTTCGGGCGGTGACATGAAGGTTCGCCACTCTTTTGTCGGTGGCCGCCCGCTCGTTGAAAACGGGCGCGTGCCTTGGCTCGACCTCGATCAGTTGGGTGCCGAGGCCTTTGCCGCCGTTCAAACCATTGCTAGAAACTAGGAGAAACGCAGGACACAAAAGGGCGCGTCCGGCCCGCCACCAATCCCGAGGGAGTATAAGCAGTCAACGCACCCGCAACGGGTCGCCGGTCATTGCTCCTTTTTGCTTCACGCGGCCGCGATAGCGCGCCGCCAGACATCTGGAGACATGAGATGCAGACCGCACAAAAACAGGACTACAGCCTGGCCGAATTGAACAAGGAAGCCACCATTGGCGGCATGGGCACCACCGTTGCCCGCGACGTTCCGAAGATCGACCTGTCGGATTTTGCCAACCGCAAGCATGAGATCGCCGACCAGCTCTGGGCTGCCTCGGTCGAGATCGGCTTCTTCCAGCTGGTCAACCACGGCATTCCGCAGGCGCAGATCGACGAGGCCTTTGCCATGTCGGAAAGGTTCTTCGCTCTGCCGATGGAAAGCAAGGAGAGGCTCCCGCTCGGCAAGGGCACCAATTCCGGCTGGGAATACAAGGCGCAGGTGCGCCCCTCCACCGGCACGGCTGACAACAAGGAAAGCTACCAGATCACCCTGCCGCGCATGGCGGGTCTCTGGCCCTCGCATGAGGAACTGCCGGGCTTCAAGGCCGTGATGTTGGCTTTTGAACGCGCCAACTGGGCGCTCGGCATGAAGGTTCTTTCCTGCTTTGCCCTGAAGCTGGGATTTGCCGAGGATTTCTTCACAGAAGCCCATGACCCGATGAGCCCGGAATACCAGTCGACGCTGCGCCTCATCCACTATCTGCCAATGCTCAATGCCAAACCTGAGGATTTTTCAGGCTGGCGCGCCGGGGCGCATTCGGATTTCGACTGCCTCACCATCCTGCACCAGAAGGTCGGCCAAGGCGGATTGCAGGTTTGCCCCGGCAAGGATCACGACACCCATGCCTGGACCGACGTGGTGCCGGCGGAAGGCGTGATCACCTGCAACATCGGCGACATGCTGATGCGCTGGTCCGACGACCAGCTGCAGTCCACGCTGCACCGGGTGCGGATGCCGCGTGCCGATGAGTATCTCGGTCCGCGCTATTCCCTGCCCTTCTTCTGCCAGGCCAACAAGGATGCGATCATTCAAGGGCCGGGCAAGGTCTATCCGCCGATCACGGCGCATGACTATTTGCAGGAACGCATCCGCGCCAACGCGCTCTGAACAACGAAGAGGCCGGCGGCAATCCCGCCGGCCTCAGTCGCCTGCCAGGAAGTCGATCAGCGCTGCGGCAGTCCGGCTCGGGGCGCTTACATGCGGGGCATGGCCCGCATCCAGTGTCACGCGCAGCGCGCCCGGCACCAGTTCCTGCATGCGCCGCTGCAACTCCGGCACCACTGACAGGTCTCGCAGGCATTCGACGTAAAGCCGCTGAACCTTGCCGAAGCGCTCCGGCGTCCAGTGCGCTACCAGCCTGCGCCCGTTCTCGCCTTGTGGGGTGAGGTTGGATGCCAGCTTGAGGGCTTCGCCCGGTTCGATGTCATTGAGGAAGATCGCGGCGCCATGCTCCGGCGGCACCCGGCTGACATCACCGCGCTTCGGCCACTCCAGAAACGGGCCGATGCCCAGCAGGCCGCGATCCCTTGCCCGCTCGCGGGTGAGAAGATCGCCAAAGCTCATGGCCGGCGGCAGCATCATGCCGGCGATATAGGCAACTCGGGGAACATGAGGCGCGTGACGCTCGGCAAAAGCGGTGGCCACAATTCCACCGCCGGAATGGCCGACAAGGCTTGCCTTGCCGCCGATGCGTTGCAGCACTCCGTCAAGATGGTGCAAATAACGCTCCATCGAGGCCACCTCAGGCGGCTCACCATTGGCGCCATTGCCGGGCAGGTCGACTGCATGCACTGTCAAACCTGCCCGCTCCAGCAAAGGCGTCAGGCGGTTCCAGACCCAGCTTCCCTGCCAGGCCCCATGAATGAGGATAACCGGATCAGCCATGGCGCTCACGCGGCATAGGTCTTGCGGTACATGGCCATCATGTGGTCCTCCACCTTGATCGGCGGGTACTTTGCCTGTTCGCCGGGTTCCAGGCAGGTCGGGATGCAGGCCACCTCAAAATCCGGATTTCCGGAGAAGAAGAAGGGAACGGAATAACGCTCGTGGCCGGATGTGTTGATCACCCGGTGAAGCGTCGAGCGGTAGCGGTCATTGGTCCAGCGGGCGATCATGTCGCCGAGATTGATGACGAAGGCACCGGGCATGGGCGGCGCGGCCATCCAGCCGCCATTGGCATTGTCCCAGACTTCCAGCCCGCCCCGGTCGTCCTGCGCCAGCAAGGTCAGCCCGCCGAAATCTGTATGGGCACCGGCCCCCAGCACATCCTCGCCGGCCTGCGGCGGATGCGGCGGGTAATGCAGCAGGCGCAGGATCGCCAGCGGATCGCGGTTGAAACCGGCAAAATGATCCTCTTGAAGATCCAGCGACAGCGCGATGCCGCGCATCAGCCGGTCGGCCAGATCCAGCATGGCGGCAAACCAGGCGTTCATCACCGGCTTGAAACCCGGCAGATCAGTTGGCCACTGGTTGGGTCCGCGGTTGAAGCGGCGCGCGGCCACGCGCGGATCCTCTTCCGGCAGTTCGAGCCCGATGTAATAGCCTTCCTTCTGGTCCGGCTTGGCACCTGCCTGAAGCGTCTGCCCGCCCATGTGCTCGTAGCCGCGATTGCAGAAGGAGAGCGCCTTGTCGACCTTCACCTTTACGTCCAGCGGCTGGTCGAAGAAGCGCTTTGATTCCGCAAAGACCGCCTCGCGAAGGCCGTCGGGAATGCCGTGGCCGACACAATAGAGAAACCCGCTCGAAAGGCAGGCCGTGCGGATGGCGTCACCCACCGCCTTTCGCTTGGCGGGGTCAGCGGAGGAAAGGCCGCCAATGTCGATGACCGGCAAAGTGGCAGCCGATCGCTGTTCCGGCGTTGAAACTGCCTGTTCCATTGGCACGTGCCCCTTGCTGCAATGAGTTCGGGCATTGTCACGCAAGGATTGCGCCAAATGACAGATCAGTAATCCTTTTCGTAGAACAGGCCGACGCCGGTTTCCTCGGACCCGACGCTGCCCCGCGCCTTGAGATTGTCGGTGATGTCGAGATCGATGGTCACCTTGGAGTTGCCTTTCGATCCGGCTTCGACACCGAGATAGACATTGTCAGAAACATAGCGGCCGGCGCGCGCCGCCGTGTTGCCCTCGTCATCGGTCACCACGTCGAGATCATCGAGGCCGGTGGCCTCGCGCAACTGGTCGAGGATGGAGGGGCCGCCTCCTGCCAGTTCGGATGCGGCGGCGGCAAGGCGGGCCAGCTGTATGGGCGACAGGTCGGTGATCGACCGGCCGAAGATCAGCCGCGACAGCACTTCATCCTCCGGCAGTTCCGGCTGCGAGGAGAAGGAAATGTCGAGATCAGAGACCCGGCCCGTGACACGGATCGTCACGGCGATGTCCTTGCCGGGCGTCGTAGCGGTCAGGTCGACATAAGGATCAAGGTCGCCGATCAGCGTGACGCGGCCGCTGTCGAGCGTGATGCGCTGGGCGAGGATGCTGAGCCGTCCCCGGATGATCTCGAAGCCGCCCGCAGGCTGGATGTCGCTCACCGGGCCGGTCAGCGTGACCGATCCGCCAAGCTCGGTATCCAGTCCGCGCCCGCGCAGGAAAATCTTGTTGGGTGCTTCGACGCGCACATTGAGGCGCAACACCGGCCCGGCACCGACCGTGGCGTCGCCGGCCTTCCTCGGCAGTGCGCGTTCCAGCGTCCGCAATACGCTTTCAGGGGCGTTGCGGTGCTTGACGATGGCAATGTCCTCGGCCTCCGTGCCGCCTTCGGGCACGGTCAGGTCGGCGCGGCTAACGAGGATGCGGCCGGCAAGCAACGGGTCGCGCATCAGGGCACCCGTAAGGGTCAGGTCTCCCGAAAGCGTCGCGGCGACATTCTGGCCGTCGCTATAGCGGGCGTTTTCGAGCTTGATCGCGAGGTCCGCCGGCATGCCCTCGGCCAGAGACAGCGAGCCACTGGCCGAGACGGCGCCACCTGTCGCGAGGCCGCCTGTAAACGATCGCAGCGTCAACTGGTCACCGCTGACCGAGGCAAAGAGCGCGATGCGCTGCAGGCGAATGTTGGATTGCGGATCGATGAACTCCGCGCCTGTCGTTGACAGCATGGCGTTGAGGTCCGGCCGCTCCAGCGACC
>JBGSQC010000255.1:0-5194 GCA_041738295.1 Zhengella sp. | reverse complement strand
GCCATGCCGTCGATCACCGCCTGGATCAGTTCGACCGGGGTGACGAAGTTCTGCACCACGCCCTCGATCATGGCCTCGCGTGTCAGCTCGCGGAAATCCTTGAAGGGCGGGCCGCCATTGTTGTTGACCAGGATGTCGGGCTCGGGGCAGGCGGCGAGCAGCGCGGCCTGGCCTTCGCGCGTTGAGACATCTGCGGCAACGGCGATGACTTTTGCTCCGGTGGCAGCGCGGATTTCGGCAGCTGTCGCCTCCAGAGTGATCGGATCACGGCCATTGATCACGATCTCGCACCCGGCCTCGGCCAGTGCCATGGCGCAGCCTTTGCCGAGGCCCTTTGACGAAGCGCAGATGATGGCCTTGCGGCCGGAGATTTCGAGATCCATGGGCGGTTTCCTTCAGCCCCAGAGGGCAGGTTCGGGCGGGGAGATGATGGAGCCGGAATAGCGCAGCGCCGGATGGCGGTCACGCGCCAGCAGCAAGGGCCCGTCAAGATCGACAAAGCTTGCGGTCTGGGCCAGCAGGACGGCCGGCGCCATGGCGAGCGACGTGCCGACCATGCAGCCGACCATCACCGCGAATCCCAGCTCCTGGGCGCGGTCGCGTAAGACAAGCGCTGCCGTCAGCCCGCCGGTCTTGTCGAGCTTGATGTTGACCGCGTCATAGAGGCCGCGCAGCAAGGGCAAATCCTCGGCGGTGTGGACGCTTTCGTCGGCGCAGACCGGAACGGGGTGGGGAATGTCGCGCAGCATTTCGTCCTTGCCGGCCGGCAGCGGCTGTTCGACCAGCACCACACGGTAATGGGCGCAGGCCAGCAGGTTTTCCGACAGGTTCTTCTCCGTCCAGCCTTCATTGGCATCGAGGATGAAATGGGAATTGGGGGCAGCGCCAGCCACCGCGTGCAGCCGCTTGATATCGCCGTCCGCACCCACCTTGACCTTGATGATGGGACGAGCTGCCGCGGCGCGCGCCGCATCTGCCATGGTTTCGGGATCGGAGAGGGAAATGGTGAAGGCGGTTTCCACAGGGCGCGGCGGCAGCGCGCAGGCACGCTTGTGGGCAGGCACGCCGGTCATCTTGGCTTCGAGATCCCACAGTGCGCAATCCACCGCATTGCGGGCGGCACCGGCTTCCATCAGCCCCAGAATATCGGCCCGTGTCGCGCCATCGGCAATGGCATCGGATGCCGCGTGGATCTGGTTGGCAACGCTGTCCAGTGTCTCGCCATATCGGCCATAGGGCACGCATTCGGCCTGTCCGGAATACACGCCATCGGTGATGCGGCAGTGGATCACCAGCGCCTCGGTCTTGGCTCCGCGCGAAATCGTGAAAGCCCCGGCGATCGGGAAGCTCTCCTGTGTGACGGAAAGGGTACGCGCCATGATTTTATCCGCTTTCAAGCCAAATGCCGCAGCCCATTGGAAAGTGACTCCGGACGGGGAACGGGGTAAACCCTTTCTATGAAGTTCGCGACAGCCCGGCAAGCGATTGGAGACGATGGATCGGTACATCTTGCCGCGCCGGCTGTCCGGCATGAGCAAATGGCGGGCGGCGCCCTGCTGACCTTCTCGGGTGACTGGCTGACCCGCAACGCCGCCGAAGGCGACCGCCTGCTCAAGCCCTATGAGCAAAGCCTTGCCGGACAGGCAGTGTCCATCGATCTCGGCAATATAGGCGCCATGGACACCGCCGGAGCCTGGCTGGTCGAACGCTTGCGCGTTGCCGTCACCAAGGGCGGTGGCACGGTCCGGGTTTCGGGGACCGATGCCTCGACTGATACGCTGCTCAAGGCAGTGGGGCAGGCGGCAGCGCTGGAACCGGCGGCTGTGCCAGAAAAAGAGCGTCTGGGCCTGCTGACCTTTCCGGCCCATGTCGGCAAGCTTGTCTATCGCTTCATCGACCAGTTCACGCTGGCCATGCACATTCTGGGCGCCACCATCCGCGGCGCGCAGATGAAGTTCGGGCGCGGGCATGGCCTGTCACCGGCGGCGATTGCCTCGCAGATCGACCGCATGGGCGTCGGCGCCGTGCCGGTCGTCATGCTGATGAGCGGCATTGTCGGGGCCATCATCGCCCAACAGGGCGCTTTCCAGCTGCGCTATTTCGGCGGCGAGATCTTTGTCGTCGACCTGGTGTCGATCCTAGTGCTGCGCGAAATCGGCGTGCTGATGACCGCCATCATGGTGGCGGGGCGCTCAGGCAGCGCCATCACGGCTGAAATCGGCTCGATGAAAATGCGCGAGGAGGTGGACGCGCTGACCGTCATCGGTCTCAATCCGGTTGGTGTTTTGGTTTTCCCGCGCATAGTCGCGCTGGTCATCGCGCTGCCCTGCCTGACCATAGCTGCCAATGCGGCCGCCTTGCTGGGTGCCATCCTGACCGCATGGTTTTATTCCGGCATTTCGCCGGAAGCCTTCATCCAGCGCATGCAAGTGGGGATCGACCTTTCGACGATCTTCTCCGGCCTCATCAAGGCTCCGTTCATGGCCATCATCATCGGCATCATCGCCGCGATGGAGGGTCTCAGGGTCCAGGGCAGCGCCGAATCGCTTGGCCGGCAGGTCACGTCGTCGGTGGTGAAGGCCATCTTCTGTGTCATCGTCGTGGACGGGCTCTTTGCCATGTTCTACGCGGCCATCGATTATTGAGGACGGCGATGGAGCAGGGCGTGGCAACAAACGGATCGGTGAATGGCACAGGATCAGGCTCGATCATCCTTGAGGCGCGCGGGGTGACGGTCGCCTTCGGAACCAAGACGGTCCTGGAAGATCTCGACCTCGATGTCAGGCGCGGCGAAATTCTCGGCTTTGTCGGGGCATCGGGTGCCGGCAAGTCGGTGCTGCTGCGCACCATCCTCGGGCTGACGAAGAAGAAGGCGGGAACGATCCGCCTGTTCGGGCGTGACCTTGACCATGTGGGAGAGGAAGAGCGCTTCCTGATTGACACCAACATGGGTGTGCTGTTCCAGCACGGCGCGCTGTTCTCGGCGCTGACGGTGCTGGAAAACATCCAGGTGCCGATGCGCGAATATCTCGATCTGCCCAAGCCGCTGATGGATGAGCTGGCGCGGCTGAAGATCGATCTGGTGGGCCTGCCGCAGGATGCAGCGGGCAAGCTGCCGTCCGAACTTTCAGGCGGCATGATCAAGCGCGCAGCCCTTGCGCGAGCGCTGGCGCTGGACCCGGCTATCGTCTTTCTCGACGAGCCGACTTCGGGCCTTGACCCCATCGGTGCAGCCGAGTTTGACGAGCTTGTGTCAAATCTGCGCGACACGATGGGCCTGACGGTCTATATGGTGACGCACGACCTCGACAGCCTGTTTGCCGTGTGCGACCGTGTGGCGGTGCTGGGAAACAAGCGAGTGCTGGTCGAGGGGCCGATAGAGACCATGCTGCAGGTGGACGACCCTTGGGTTAAGTCCTATTTTCGCGGCAAGCGCGCCCGGCGCATTGATGTGTCCGGGACGAAAGAACAGGCTGGCGGCTGACCATGGAAACCAAAGCCAATTATGTCGCGGTGGGCATTTTCACGCTGGTGCTGCTGGCGGCTGCCTTCATCTTTGTTTACTGGACGGCCAAGCCTGACCGCTATGGCGTGACCGCACCGATCGAGGTCCATATTGCCGGATCGGCCGCCGGGCTCGACCGCGGCTCGGCTGTTCTGTTCAATGGCGTGAAAGTGGGGCAGGTGACGCTGGTTCGCATCAATCCGGCCAATCCGAGCATCGCGATTGCCGAGGCCATTATCGACAGCCGCACGCCGGTGACCGCATCGACCACCGCCGACATCGTGATCGCCGGCCTGTCCTTTGCGGCGAATATCGACCTCAAGGGCGGCAATGCCGCCGAGCAAAACCTGCTCGTGGCGGCAGCCGAAAGCGGCGAGACCGTCATCATCCGCGCCAATCCGTCCTCGGTGACAAACCTGATGGACACGGCGCAGAAGCTGATGACGCGCGCCGACCGCGTGGTGGCCTCGCTGGAGGAGGCGATTGGTGAAATCCGCCCGCCGCTGAAAGAGACCATCGACAATGCCAACACCTTCTCCAAGGCGCTGGCCGACAATTCCGAGAGCATTGACGCTTTCCTCGCCAGTGTCGGGGAACTGTCCAAGACGTTTACGGCGGTCTCCGGCCGTCTCGACAGCGCGCTGGCTGCCGTCGAGGAGATCCTGAAGGCGGTGGACGGAGAAAAGGTGAAGTCCATCGTTTCCAACACCGACAGCTTCATGGCGCGGCTCAACACATCGACCGAGAACCTGAAGACCGTCATGGCCGATGTTGAAAAGGCTGCCGCCGCGCTGTCTGCCATGGGCGAAAAGGCGTCGGCGACGCTCGACAAGGCCGACAAGATTGTCGGTGCCGTCATTCCGGAAGACGTGAAGGCGATGGTCTCCAACTTCAAGCAGTCGAGCGAGGACATCTCCGCGCTGGCATCACGCGTATCCAAGCGCGGGGATGACGTGGACACCATCATTTCCAATGCCAAGGAACTGACGACTGAACTCGCCGCCGCCTCCAAGCGGATCGACGGCATTCTGGTCAAAGTGGATGAATTGGTCGGATCGGAAGAGGGCAAGGGCCTGTTTGCCGAGGCGACCGCGACCTTCCGCTCGTTCCGCGAAGTGGCCGAAACGCTGAATTCCAAGCTCGGCCCGATCACGGCCGGCCTGACGCGGTTCTCGACCACCGGCCTGCGGGACGTGGAGGCCTTCGTGCGCGATGGTCGGCGCGCCATCACCCGAATTGAAGGCGCGGTCTCGGACTTCCAGCGCAATCCGCAGCGCATCATCACGGGTGGCGAGGGACAGGTTCGAACCTTTGACGGGAGGTCGAGACGTTGACTCTGGCCAAGCAGACCAGCAATACAGGTGAGTTGGATGCAACTGATGGTGCCGGGAAGCGTTACCGGTTGAATTGCCTTGCGGGCATAAAGGAATGCGTGAGTGGCGTTTGAGGCGGTGAGGGCGGGGACATCAAGGCGGGGCGCAGCACGGCTGGCGCTTGGCGCTTCCATGCTCGCGCTGATGACGCTTGCAGGCGGCTGCTCACTGATCGGCGGCAAGCCGAAGCCGCTCGACACCTTCGACCTATCTGCTGCCCGGCCGGATACATCCGGTCCACGCGCTTCACGCCGCCAGATCCTGGTCAACGAGCCTGCTGCCATCAAGGTGCTGGACGGCGAGAACATCGTCATCA
>JBGSQC010000233.1:0-6301 GCA_041738295.1 Zhengella sp. | reverse complement strand
TTCGCCCCAAAGCCTTTCATCGAAGTCAGCTGCAATTCTGATAGTGATCTTATCACCTCTCGTGCTGTAATCAGGTTCAAGTTTCGGGATTGAAACAACTACGGCGAAAGACTTGCCGCCACGCTCCTGACTTCCTCCGCGTGGATGGTATTGCCACGGGATTGCATATCTCTTTTCCCCGATCCAGTAGGTTTGGCGGTAACCGCTATCGATAATTGGTAGAAATGGAAGAAGCGACGCAAGCGCCAATCCGCCCAGGCCGATCGAGTATGAGCGGGAGGTCAGCAGTCGCTTCCAAAACCACAAAAGTAACGTTGCAGTTGCAACGAGCAAAGGCGGGACAATGACCCAATAGCGCAAAGGAAAGAGCAAATCCCCCTTTGCGGCCATCGGGTGATAATGCTCCGAGACTGCCGCACCTATATATGCGTAGCCGCACCAAAGCAGCGAAGCCGCCGCCGCACACCAAAATACAATGCCTGAGCGAAAAATCATAAGTTGAGTGTACGTATTCGGCGAAGCAATGCAAAGCTGCATTCGTTGTTCGGACAATTGGATGTAAGTGCGGTTAAGTGTCTCTTGCCGATCAGATCGAGTTTCGATATGTTCACTAATTGTTCTTAATTGGATAGCGCTCATGACCTTCGACAACCGCCTTACCATGATCACCCTGGGCGTGGCTGATATTGCGGCCTCGACCGCCTTCTATGAGCGCCTCGGCTTCGTGAAGTCGTCGGCCTCGAACCCGTCCGTCACCTTCTTCCGCATGAAGGGCACAGTGCTCGGCCTGTTCGGCCGGGCCGACCTCGCCAAGGATGCCGGTGTCGAGGACAGCAATCCCGGTTTCGGCGGCTTCTCCATCGCGTATAATCTGGGCAGCGAGGCGGAGGTGGACGCAGCCTATGCCCATGCGGTGGCCTGCGGCGCAACGCCGGTCAAGCAGCCGGAAAAAGTGTTCTGGGGCGGCTATTCAGGCTATATCGCCGAACCCGATGGCCATTTGTGGGAACTGGCCTTCAATCCCTTCTCGCCCAATGACGAGAACGGCTTCATGCAAGTGCCGGAGTGAATGTTTTGAACCACGACCATTACAGCGACGACTGCATTTCCGGCATCCTCAACGAGGTGAAGTCGGTTGCCATCCTTGGCGCTTCCGCCAACACGGTGCGCCCGTCCTTCTTTGTGCTGAAATACATGATCGACAAGGGCTACGAGGTGGCAGCCATCAATCCCGGCCATGCGGGCAAGCCCATCGACCGGGCGATGACTTATGCTTCGCTCAGCGACTTGCCCGGACCGGTCGACATGATCGACATTTTCCGCGCCTCCAGCGCCGTGCCGGGGATCACGGATGAAATCCTCGCGCTGCCGTGGCGGCCAAAGGTCGTCTGGATGCAGCTGACCGTGCGCGATGATGAAAGCGCGGCACGGCTGGAAGCCGAGGGTATCAAGGTGGTGATGAACCGCTGCCCGAAGATCGAGTATGGCCGCCTGTCGCGCGAGATCGGCTGGAACGGCATCAATTCCGGCCAGATTTCCTCGCGCAAGCCGGTGCTGCGTGCTGGCTTCCAGAGTTTTGGCATTCGACAGAAATAAGGGAAAAGGTCCTGAGCCATGCTCCGGACAAGCAAAAAGCGGGGTTGTTTCAAACCCCGCTCCCGCAGCCCGGATTTCAAGTCCGGGCAACCGGTTCGCGCTCATCGCCAGTACATCCGTGGCTGAAACGCTGCAAACCGATCAGGCCATGGTGGACCCGATGAGTTAACAAGTGGTTAATGCCTGGGCGCATATCAAGGGGCCGGATGGCACAAATGCAAAAAGCGGGGCCTGACCCCGCTTCCCACATGGCCCCCAAGAGCCATGGTCCAGACAGCGGCTGCCAGTTCATCCGTGGTTTGCCGTGCCTGATGATCCCTGTCTAGCGTCACTCCATGACAGCCCGGTGACAGGCCCGCAGAAAACACCAACCGGCATGAATTTTCCCTGTGCGGACCGTTGCGCGCAATCCTGTTCCGCCTGAAAGGGCATCCCTTCCACAATCGCCTTTGACCTTGCAGCCCCGCTGTCGGATAAAGCTTTCACGCAATTCGACACCAACACCGTGGGAGGGATCATGTCACAGCGTAAACCCGGTTTCGAAACCCTTGCCGTCCATGCGGGCGCACAGCCCGATCCGGCCACCGGCGCGCGCGCCACGCCGATCTACCAGACCACGGCCTATGTCTTCAACGATGCCGAGCATGCCGCCTCGCTCTTCGGCCTGAAGGCTTTCGGCAACATCTACACCCGCATCATGAACCCGACCCAGGCCGTGCTCGAAGAGCGCGTCGCAGCCCTTGAGGGTGGCACGGCGGCGCTGGCAGTTGCTTCGGGCCATGCCGCGCAGATGATCGTCTTCCACACCATCATGGCGCCTGGCGAGAATTTCGTCTCCGCGCGCCGCCTCTATGGTGGTTCGATCAACCAGTTCGGTCATTCCTTCAAGAATTTCGGTTGGGAAGTGCGCTGGGCTGATGCTTCTGATCCGGCCTCCATTGCCGCTCAGATCGACGACAAGACCAAGGCTGTCTATATCGAGAGCCTCGCCAATCCCGGCGGCACTTTCACCGACATTGCGGCCATTGCCGAAGTGGCCCATGCCCACGGCCTGCCGCTCATCGTCGACAACACCATGGCCTCGCCCTATCTGATCCGCCCGATCGAACATGGCGCTGACATCATCGTCCACTCGCTGACCAAGTTCATGGGCGGCCATGGCAATTCCATGGGCGGTGTCATTGTTGATGGTGGCACGTTTGACTGGATGGCGTCCGGCAAATATCCGATGCTTTCGGCTCCGCGCCCCGAATATGGCGGCATCGTGCTGGGTGAAACCTTCGGCAATTTCGCCTTCGCCATCGCCTGCCGCGTGCTCGGCCTGCGTGACCTTGGCCCCGCCATCTCGCCCTTCAACGCCTTCCAGATCCTCACCGGCATCGAAACACTGCCGCTGCGCATGGACCGCCATTGCGAGAACGCGCTGAAGGTGGCCACCTGGCTGACCAAGCATCCGAAGGTCGCCTGGGTGTCCTATCCGGGCTTGGCCGATGATCCGAACCACGACCTGCAGAAGAAATATTCGCCCAAGGGTGCGGGCTCGGTGTTCACCTTCGGCATCAAGGGCGGCCATGCGGCCGGCATCCGCTTTGTCGAAGGGCTCGATCTGCTGTCGCATCTCGCCAATATCGGCGACACGCGCTCACTGGTCATCCATCCTTCGTCCACCACGCACAGCCAACTGACCGACGAGCAGAAGGTGGCCGCCGGTGCCGGGCCGGATGTGGTGCGCCTTTCGATCGGCATCGAGAATGCCGACGACATCATCGCCGACATCGAACAGGCGCTGGCCAAGGCCTGATGCAGGCTTTCCCTATGTGGGCTAACCGCATGCGGACTTGCCCCTTGCGGGCTTGACCTTGGTGCACCTTGCGCCACATGCCGCCCGATGAAAAGCTTTTCACCGGGCGGCATTGCCGCAGTTTTCGGATCCTCAGGCGCTATCGGCAATGCACTGGCAGATGCGCTGGAGCAATCCGGCGCCTTTGCGTCAGTGCTGCGCTTTTCGCGGTCCACATCGCCTGCGCTGGACCTGACCGACGAGCCATCGATCGAGGCATGCGCAAACACCATCCGCGACGACGGACGCCCGTTGCGGCTGGCCTTTGACGCGACCGGCTTTCTTCATGGCAACGGCTTCATGCCGGAAAAGAGCCTGCGCCAGATAGATCCAGCGCACATGGCGCATGCCTTTGCGGTCAATGCCATTGGCCCGGCCCTTCTCATGAAGCATGTCACGCCGCTGCTCTCTGGCGAAGGCAAGGCGGTCTTTGCCACGCTCTCAGCCCGTGTCGGCTCGATTGGTGACAACAGGATGGGCGGCTGGCATGCCTATCGCGCCTCCAAGGCGGCGCTGAACCAGATTGTCCGCACGGTTTCCATTGAACTTGCGCGCCGCAAGCCGGAAGCCATTTGCGTGGCCCTCCATCCGGGCACGGTGGAAAGCGGCCTGTCGGAACCCTTCGCCAAGGCAGGCCTTGATGTCCGCCCGGCTGGGGAGGCTGCACATGACCTGCTCACCGTGCTCGACGGGCTGGATGCAAGCGCCAATGGCGGCATTTTCGACCACCACGGCAAGACGATTGAATGGTGAGCCTCTTCGTGGTGTGCTGAGCAACCGAACCTGAAGGAGCGATCATGCACCCACCACTTCTCCTTGCTGTCTCGCCTTCTGTCGACCCGGAACTTTCCCGCCCCGATCCGTCCAAGGTGATGTCCGGCGATCCGCTTCACACCGCCTGGAACCTGGAAGAGCGCGACGGGCTTTACTGCGGCATCTGGCAGTCGACGCCGGGCAAATGGCGCATCTCCTATGACGAATGGGAATATTGCCGCATCCTCGACGGCGTTTCAGTGATCACGGAAGACGGCGGCAGCCCGGTCACCATCAGGGCAGGTGACAGTTTCATCCTGCGCCCCGGCTTCAAGGGCACGTGGGAGGTGATCGAGACGACCCGCAAGGATTATGTGATCCGGTTGTGAGAGGAGGCCCGCCATGGCCACTGCCGCTGATCTGCGCGAACTGGCGCTAGCACTGGACGGGGCCACCGAAGCCCCGCATTTCGACCGCGCGGCCTTCAAGGTGAAGCGCATCTTCGCAACCTTGCCGCCTAATGGTGCGACCGCAAACCTGAAGCTGGAACCCGCGGAACAGGAAATGATCTGCCTGATGGCGCCGCATGCCTTTGCCCCGGTGCCCAACAAGTTTGGCCTGCAGGGCTGGACGACGGTGACGCTGGCGGCAGTCACGCGCGAGGAACTCGCCCATGCGCTGCAGATGGCCTGGCGTCATGCCTTGCCCGCCAAATTTTCCCGGTCTCGCTGATGACGGTTTTTGTTGCGATGCGAAAGTTGATGCAGTAAACCGGCGCGGGAATATTGCGTTGCAATATAATGTCTGAAGTACAGTCCCCGTTATCCACAGTATCCACAGGCTGATTGCCCTTGCCGTCACCGCTGGTCACCCATACGATCAGGTCATTCCAAGAGCCAACCGCAGTGCCTGGACAGCAAAGTGGACGGCAGCGCAACTTGGAACCGCACCAATCGCGGAACACTGGAAGGGGCAACCCGGAAGGAAGGAAACGAGAGGGGTCCGGCGGAGTTACCCGGAACGGTTCGAAACGGGAAACGGTAGCAAACCGATGCTGTCATGAAAGACCGGTCAAGTCCTTCGATGACAAAAGCCGGAAGGAACCGGATGGTTTCAGACGCTCGCTGGTCAACGGTCCTCACGGATTGTTGGAGGCAGGCGAAAGAGACAGGAAGGCGACGAAAGGCAATGGTCCGGAATAGCGAGATCTCAGGAACGCGCTGAACCGGCACCGGCAACAGGAATAACGGGGCGGGAAACCGCATTCGGGTTCCGGTTGTACAGGGAGGCGCTGGGAGTGATCCCGGCGCTTTCTCTATTTTGGGCGTCAGGTACCGACTGACGGCTCCAAGGCCTGATGGCTCAGGCCATCACCATCCGCTCCAGCCCGTGGAAATGATAGGCATCGCGGTAGCGCGGCGGTTCGCTCAAGGCCAAGCCGGGATGCCGGTCAAACAATGCCTTCAGCGAAATTTGCATTTCAAGCCGTGCCAGTGGCGCACCGATGCAGAAATGGATGCCTGCACCGAAGGTCACGTTTTTCTGGTCCGCCCGTCCGGGCCGGAATTGACCCGGCGCGTCAAAGGCAGTGGGATCGCGGTTCGCCGCCCCCAGCATCAGCCCGACGCTTTCACCCGGCTGCACGGTCACCGGGCCGAGATCAACCGGCTCATAGGCAAAGCGGGTGAACATGTGCAGCGGCGCATCGATGCGCAGGCACTCTTCCACCGTCGCCTCCGTCATTTCCGGCGTGGCGAAGAACCGGCGCGGGTCGCCGCCTTGCGCAAGAATTGTGCGGATCGCATTGCCGGTCTGGTGCACGGTCGCTTCGTGCCCGGCATTGAGCAGCAGGATGACCGAGGTCACCAGTTCGTCCTCGGTCAGCTTCTCGCCATGGTCACGCGCGGCAATCAGCACCGACAGCAGGTCGTCGCCGCTTGTGTCGCGCCGCCCGGCAACAAGCCCATGCAGGAAGGCGGAAAACTCCAGCGCCGCGGCGTTGGCGCTCACCTCGTCAGCGCGGGTCCGCCCATGCATGTACATCCGCACCATCCGGTGCGACCAGTCGAGCAGCTGCGCGTTCATGGCGGTCGGCACGCCCAGCATGTCGGC
>JBGSQC010000232.1:0-8083 GCA_041738295.1 Zhengella sp. | reverse complement strand
CGCCGATGCGGCCCCCGGCGTTGATGCGCGGGCCGATCATGAAGCCGAAATGGAAAGGCGCCAGCGGCTCGCCGAGGCGGGATACGTCAGCAAGCGCTGCCAGTCCGGCGTTCTGCCGTGCGCGGGCCACCTGCACGCCCTTCACCACGAAGGCACGGTTGACGCCCTTCAGCGGCACCACGTCGCAAACCGTTGCCAGCGCCACGAGGTCCAGCAGGGCGAGCAGGTCCGGCGGAGCCATGCGATGGCCCCTCGCCTTCATTTCGCGCGACACGGCCACAAGAAACAGAAAAACGACCCCGGCGGCGCAGAGATGGCCTTGGCCCGACAGATCATCCTCGCGGTTCGGATTGACCACGGCAGACGCACTTTCCGGCACCGGTCCGACAAGCTGGTGATGGTCGAGCACGATCACCTTGGAACCGGCCTCGACGGCTGCGGCTATAGAAGGCTCGCTGTTGGAGCCGCAATCGACCGTAACAATCAGCCCGGCGCCGCGTGCTGCCAGCGCCCGCATGGCCTCCGGGTTCGGGCCATAGCCTTCAAAGATGCGGTCTGGAATGTGGATTTCATGGGCGATGCCGTAATGGGCGAGAAAGCGGCTCACCAGCGCCGACGACGACGCACCATCGACGTCATAGTCGCCGAAAATGGCGATACGCCCGCTTTCCATCACCGTTTGCGCAAACTGGGCTGCGGCCGCGTTCATGTCCGTCAATGTGGCGGGATCCGGCAGCAGGTCACGGATGGTCGGATCAAGGAACCGCTCAGCTTCGCTGGCCGATACCCCGCGCCCGGCCAGAACACGGGCGACGAGTTCGCTGACGCCAAGCGTCTGGGCGATGGCGAGTGCCTGGTTGTCGCCGGCAACAGACAAACGGTGACGCCAGGCCTGGCCGGTCGCCGATTTGTTCACTCCGAGGAAAAGCCGGTTTTCTTCCGTCATCCGTCCCGCCGATTCTTCATTGATCCGGACAATGGACGCGGGACCATGGAAACAGCAAGGCCGCCGGTGGTTTTCCCTCCGGCGGCCTGGTGATTCCATTTGATCATCGGCGGATCAGAACTTGGCCATATCCTGATGCCGGGCCTTGATCTCGCGAACAGTCTTGGAAGACGAGCGCATGACGATGGTGTGGGTCTGGATGCTGTCGCGGTAGAACTTCACGCCCGAAAGCAGGTTGCCATCGGTGACGCCGGTGGCGGCAAACAGCACATCGCCCTTGGCCATTTCTTCCATGGTGTAGATCTTGTCGGGATCATTGATCCCCATGGTCTTGGCGCGGGCAACCTTCTCATCGGTGTTGAGCAGCAGGCGGCCTTCCATCTGGCCACCGATGCAGCGCAGCGCTGCGGCTGCCAGCACGCCTTCCGGCGCACCACCAATACCGAGATAGATGTCGATGCCGGTTTCCACCGGATCGGTGACATGGATGACACCCGCCACGTCGCCATCGCCGATCAGGCGGATGGAAGCACCGGTTTCACGAACTTCCTCGATCAGCCGGGCATGGCGCGGGCGGTCAAGGATGCAGGCTGTGATCTCGTTTGGGGCAACACCCTTGGCCTTGGCCAGTGCCTCGATGTTTTCGCGCGGGGTCTTCTTCAGCGAGACGACGCCCTTGGGATAGCCGGGTCCGATGGCCAGCTTGTCCATGTAGACGTCGGGCGCATAAAGCAGGCTGCCCTTCTCGGCAATGGCGATAACCGCCAGCGAGTTCGGCAGGTTCTTGGCGCAGATGGTCGTGCCTTCCAGCGGATCAAGCGCGATGTCGACCTCCGGGCCGTCCTTGGTGCCGACTTCCTCGCCGATATAGAGCATCGGCGCTTCGTCGCGCTCGCCCTCGCCGATCACCACCACGCCCTTGATGGGCAGGCGGTTCAACTCGTTGCGCATGGCGTCAACGGCCACCTGGTCGGCTGCCATTTCATCGCCCTGACCGCGCAGTCGTGCTGCTGCCACGGCGGCAGCCTCGGTCACGCGGACCAGTTCAAGGGTGAGGATGCGGTCGAGTCCGGCGGTGGGAGTCTTGGCCATGGCATGTCCTTGGGTGCGCAATTGGGTCATCGGGACCCGTTTGCAGGACCCGTTGCGCGCCCTTTTGTCAGAGGCTCATTGCGCCCGCAAGACCACGCCAAGGGTTTCAAACGGTTGAAGAAAATTCAACCGATTGAAAGGCATGCGGTTTGAGAAACAGGATTAATCGGCTCTTTCGATGCGAATCACCTGCGCCCTGTCGGTCAGATGACCGTCACTGGTGATTCCATCCACGGCCTCACGAACAGCGGCTTCCGTCGTCTCATGGGTGACCAGGATGACGGTCTTCGGAGCCTGGGGACCGGTTTCGCCCTCTATGGCGTGCTGGACGATCGACTCCAGCGAGATGTTGTTGTCGGCCATGCGCTTGGCGATGGCGGCAAAGACGCCGATGCGGTCATGCACGGTCAGGCGGATGAAATATCCGCCCTCATGGCTGCGCATGGCAGCGCGCACATAGGGCTGCAATTCGCGCGCCGGTGTGCCGAGAACCGGGCCATGCTGGAAGCCGGGGCGGCTTTTGGCAATGTCGGCCAGATCGCCGATCACGGCGGAGGCCGTCGCATTGCCACCGGCACCGGGGCCGGACAGCAGCAATTCGCCCAGCAGGTCTGTCTCAATGGCCACAGCATTGGTGACACCATGGACCTGCGCGATCACGGAGGCCTTTGGCACCATGGTCGGATGGACGCGCTGCTCGATGCCGCTCTCGGTCCTTTGGGCAACGCCCAGCAGTTTGATCCGGTAGCCAAGATCGGATGCTGCGCGGATATCGGCCAGCGAAATGTTGGAAATGCCTTCCAGGTAGATGTCATCGGCGGCGATCTGTGTGCCGAAGGCAAGCGAAGTCAGGATCGCAAGCTTGTGGGCGGTGTCATTGCCCTCGATGTCGAAAGCGGGATCGGCTTCCGCATAGCCGAGGCGCTGGGCATCGGCGAGCACGACGTCGAAGGGAATTTCTTCCTGCTCCATGCGGGTCAGGATGTAGTTGCAGGTGCCGTTCATGATGCCGAAAACGCGGTTGACCGTGTTGCCGGCAAGCGATTCGCGCATGGTCTTGATGACCGGGATGCCGCCGGCGACAGCCGCCTCGAAGTTCAGCAGCACGCCCTTGTCTTCCGCCATGCCGGCCAGTTCGACGCCATGCTTGGCGAGCAACGCCTTGTTGGCGGTGACCACGTGCCGGCCGGAGCGCAGCGCAGCCTTGACCGAGTCCAGTGCCTGCCCGTCGGATCCGCCGATCAGCTCGACAAAGACATCAATGCCGTTGGACGAGGCAAGCGCCACGGGATCGTCGAACCAGGTGATACCGGAAAGATCAATGCCGCGTTCCTTCGAGCGCGAGCGCGCCGAAACAGCCGTGACCTCGACCTTGCGCCCGCACTGGCGGGTGAGAATGGCGGCATGATCATTGAGGATGCGCACCACCGATGCGCCCACGGTTCCCAGGCCGGCAATTCCAACTCGCAACGCTTCAGACATGGCTGCGGCGCCCCTTATTTCTTGTGTTTCAATCCGGATGCGCCCGCCGGGACCCCGGCGGGAAAGATCACTCAGCGCCGTGTCGGCAGCGACACGACATTGTGCATGGTGGTTTCGGCGCTGGCCAGAAACTTCTTGATGTTGCGGGCAGCCTGACGGATGCGATGCTCGTTTTCCACAAGGGCAAGGCGGACATAATCATCACCATGCTCGCCAAAGCCGATGCCCGGCGCAACCGCCACATGGGCCTTTTCGACCAGCAACTTGGAGAACTCCAGCGAGCCGAGATGACGGAACGGCTCGGGGATCGGCGCCCATGCAAACATGGTGGCTGGCGGCGGCGGAATGTCCCACCCTGCCCGGCCAAAGCTGTCGACCATCACGTCGCGGCGCGCCTGATAGATCTGGCGCACTTCCTCGATGTCCGAGCCGTCACCGTTCAGCGCGGCGGTTGCCGCCACCTGGATCGGCGTGAACGCACCGTAATCGAGATAGGATTTTACCCGGGCAAGAGCCGCAATCAGGCGCTCATTGCCAACCGCAAAGCCCATGCGCCAGCCGGGCATGGAGAAGGTCTTGGACATGGAGGTGAACTCAACCGCCACATCCATGGCACCTGGCACTTCAAGGATCGAGGGCGGCGGATTGCCGTCGAAATAGATCTCCGAATAGGCAAGGTCCGACAGCACGATGATGTCGTGCTTCTTGGCGAAGGCGACCACATCCTTGTAGAAATCAAGCGAGGCCACCATCGCCGTCGGGTTCGACGGATAGGACACGATGACGCAGAGTGGCTTGGGGATGGAGTGGCGAACGCTGCGCTCCAGCGCCGGGATGAAATGCTCGTCCGGCTCAACAGGAATCGAGCGGATGACGCCGCCCGACATGATGAAGCCGAAGGCATGGATCGGATAGGACGGATTGGGGCAGAGAATCACGTCGCCGGGCGCGGTGATGGCCTGCGCCATATTGGCAAAGCCTTCCTTGGAGCCAAGCGTGGCGACGACCTGCGTATCGGGATTGAGCTTCACACCGAAGCGGCGGGCGTAATAGGCCGCCTGCGCCTTCCTCAGGCCCGGAATGCCACGCGAAGCGGAATAGCGGTGGGTGCGCGGGTCGCGCACGGCCTCGACCAGCTTGTCGACAATGGCTTTGGGCGTCGGCAGGTCCGGATTGCCCATGCCGAGGTCAATGATATCGGCGCCTTGCGCGCGGGCAGTCGCCTTGAGGCGGTTGACCTGCTCGAAAACGTAAGGCGGCAGCCTGCGGACTTTGTGAAACTCTTCCATCTTTCCCGACCGTTCCAATGGATCGCCTGTTCAGGCGAAAAAAGTGAGGGTGCCTATATACGCAATGGACGCAGCGGTCGATAGGCTCACTGCGCTTCGATTTCAGCCAGCGCATCCTTGGCGTGGGTTGCGCCGATCTTCTTCATCGCTGCCGGTGATGAATTGCCGGGCTGGGCCTTTGCGCCAACGGCGGTCCCCTGGCGGGCCGCAGCCAATTCCTGGATCATTGCCGCGCGTTCCGCCGGTGTCATCTGCGCGGTTTCGCCTTTCGGCACATTGTTGATGTTGGGATAGGTGCCGGTATCCACCGGCGCGCTGTCCGACGGGCCGTAGGTCTTCTCGTCGGTCTTTGCCTTTGTTGCAGCAGGCGAAGCCGCCACAGGTGCCGCCGTTGACGGGGCTGCCGCTTGGCCAGGCGAGGACGGAGCAGGCATGAGGGTTTGCGGCGCGAGCGATTGCTGTGCAACCGGGCGCGGTGCCGCCTCCTCCAGGCTCGTTGTCGAGCAGCCGGACGCTGCCACCCCGGCCATGGCCAGAACCATTAAGCCCGTTGCGCCGGGGAATCTTTGCTTTCGCCCTGTCGGCATCATTTATGGATCATGCCCCTCGCCTTTCGGCTCCAAATTGGTGGTCTATCCGTCATAAAGGCGTAGAATTCGGGTGCTTTCGTGGCGAACCGGCCGGGACGACCAGCCCAGACCATCGTTCTGCTTGCAGGGTTCTTCACAATCGCCGTAGATAAGTCAACAAAAGCCAAAAACTACTGGAGGATTGCGCCATGACAGCCAAGGACAAGGAGACGTCGAACGCGGCTGCCTCGGCGGAGGCCCTTGAGAAATACACGGTGCGTGATCCCGAAGCCTTTGCCCGCAATATGGCACGCGCCGTCGAGGCAGCAGGCAAGGCTGCTTCGGCCTGGCTGCGCCCGCGCGAGGAAGGCAAGGTCGACACGATTTCGGAGCCCATGACCGATGTGGTGAAAACCTTTTCCAAGGTTTCGGAGTACTGGCTGTCCGATCCGGCCCGCGCGCTGGACGCGCAGACCCGCCTTTTCTCCAACTACATGTCCATCTGGACCAATTCGATGCGCCGGGCTTCTGGCGACGACCTGGAGGATGTGGCAAAGCCCGACCGCGGCGACAAGCGATTTTCCGATCCCGACTGGGACAACAACGCCTTCTTCGATTTCATCAAGCAGACCTATCTGGTGACAAGCCGCTGGGCCAACGAATTGGTGACCGAGGCCGACGGTCTGGATGAGAAGACCCGCCACAAGGCTGAATTCTATGCCCAGCAGATTTCCAACGCGCTGTCGCCGTCAAACTTCCTGCTGACGAACCCGGAGCTTTACCGCGAGACTATCGAGAGCAATGGCGAAAACATCGTGCGCGGCATGTCCATGCTGGCCGAGGACATTGCGGCCGGCAAAGGCGACCTAAAAATCCGCCAGGTGGATGACAGGCCCTTCGCTGTCGGCCGCAACATGGCCATGACGCCGGGCAAGGTGGTGGCGCGATCCGAAACGGCCGAGATCATCCAGTACGAGCCGTCAACGCCGACCGTCTTCAGGCGGCCGCTGCTGATCTGCCCGCCCTGGATCAACAAGTTCTACATTCTCGATCTCAACCCCGAGAAGAGCTTCATCAAATGGTGCGTCGACCAGGGCCAGACGGTGTTCGTCATCTCCTGGGTCAACCCGGACGAGCGTCATCGCTCCAAGACCTGGGAAGCCTATATCAAGGAAGGCATCGTGCTGGGGCTCGACACGATCGAAGCCATCACCGGTGCAAAAAAGGTCAACACCATCGGCTATTGCGTTGGCGGCACGCTTCTGACTGCCGCGCTTGCCATGTTTGCCCGCGATGGCGAGAAGCGCATCGCCTCGGCAACGCTGTTTACCACCCAGGTTGATTTCACCTATGGCGGCGACCTGCTGGTCTTCGTCGATGAGGAACAGATCAAGGGCGTCGAAAACCAGATGGCGGACAAGGGCTATCTCGACGGAGGCAAGATGGCCTCGGCGTTCAACATGCTGCGCTCGCGCGACCTGATCTGGTCCTATGCGGTGAACAATTACGTGCGCGGCAAGACGCCGATGGCCTTTGATCTTCTGTACTGGAATTCCGATTCCACCCGGATGACGGCTGCCAATCATTCCTTCTATCTGCGCAACTGCTATCTGGAGAACACGCTTTCCAAGGGCACGATGATGCTGGGTGGCGCCCCGGTGAACCTGAAGGACGTGAAGATCCCGATCTACAATCTGGCGGCCCGCGAAGACCACATTGCGCCCGCCAAGTCGGTCTTCCATGGATGCCGCTTCTTCAGCGGCGACGTGCAATACGTCATGGCGGGTTCCGGCCACATCGCCGGCGTCGTCAATCCGCCAGAAAAGGTGAAGTACCAGTACTGGACCGGCGGCAAGCCGGAAGGCGCCTTCGAGGACTGGGTGGCAAAGGCGGAAGAACATCCCGGTTCCTGGTGGCCGCATTGGCTGGCCTGGATCGAATCACAGGACAAGGGAAAGCGGATCGCAGCCAAGCCTGCCGGCGGTGGCACGGTGAAGCCGCTTGGCGATGCTCCGGGAACTTACGTGCTCGAACGCGTTTGATGCCGTTGAGGCATTCTGGCCCAACCGGCCAGAATGACTGATTCCCGCTGCTTTGTCGGGTGAAAGCACGGTTTTCGGCGTCGGCCCCGATCATGTTGTTGCCTCATTTCCGCCCTATCCGGGCTGAAGAAGATTGCATGCTTGCTCATGTGATGTAACGTTTGATTCACTTGTCGGACCTAGGCCACGAATAGCCATGGGTGCGACGCGTTCCGATCGGGGGAACGGACATGGCGCTTTGGTGATTGGGGGAACCGGCTTGAAGCAGGCATCGTCGACCAGGCGCGGGCGCAAAGCCCTGCCGGCCCTGATGCTGGCATGTTTGATGATGTCTTCGTGCACATCTGCACCGGTTCCACCGCTTGAACTTGCCATGGCTGATGTCGCAGCCTCCTCCACCCAGCCTGCCTCTGCCCAGCTTGTAGCAACCAGCGACGACAGTGATGCCGCCATTCCGGTGCCGTCAGCCAATCCGCAGGCCGCTACTGCCCCGGCCAATGCTCTCGTGCCGCCAGCGCCACCTTCCCAGGTGACGGCCGCAGACCAACCGGCAACGCCAGCCCCAGCGGAAGCAGCAGTCTTGGCCACGGCTGCGGATGCCCCTGTAGATGCGGCATCTGCCAGAGTGGCAGCGGCTGCCGATGCGGTGCCGCTTCCCACACC
>JBGSQC010000229.1:0-8289 GCA_041738295.1 Zhengella sp. | reverse complement strand
CGCCGATGCGGGCTGCAAGCGGCGAGCCGAACGCCGCGAGCCAGACGCTGTTGACCACCAGATGCGCCATGCCGCCATGCAGCAGCGAATAGGTGAGCGGCGAGGTCCAAGCATAGACATCCATCCCGCCCGGAACTGTATAGCGCGCCGGAATGAAGGCTGCACGCACCAGCAGTTCAATATCCTGCGGCTGCGTCAGCAAATAGGTCCGCAAGAGATGAATGCCCGCCATGGCGGCAAGGAAGGCCAATACGATGACAGGGATGTTGAAAACCGGTTCGCGGGGTGCAGGCGAACCCTCAAGGCGCCCTGCGCTGTCGTCCATTTCATCGCGCATGAGGCACCTCCGGCTCGGACCCGGAGCGGGCCAACTCCGGATCAATCTACACGGGCAAAGAGGTTAAAAAAATGGCCGTCCGGATTAATCCGAACGGCCTCGGTCGAGCCCCTGCCCACCCCGTAGAATCTGGCTGTCAACTACGAAAACCGTGTGCAAAGACAATGGCTTCGTCGTTGGATTGGTTATCCCACAAATCGCGCTTCACTGCAATCGAAACACCTTGTTAACCTTAATGGGCCGGCCCGGTGGACAAGTCTCACCGCGCGCTGGCACGCACCCTGCAAGTCCCGTCATGAATCCATCGGGGAACACTGATTCTGTTCGTCGATGGGACAATTGATGACAGATCGCGGGACAAGAGCCATGAAGAACCAGAAAACAATCGACCTGTTCCTGTATTGGAACAGGCTGCGCGCCAACCGCCCTGCCCCGCGGCGCACCGAAATCGAACCTGCCGACATCAAGGGATTGCTGGCCGACACCTTCATCCTGGAAGATGACCAGCGCGGCCAGCCGGTGTTCCGCCTTGCCGGAACGCGGCTCTGCGCCATTTTCGGGCAGGAATTGAAGGGTTTTGTCTTCTCTTCGCTGTGGCAGGACCGGGACCGCCGCATGGTGTCGCGCCTTGCGCGCAACGCCTTCACCGACAATTCGGTGATCGTGGTTCATTTTGATGCCGTCAGCCGGTCAGGACGCGAATTGTCCTTCGAATCGTGCCTGTTGCCGCTTCGCGGCGGCGATGACAGCGCACGGGCTCTGGGCTGCATGGTTCCCAATGAAAAGCCGTTCTGGCTGGGTGTCGATCCTGTCGAAACCTGCCGGATGACCTCGCTTAGAGTAATCGATCCCGACCGCGAACCGATGTTCCTGGCCAACCGGCCCGAAATCCCGGTTCCCACCCTTGCCCCTGAGTCCGGCCACCTCTACGGCATGCCGGATTCGCCCAGCGGACGGCGTGTGCGCCATCTTCTGGTGCTGGATGGCGGCAAGGATGACACCAAGCTTCCGTGAAGGAAGCCGGAATTCGTCATTTTTCCCGTTTCGGCACGCATCGCATTACCCGTTGTTAACTTGTCCGGCCTTACTGTGATTCCGAAGATCGGGGTACAATCCCGTTTGAAGGATTTTGAGGCAGATGAGCCTGGCCGCACACACACCCATGCCGGACGAGCCGGAACGCCGGAACTTCCAACGTGTACGCGTGAAGCTCTACGGTCGATTCATGCTTGAAGACCGCGCGGAACATCCGTGCCAGGTGATCGACATGTCTCCTGGGTCTGTTTCGCTGCGCACCGACGAAATGGGTGAGCCGGGCGAGAAATGCATCGTCTATCTCGACCATATCGGCCGCCTCGAAGGCATTATCACCCGCACCCTCCCCGATGGCTTCGCGCTGACCGTGGTTGCCTCGGAGCGCAAGAAGGACAAGCTGGCTGCCCAGCTGACCTGGCTTGCCAACAAGCATGAGCTGGATCTGCCGGAAGACCGCCGCCATGAGCGCATTCCGCCGCGCAATCCGATTTCCGTTCTTCAAATGGACGACGGCCGCCAATACCAGTGCCGCATTATCGACCTGTCGCTTTCTGGTGCTGCTGTCGAGATCGACGTGAAGCCTGCCCTCGGCACGCCAGTAACGCTCGGCACCATGCGCGGGCGTGTCGTTCGCCATTTCGACGAAGGTGTCGCGCTGGAATTTGCCGCCATGCACCCGCAGGATGCGTTGGACAAGTCCACCTCCGCCTGATCCCCGGCATCAAATCCGACTTTCAACAAAACCGGCCCTCAAGGCCGGTTTTTTGCTTTGGGCATTCCTGCTCGGCGCGGTCAGCGTGTCCGCCTCCTGGCCGTATGCGCTGCATCATAGCCTCGGGCCCGCTCTCCCAGGCGCGACGCCCATCCAGCCAGCGCCGCCAAGATCATTCGAATTTTATTCAATCTTGATTTAACTGCAATATATACGTCCTTAATAATTTATCTTCTGATCATTTTCAATTATAATACACTTCAATTCGAATTGTGTATTGATTTTATATTTGTTAAATTCAAATAGATATGCCGCACTTTGCTTCAAATAAATATGCCCGTGTCATTGTTGCTTTTGTACGGGGAGACAACAATGAAAAAGAAAAAAACAATAGTGCTTCTTGCGTCGATGATGGCAAGCGCCGCGGTGGGACCCGCCCTTGCCGGAAGCTCGATGAAAGTCACAGGGCTGACCACCCAGCCAATCGGTCACTATGATTTCTGCCAGACTTATGGCGGTGAATGCTCGGCGCAGTCGAATGGTGAGCGGGTCAAGCTTTCCCGCAAGCTCTGGAGCAACGTCGTCCAGATCAATGACGCGGTCAACGTGATGGTGCGTCCGCGCACTGACCAGCAGATGTGGGGCCGCGAGGAACTCTGGTCCTTCCCGGTCAACGGCGAGGGCGATTGCGAGGACTATGTGCTGGAAAAGCGCCGCCAGCTGATGGCGCTTGGCGTACCAGCCTCGGCGCTGCTGATCACGGTCGTGCTGCAGCCCAATGGCGACGGCCATGCCGTCCTGACGATGGCGACGGATCTCGGCGACTTCGTGCTCGACAATCTGGAGAGCCGTGTCCTTGCCTGGAACGAAACGGAATACCGCTTCCTGAAGCGGCAATCAGCCCGCAATTCCGGGCAATGGGTGACGATCAATGATCATCGCCAGACGGTTGTCGGTTCGGTCAAGCGCTAAAGGAATACCCGGTCGAGTCCCCCAACTCCCCATCCCCAAAGACCGGGTTACCAGGAGCCAGCCCCAGTCCCCGGGGCTGGCTCCACCCTTTTCAGGCAGTGCTCAGATCGCCTTGAGCGATTTCGCAAAGCGGCGCTGGTTCTCCACATAGTGGAGCGACGACCACTTCAGCATTTCAACCGCCTTGTCATCGAGCGTGCGCACAGCGCGTGCCGGAGAACCGACAATCAGCGAATTGTCAGGAAACTCCTTGCCTTCGGTCACCAGCGCACCAGCACCCACCAGGCAATTGTTGCCGATCCGCGCTCCGTTCAGCACGATGGCTCCCATTCCGATCAGGCTGTTGTCTCCAATGGTGCAGCCATGAAGCAGCGCGCGATGGCCGATGGTGCACCCCTTCCCGATGGTCAGCGGAAACCCCATGTCGGTGTGCATCATCGTGTGCTCCTGCACATTGGTGCCGTCACCGATGGTAATCCGCTCATTGTCGCCGCGAAGAACCGCGCCGAACCAGATGCCGACATCGCGGCCAATGGTGATCTTGCCGATCACATGGGCGTCGGGCGCTATCCAAACGGAAGCGCTGTCAACATGCTCAGGGCTTGCGCCTTCCAGGTCATAAAGGGGCATCTGGTCTCTCCTGCCGGTTCCGGAAAATCTGCTCTAGCAGAAACCGGTCACCACAGGACAGCAGCAATGATCTCCAGCACAAGGATGCCAAGGGCAAGCGCCCAGGCATTGGCGAGTGCTGCAACGCCGATCAGTCCCGAAAAGGGAAAGGCACCGGCCCTCCAGGCGACCAATGTATCGTTGAGAAGCATGGCCGGTCCGCCGCAAGCAGTGACGGCGAGCGATGCCAGAATCCGGTCCTCGCGCACGAAAGGCTCGTTGAAGCCAACCGGGCGGCGGACAATCGCCTCGGCAATGGCGCCGAACAGGCCCGCAACGGTGAGGCCCGTCAGATACGCAAACAGGAACAACTGGACTGTGGACATCTTTACGAACCATTTACCATGACTGGCCACAATAGGCGCTGGTTCAAGCTTTGCAATCGGCATGCCAGACAGGGCTGTGCCATTTCAGGGCAGACAATTCAGGACTGGGCGCAATGAGCACCACGGCCGACAGCAGTTTTATCGTCAAACAGCTCGACGCGCATTTTGTGATGCGCATCTTCATGGCTTTGCTGGTGATGGTGATCCTGTCAGCGGCCATCCTGGTCGGCGGGCGCTTCTTTGGGCGAACGCTGGCCCTTGGCGGGCACAGCGATTCCACCAAACTTGCTGAAATCGTCATCGGCAACAATGTTTTGCATGTGCCGGCCAATGCACTCCGGCTTGAGGAGCAGCGCGCAGGCGGCGAGCATAACAGGGTGGAAATCTACCTGCATTGGCCCGACATGACGGGCTACAGCCGGGAGACTGCCGATGCCTTCAACCATGCCAATGGCAGCCGCGAGATCATTTTCCTGACGCTGGAACGCTCGATCATGTCACGCGACATGTCGGGGCGCGTCGGCCCGATCTACAGTTCGGTGATTGCCGAGCCGGGCATTCCCGGCCCTGCCGGCACCACCATGTACGGCTTCAAGGAGCAGTCCGGCTATCTCGATGAACTGCTGGTGACTGCACCGCGCGCAGCCAGCGAGCCCTTTGCGGCGCGCTGCCTGGCCGGCGAGGAAGCCAGCCGGTCGCTTGCGCCTTGCGAACGCGACATTCACGTGGGTGACAATCTTTCGCTGACCTACCGGTTTCCGAAGGAGCTTCTGGCCGAATGGCAGAAACTGGATGCCAGTGTGCTGGCAGTAGCGACAGCCTATCTTCAGATGGCTCGCTGAGGCACGCCACAGGCCGGCGGCAATGCCGCCAGCCCAAGGGGCAGAATCGCCAGCTTACTCCAGATCGATGTCGAGAATCGCCATTGCGAGGTTGTAGGACACTTCGCCTTCATCCTCGATACGATCGATGATGCCGAGGAAATCCTCGCCTATGTAAAGCTCGCAGGAATCATCCTTGCGCGGACGGGCCTTCACCTGCAGCGCCGGGCTCATGAAGGTCTTCTTGAAGAAGGCGTCCAGTTTTCTCAGTTCATCAGCTTTCAAGGCATTCACTCCGTTGGTTGGCGACTGCCCCTCGCGGACACGCCCCTTAGTGCCGCGCTTCTGGCACGGTGCCGCCTTGGCTGTAAAGACCCAAGCGCGCAATGCCGGACGCAGACGATCCGGCATCCTGCCCAATCATCTGATCGGCAAGGGAAAATCAGTGTTCGTCGCCGGCGATCCGCTGATCCATGACGCGCGAAGGCTCGCTGCATCCGGCTTCGCCGACAATGCGGGCCGGAACGCCTGCCACCGTCTTGTTGTGCGGAACGGAATTCAGCACCACCGAGCCTGACGCGATCTTGGCGCAATGGCCGATCTCGATGTTGCCGAGCACCTTGGCACCTGCGCCGATCAGCACGCCATGGCGGATTTTCGGGTGCCGGTCTCCGGTTTCCTTGCCGGTGCCGCCCAGCGTCACGCCTTGCAGGATCGACACGTCGTCCTCGATGACAGCCGTTTCACCGACGACCAGGCCGGTCGCGTGGTCAAGGAAGATGCCCTTGCCGATTCGCGTCGCCGGGTTGATATCGGTCTGGAACACGGACGACGAGCGGCTTTGCAGGTAGAGCGCAAAATCGGCGCGGCCATTGTTCCACAGCCAATGCGCCAGGCGATGGGTCTGGATGGCGTGGAAGCCCTTGAAGTAGAGCAGCGGCTGGATATAGCGGCTGCATGCTGGATCACGCTCGAAGAAGGCCTGCATGTCGACACGCAGGCTTTCGGAAAAGGCCGGGTTCTCGCGCAGCATGACCGCGAAGGTCTGGCGGATGAGATCCGCGCCGAGATCGGGATGGTCCAGCCGCTCCGCCACGCGGTGGATGACGGCATCTTCCAGCGTTTCATGGTTCAACACGGTGGAATAAAGAAAGGCTGCCAGCAGCGGGTCATTGGCAACTGCGGCGAGTGCTTCCTCGCGCACGGAAGACCAGATGGGATCGACCGGCTGAAGGCGTCCGGAGCTCTTTGCGTTCTGCATGGCCATGGCCAGTTCCTCGATTAGACGTGAGCCTTAATGTAGGCGAGAGACGCTTGCTTTCAAATCGCAAACTTCTCACAAGCCGGTGAAACAAATCTGAAGCAGGAACCGGACCATGAAAAGCGGCGTCGACGGATTGTCATTCACCCTGGAAGGCTTTGTCGCCCGGCTTGTCATCGACCGTCCGGCCAAGAAAAACGCGCTGACACAGGCGATGTGGGAAGAATTGGCACGTCTGGTCACGCAAGCGGGCAAGGCCGGGACAGTGCGGGCGTTGATCCTGTCGGGGTCGGGATCCGATTTTTCCGCTGGCGCCAATATTGGCGAATTCGACACGGTGCGCAAGGATGCAGACACCGCGCGCGCCTACGAAGCTGCCAATTCCGCTGCCTTCAGGGCACTGAGGGAAGCACCCTTCCCGGTGCTTGCCGCGATATCCGGCATTTGCTTTGGCGGTGGCTTCGGTCTGGCGGCAGCCTGCGACCTGCGCATCGCCACCCCGGATGCCCAGTTTGCAGTGCCGGCCGGGCGGCTGGGGCTTGCCTATCCCGCCGATGCGATGGCGGACATCGTGACGGCAGCAGGTCCGCAGATGGCTCGCTACCTCACTTATACAGCGGGACGCATTGATGCCGCTGCAGCGCTCGCATCCGGCTTCCTGCTCGAACTGTGTGCTGACCGTGCAGCACTTGATGCGCGCGCCACGGCAATGGCTGAGGCCATTGCGGCGAACGCCCCCTTGTCGGTTCGCGCTTCCAAGCTCGCCATCCGGGCCGCAACCGTTCATGGAACCGGATTGTTTGAGGCAGCAAAGGCGGCAGGCGATGCCACTTTCACCAGCGCCGACTATGCCGAAGGCCGCGCCGCCTTCCAGGAAAAGCGCGCGGCGCGGTTTGAAGGACACTAGGCGTCAGGCAGCGCCGACCTTTTCTACCCGCGTCAGGAAGGCCAGGATCGCATCGCAGAACACGTCATTGCGGTCGCCGGCCACCATGTGCCCTGCCCCGCCGACATCGGCATACTCGCCATTCGGGATGCGCGAGACGGTGTCACGGGCAATCTCCTCGCCCACCAGTTCAGACTGCATGCCGCGCACTAGCAGCACCGGCAGTTCCAGCCGGTCGAGATTGGCATCAAGGGCCACCATGTGGGCCTCGGCGCCATTGTCGATGCCATATTCACCGGCAGCGAAATTGGGGTCCCAATGCCAGCGGTAGCGGCCGTCAGCGCCCTTGCGCAGGTTCTTGGACAGGCCGTCGAGCGATTTCGGGCGCTTTCGATGCGGCAGATAGGCGGCAATGGCGTCAGCGGCCTCTTCCAGCGAGGCAAAGCCCTCGGCCATTTTGGCTTGCATGAAGCCGGTGATGCGGGCCACGCCATCAGGGTTCATGCGCGGCACAATATCGACCAGCACCAGCGAGGTCAGTTCCGGGGCGATGTTGATCTCCGCTGTCAGGAAGGACAGGCCGCCGAGCGAGGCACCGACACCGGACGGACGTTCGCCGAAGCGCTCTGTCACCTGGGTCACCAGCGCATGGGCGTCACGTCCATAATCAGAAAAGCGATAGTGGCCGGTTGCCACCCAGTCGCTGTCGCCATGGCCACGCATGTCCACCGCGATGGCGCGCATGCCACGGGCGGCCAGTGTGCGGGCGGTCTTTTCCCAGGCATGGCGGGTCTGGCCGCCACCATGCAAAAGGATAACCGGGTGACCGGCCTCGCCCCAGATTTCAGCGGCAAGGCGGTTGCCCTCGGCACCGGTCAGCTCCAGCGGTTTGCGGCTCATGTCAGGGGATGCTCCGAAAGGAAGTGTAGCGCGCGCTTCTTGAAGGTGCGGTCGCCAACTGCCAGCATGTGGTCGCGCCCCTCAATGTCGAAGGCCTCGCCATGCGGCAGCAGCTTAGCCAGCTTTTGGGCCGAGCCGGCAATGTCATCGGTGGTGCCGACGGCGACCAGGACCGGCTGCGTGATGGACGCAGCATCGGCCTCGCTCACCAGGTCGCGCGAGCTGGCAATGCAGGCTGCCAGCGCCTTGCGGTCGCTTTTCGTCTGGTCAGCGAAGACGCGGAAGGCCTTGCCTCGCGGATGGGTGACAGAAGCGGGATCATCGGCCATCAGCGCATCGGCAATCGGGTCCCAGTCTCCAACGCCTTCGA
>JBGSQC010000206.1:0-13498 GCA_041738295.1 Zhengella sp. | reverse complement strand
ACCGACAATGCGATCACGCTGATGACCGGAGCCTCGGTCTCTTCGATAGATCCGGCAGGCCATGCAGTGCGGCTTGCGGACGGACCTGTGCTTTCCTTCGACAGCCTGATCCTTGCCACCGGCGCACTCCCGCGCAAGCTCATGGTTCCGGGCCATGATCTTGGCGGGGTATTCACGCTGCGCGAGGCCTCAGATGCCCAGGCCATGCGCGCCGCGATGGGCACGGCCAGCGATGTGGTGGTGATTGGCGGCGGCTTCATCGGGCTGGAAGCTGCGGCAACCTTCGCGCAGTCCGGCAAGACGGTGACAGTGGTTGAAATGGCGCCGCGCATTCTCGGCCGCGCCGTCTCGGTGCAGGTATCGGCGCATATGAAGGCCTATCATGAGAGCCTCGGCATCACGGTGCTGACCGAAACCGGTCTTGCCGCGCTGATAGGCGAGGGCGGGCAAGTCACCGGCGTTGAGTTGGCTGATGGCCGGGTTTTGAAGGCCGACATGGTTATCGTCGGCATTGGCGCGCTGCCCGCTGTTGAATTGGCCGAAGCGGCCGGGATCGCCTGCAGCAACGGCATCCTGGTGGACGAGGAACTGGGCACCGGCGCGGCCGATATTTACGCGATCGGCGACTGCGTCTCCTTCCCGCACAAGGCATCAGGGCGCCGGCTGCGCCTTGAATCGGTGCAGAACGCCACCGACCAGGCGCGCCATGTGGCCAGGATCATCACTGGCAAGCCCGGTGCCTATGACACGGTTGCGTGGTTCTGGTCGGATCAGGGGGAACGCAAGTTGCAGATGTGTGGCCTGTCCTTCGATGCCGACCGTTTTCTCGTCACAGGTGATCCGGCAGCAGGCGCCTTTTCGGTCTGGCATTTCGCCGGCCAGCGCCTCATCGCCATCGACAGCGTCAACAAACCGGCCGACCACATGATGGGCCGCCGCATCCTGGCTGCAGGCTTCACGCCGACCGATGACGAGATCGAGGGCGGCGCACCGGCACTGAAGGCCGCACTTGCCGCCTTTGAGGCAAAACCGGGAAGCTGATCCCTTGAGCCGGCCGGATTTTCGTCCATGACCGCAACGGGTTGAAAAAATAAACTAAAGTGCAGTTCGTGGCGTTCGCGGGGCGGCAAGCGGGCCAAATGTGACGGGTCAAATCACTTGATGTTGCGGTGCAAAAAAGATTTTGTGTCACCCCCCTTTTCTCTGCCCTGAATTTGCCTCAAATAATGGGTTCAGGTTGCGCTGCAGCAATCCCCATCATGGGGAAGCCAGCCCCAGGGTTCTTGAACTTCATCATGATTGATCGTCGCCGGTTTCTGACCACCACCATTCTTGCAATGGCATCCCTTGCGATGCCTGCATCTGCCTTTGCCCAGGCCGCAGCACCGGCCCAGCCGAGGCCCGGTTCCGTCGTGCTTCCGCGCGGCGCAGGCTTCAGTTTTGACGTCCTGTCCCAGGCAATGAAGGAGGCAGCAGCAAAGCCCTACGAGGCTGAGGAACTGCTGCTGCCCGAGCCTGTCGCGGCGCTGACCTATGACGAGCACAAGTCGATCCGCTACAATCCGGAAAAGTTCGTCTGGAAGGACGAAGGCCGCTTTGCCGTTGATGCGTTCCATCCAGGCTGGCTGTTCAAGGAGCCGGTGCATCTGTTTGAGGTGCGTGACGGCGCGGCCGAGGAGTTGCACTTCAAATCCGAAGAATTCCTCTACCAGCCGCCGCTTGATCCGGCGCGTTTTGCGGGCATTGAGTTGCCCGGCGTCGCAGGCTTCCGCCTGCATACATTCCTGAACGGCAATGACAACCAGACGGACGAACTGGCAGCCTTCCTAGGCGCCAGCTATTTCCGGATGCTGGGCCGCGACAGCGTTTACGGGCTTTCTGCGCGCGGCCTTGCCGTCAACACAGCCACGCCCAACCCTGAGGAATTTCCCCGCTTCACTGCCTTCTACGTGGAAAAGCCTGCAAAGGGCGATGATGCCGTTGTCGTGCATGCCGCATTGGACGGCCCGTCCCAGACCGGCGCGCTCCGCTTTGTCATCCTTCCGGGCGACATGACCCGCGTGGAAGTGACCGCGCGCTTTTTCCTGCGCTCCGACATTGAACGCCTCGGCGTAGCCCCGATGACCTCGATGTTCCTGTTTGGCCCTGCCAACCGGTCCGTCTTTGATGATTATCGCGGCCAGGTGCATGACAGCGAAGGCCTGAAACTGGTGCGCAAGACCGGCGAGGAAGTTTGGCGCCCGCTGAACAATCCGGCTGTGCTTGCCAATTCGATTTTCGTCGAGGAAAGCCCGCGCGCCTTCGGCCTGATTCAGCGCAACAACTCCTTCGATGATTACCAGGATGCCGGGGCCCATTACGAGCGCCGCCCGTCGCTGCTCATCGAGCCGTTGGGCGACTGGGGCAAGGGATCTGTTTCGCTCATCGAAATCCCGACCGACCTGGAGGTCAACGACAACATCGTGGCCTTCTGGACGCCGGAAGCACCGGCCAAGGCAGGTGACGCGCTGGAATTCCGCTACCGCATGACCTGGGGCACGATCCCCGAGGATATCGAGAGAACGGCGCGGGTCGTCTATTTTGCAGCCGGTTCAGGTGGCGTTTCCGGCATCGAGAACGAGAAAGGCCTGCGCAAGGTCGTTGTTGATTTCGAGGGCGGCGCGCTGGATGGCTATGACGATTCAACAAATGTGACACCGGTTGTGAACCTTTTGGGGGCAGAAGTCGTTCATGCCACGGCAGCGCGCATTTCTGGAACCAAGCGGTGGCGGCTGGTGATTGACCTGCGGCCGGCCGGTGACGACCCCGTAGAGATGAACGCCCACCTGTCCCAGGGTGGCGTCGCAGTGTCTGAAGTCTGGGCATACCAGTGGAGAGTTCGTGATGCAGAACGCGGCTGATACCGCACGTTTGGGCGGCCTGCCGGAAGAGCGCTTCCGTCCGGTGCCAGCACCCATGGGCATGCCCGAACAGGTGCTGGTCCGTGAAGGATCCCTGCGTGAGCTGGTAGGGTCGATGGTCCGTCCCTTCCTGATCCGGCTCTGATCGCGGGGCGGCAGCCGATTTGCCGCTTTTCGTGTGAAGGTCTTACAAGATGCTGACCCTGAGGCGCTCCGGTGCAATCATCGCGGCCTTGCTGGTTGCCTACACGGCAACGCAGCTTGGTGCCGACGTGTTCTTTGCTGACGGGCTGGACTGGGTCGACATCATTCGCCTCACTTTGCTGGCTGCGACCACAGGCTGGATTGCCTGGGGCGCTTCGCTTGCCATTGGCGGGCTTTTTGCCGGTAGGGTGAATGTTGCGGCCTCGCCGGTGCGGGACGGCGTTCTCACCGCCATCCTCATCCCCGTTTACAATGAGGATCCGGCCAAAAGCTTTTCCCATGTTGCCGCCATGTCGGCCTCGCTGGAAAAGGCCGGTGTCTCCGGCCGGTTCGAGATGGTCATCCTGTCTGACACAACGCGCGATGATGTCGGCCGCCAGGAGCTTGAGTGGTTCGAGCGCCTGCTGGAAACGGCGCGCCAAGGGCCGAAGCTCTTCTATCGCCGGCGCGCGCGCAACATTGGCCGCAAGGCAGGCAACATTGCCGAGTTCATCCGCTCATCCGGTGCGCGCTACGAATATCTGGTGATCCTCGACGCCGACAGCCTGATGGAAGCGGCAACGATCACAACCATGGTGGAGCGCATGGAGGCAGATCCGAAGCTCGGCCTGCTGCAGACGCTGCCGAAGATCGTTCATGCGCGGTCGTGGTTCGGCCGGTCGATCCAGTTTGCCTCGTTCTTTTTCTCGCCCCTGTTTGCACGCGGCGTGTCGCTGCTGCAAGGCAGGGAAGGGCCGTTCTGGGGCCACAATGCCATTGTGCGCACCACCGCCTTTGCCGAAAGCTGCGGGCTGCCGGACCTGCCGGGCAAGGCGCCGTTTGGCGGCCATATCCTCAGCCATGATTACGTCGAGGCCGCGTTGTTGGCGCGCGCAGGCTGGACTGTGCGTGTCGATCCGGACCTCGAGGGCTCCTACGAGGAAGGCCCTGACAATGTGATAGACTTTGCCAAGCGTGACCGGCGCTGGTGCCAGGGCAACCTCCAACATGGCCGCATCATCGGCGCGCCGGGGCTGAAGGCGTGGAACCGCTTCACGCTTGCACAGGGCATCATGGCCTATTTGTCATCGCCGCTCTGGCTGATCTTCCTTGTTGCCTCCATCCTTGCCCCGGCGCTGGCGCCGGAGCCGGACTATTTCCCCGTGCCGCGCCTTCCAGCGGTGTTTCCGCGTGCCGAGACACTGCAGGCCGTGACCTTGCTGACGGGCATCTTTGCGCTGCTGATTGGCCCTAAGCTGCTGATCATGGCGCGCTCGGTGCTGACGGGTGAAGCCCGGAAGTTTGGCGGTGTGGCGGGCGTTATTGACTCGACATTTGCTGAGATCATCTGGTCGTCGATTCTCGCCCCGGTGACGCTTATGTTCCAGAGCCGGTCGGTCTGGCAGGTGTTGCGCGGCGCCGACAGCGGCTGGCCTTCGGCTGACCGCGAGGCTGAAGCCGTCGGCATGCGCGAGGCCTGGGCTTCTGCCTGGTGGATCGTGCTGACCGGTCTTCTGCTTTTTGCAGGGACAGCCTGGCTCGCACCGGACCTGTTCTACTGGTTTATCCCCATTGCACTGCCACTGACCGCCGCACCCTGGCTGATATCGGCCTCCTCGCGGCCCGCCGGGGGTGCCACGGCGCGCCGGTTTGGCTTGTTCCATACGCCAGCTGAAACCATGGTTCCGGATGTGGTTTCCATGCAGGAAGAAATCCTGGCCGGCTGGCGGGCATCCGTAGGCCGGTCTTCGGTCGAGGAAGCCATGCTTCCGCCCGAAAGCGCAGCCACATTGCCTGCGGGCGGTGAGGCTTCGGCGAAAGCCCGGACTTGAGGATCGGACATGACGACAGGCTCGCCCATCGCGCATCCCCGCGCAGCGCGTGATCCCCGCCTTGATGTGTTTCGCGGTTTGGCGCTGATCACGATTTTCATCAATCATGTGCCGGGAAACCTGCTGGAAAACTTCACCAGCCGCAATTTCGGCCTGTCGGATGCGGCGGAAGCCTTTGTCTACATGTCGGGCATTGCCGTGGCGCTGGCCTATTTCAGGCTGATGCAGGCCGGGCACATGCGGGAAGCTTTCGGCAAACTGATGCGGCGCGCAGGCAAGCTCTATGTCTGGCATATTCTCGGCACGCTTCTGGCGCTGGCGATGATTGCGGTCACCTGGTTTGGCTTCGGGGTGACGGAATTCGGCGAGCGGCTGCGCTTTTCCACTGCGGTCGAACACCCTTTCGATGCGCTGGTGATCGGCCTGCCGCTGCTTGCCTATCAGGTTGGCTATTACAACATCCTGCCGCTCTACATCATCTTCCTTCTGTTGGCTCCGGGCCTGCTGTGGCTCGGCGTGCGCAGCATCGCACTGATGCTCGTGGCCAGCACAGCGCTCTGGATTGCATCGCGCTATCTTGGCCTCAATTATCCCAATCATCCGCTGCCCGGTGGCTGGTTCATGCATCCGCTAGGCTGGCAGCTGCTGTTTGCGCTCGGGCTTGCCACAGGCATCGCGCTGAAACAGGGCAGGGCGCTGGTGGCGTTTTCACCCTGGGTGTTTGCGGCGGCCGTCGGCTGGCTCGTCTGGAGCTATTTGCACATCAAGGGCTTCATCGCCTCGACGCCGGGCCACGGCACGCTGCCGGCCTTCGTGACGGATGTGGACAAGAGCCCGCTTGCGCTGCCGCGTGTGCTGCACCTGCTGTCACTGGTCTATGTGCTGGTTCATACGCCGCTCGCCATGACCATTGCACGCAGTGCCGTGATGGTGCCCGTCGCCCGGATGGGGCGCAACGGTCTTGAACTCTTTGCCTTCGGCTCGATCATGGCGATCGGCCTGCAGGCTGTCTTTGCTGTCCTGCCCGCCCCGGCTTGGGTGGTCTCGCTGGCGATATTTGCCGGCATCTTCGTGCAGTTCGCACTGGCGATCCATCTGGACGGTAGGAAGCAGAGAATCGTGAAAAAACCTGCGGCAGTCACATCTGCTCGGATGGCAGGTGGATCACCAAGCCGTCCAGTTCAGGCCTGACCTTGACCTGGCAGGAGAGGCGGCTGGTCGGGCGCATTTCAGCTGCCGCGCATTCCAGCATGTCGCCTTCACCGGGCGAACGCTGCCCCGTCTTGTCCGCCCAGGCCTCGTCGACATAGCAATGGCAGGTGGCGCAGGCCATGGCGCCGCCGCAATCGCCGACGATCGAGCCGACGCTGTTTGAGACCGCAGTCTGCATGATGCTGTCGCCATCCTTGGCGTCAATTTCCGTGCGCGTGCCGTCCGGCTCGATGAAGATCACTCGTGTCATGGTCTGGTCCTGTGAAACGGTCAGTTGAGCTTGACGGGAAGATTGACGGGGCCGCGGAAGCCGAAGCCCTTCCAGATCACCGCCGACGGATCGGGAAGCTCCATGTCCGGGAAGCGGTCAAACAGCATGGGCAGCAAGATCTGACCGAGCGTGCGGCGTGCCACATGGGTGCCGGCGCAATGATGCGGGCCGGAGCCAAAGGCCTGGTGGGGGTTCTTGTCGCGGAAGACGTTGAAATTTTCGCCGTCTTCAAACAGTTCCTCGTCGCGGTTGGCGGACGCCTGGATGGTCATCACCGTGTCGCCCTTCGGGATTAGGCAGCCGCGGATCTCGGTGTCCTCGGTGACGAGGCGCGAAGAAACCTGGATCGGTGCAACCCAGCGAACGCCTTCCTCGAAGGCAGCGCTCCAGTTGCCCTGCCGCTTCACCTCTTCCAATTGCTCCGGCTTGGTCAAAAGGCCGTAGACAATCGTTGCCAGCGCATCGCGTGGTTCGTTGATGCCGCCGCCAATGGCAATCTTGATATTGGCAAAGATCTGGCTCATCGGGATCGGATTTTCGGCATTCAGCATGACCGAGAAGGCCGACATGTTCGGATTGGCCTTGTGGTGGTCGATCATTGTCTCGAAGTGGGCGTTCATTTCGGCATTGGCCTTGTCGGAAGCGGCAAAGGGCTCAGGCCTCCAGCCGAAATTGCCGGCGCCTTCGATCAGCACCTGTGACCAGCGCTGCATTTCTTCGTCGGTCGCGTTCGGAATGCCGAGAATATGGGCGAGGATGCGGGCCGCGACCGGGCCGCAAAGCTGCTCATATAGATCAATCGTCTCGCCACGCGGCAGGCGAGCGACATAGTCGGTGGCGATCTGGCGGTAGAGCTCGGCCCAATTGGTCTGGATGGTCTTGGGCAGCAGGCTCAGCATCATGGCCATGCGCTCGCGCATGTGCTCCTCGCCGTCCTTGCGCATCAGCGTGTGCGCCTGGAAGGCGGGCTTCATGGGCGTGTTCGGATCATCAGACGAGAAGAGGACCGGATTGTCCTTCACCATCCTGCAATCGGCTGCCTTTGTCAGAAAGGTACGGCCGACCGATTTCACCCGCAGAACCGGAGTTTCCGCGCGCAAGCGGCGGTAAATCGGGTAGGGGTCGTTCACCAGCTGGTCGATGGTGATCGTTTCATCCAGTGGCGCGACTTCTGCGGTCATGGCGGTCTCCTCCGGCGAAAACAGGCTTCCGCCGCCCAATGTCAGTGATGGTCAAGGTGTGCGGGATATCCGGCGTGATGGCCGGATATCCCTTGTCTTTCGCACGGCTGAGGCGCCGGGCCGCTCGCGCCTTTTTTACTGCGCGTATTTCTTCAGCATCTCGTTGGCGTAGTTCACCATCTCGGTGCCCGGTTTGCCCTTGCCGTCCATTTCCTTGGCCCAGGCATCGATCAGCGGGGTGGCGATGTCCTTCCAGCGCTTGGTCTCGGCATCATCCAGCGTGATGATCTTGGCGCCGTTCTTTTCGGCGATCTCGCGGCCGCGGATGTCACCGGCATCCATGGCAGCGCCGAACAGGCCGGCGGTCTCCACGCCGGAATTGGCGTCGATCACCTTCTTCAGGTCGTCGGGCAGCTTGTCATAGCTGGCCTTGTTCATGGCGAAGACGAAGGTAGCGGTGTAGAGGCCATTGGCGCCCGAGAAGCCCGTCACGTTGGAGACAATCTCGTTGACCTTGAACGAAGGGGCGACTTCGAAGGGAATGGTCGATCCGCTGATGACGCCCTTGGAAAGGGCCTCGGCGACCTGGGTGACCGGCATGCCGACCGGCACTGCGCCGAGCTTTTCCAGCATCTGGTTGACGACACGGGTGCCGCCGCGCAGCTTCAAGCCGTTCATGTCTTCCAGCTTGCTGACCGGGTCCTTGGAATGGATGAGGCCCGGGCCATGGGTGTGAAAGGCGATGACATGATAGTCCTTGAAGTCTTCCATGCAGTATTTCACGCAATACTCATGGAAGGCCTTGGACGTGTTGGTGCCGTTGGTCATCATGAAGGGCAGTTCGAAAGCTTCCGTCGAGGGGAAGCGGCCCGGCGTATAGCCGATGACCGTCCAGGTCAGGTCAACGACGCCGTCACGCACCTGGTCGACCAGCTCCGGCGGCTTGCCGCCGAGCTGCATGGCCGGGAATAGCTCGATCTTGATGCGGCCGCCCAATTCCGCCATCACCTTTTCAGCCCAGGGCGCCAGCGCCTTGGCGGGGATGGTGGCCTGCGCCGGCAGCATCTGGTGCAGCTTGAGCGAGGCATCCTGTGCGGAAGCGGTCATTATCATGGCGCCCGAAAGCGCCAGTGCGGCCACACCTGTGGCCAGAAGTGTCTTCAGTCCGGTCATGAGTTCCTCCCGTTGAACCGTCTTGTTCTCTCGTCAGTGACGCCTCAGCGCCTGCCGAAATCAGTCGTCTTCCGCCGGTCACCCGGCGAGAAGCACCAGCCCCGGCACGAGCTGGCGCAAATTCCTGTTCTGCATCACGAATTCGAGGTTCTTGCGCGCCAGCCTGGCGTGCTCGCGGGCAAGCGCCTCGGCGCGCGCGCTTTCGCGCCCGACAATTGCCTCGAAGATGGCGCGGTGCTGCGCCTGTCCCACTGCCAGCGAGGCACGGAACTGTGGAAACTCATCCTGCACATGCAGAAAGGCCGAGGGACCGGCAAAGGGCAGGGTGTTGATCCGGTCGATCTCGCGGGCGATGATTTCGGAGCCGGACAGCGTCTTCAGCGCCTCGTGGAACTGCGCGTTCATCTCAACATAGGCCTGGAAATCGAGTTTGGACGGATCAAGGCCGACCACATGATCGAGATTATCCAGCAGTGCGGAGAGCTGGGCGGCCCGGGCAGGCGTAATGCCGCGCTCGGCGGCGAGCCGCGCAGCCGTGCCCTCGATCACACCGCGAAGCTCGATGGCATCTTCCACATCGCCTTGTGTGAAGGAACGCACCGCGTAGCCGCCCGACGGGATCAGCTCGAGGATGCCTTCCTGCTCCAAGCGGGCCAAGGCTGCGCGCACCGGGGTCCGCGACAGGTCAAGGCGTTCAGAGATGGTGATTTCGGAGAGGCGGTCGCCTGGCCTGACGGCACCGGAATAGACCAGATCGCGAATGCCAAGCACGGCCTTCAGCGATTGCGACGATGCCGATGCGCTGGCGCGCCCTGCCGTCATGGTGATCCTCCCAGTGGGCCTGCCTTGATGTGGAGGCCTCATCTGCATTCATGCTGTATACAATTGGCATGAATTGCAAGAGGGAATTTCAGAGCCAAAGCAGAAATGCGCTTCGGGAATGCCGAATAGGCTCGCTTTCGGGACAACGCCAAGCCCAAGATTCGAAAGGCTGTATACATCACGTTTGGCTCCTCAAGCCCTGGACACGCCTGCGCATTCCGGCACCGGCGTCTTTACCGGCTGGCTTGAAAAATGAAGGTCGAGATTGTCCACAGTGAGGTCGGCCATGGCAGTGCGGGTCTCAACCGTGGCGCTTGCGACATGCGGCAACAGCACCACCTGTTCAAGCGGAAACAGTTCCTTTGGCGCGTTCGGCTCGTCGGCATAGACGTCAAGGCCCGCGGCACCGAGGCGGCCTTCCAGAAGGGCGGACACCAGTTCCTTTTCGTCCACCACCGAGCCGCGCGCCACATTGATCAGCGTCCCGTCCGGACCAAGCGCATCCAGCACCGCGCGTCCGACGAGATTGGCCGTTGAGGCACCGCCCGGTGTGATCAGCACCAGAAAAGAGACATCACGGGCGAGCGCCACGAGGTCCGGCTCGTAGCGCCAGGGCAGGCCGGGCTTTGGCGACCGCGTGTGATAGGCAATCTGGCAATCAAAAGCCGCCGACAGTTTTCGCGCGATTTCCTGGCCGATGCGCCCCATGCCGACGATGCCGACCCTGGCGCCTTCGATGGAGCGGGTGAGCGGTGCGCCGCCGAAACGGCTCTTCCAGTTGCCGGCGCGCAGCCAGTTGTCATCGCGCACGATGCGCCGCGACGTGGTGAGGATCAGCGCCAGGGCAATGTTGGCGACATCCTTGTTGAGCACGTCCGGCGTATGGGTGACCATGATGCCGCGCCGCGCCGCTTCCGCAACATCGATCGGATCATAGCCGACGGAATTGACCGAGATGATTTCCAGCGCGGGCAGGCGGTCCATCACCGGGCGCGGCATACCGTCGAGGCCATTTGTGGCGACCGCGCGGATCGCCGGTCCATGGGCGGCAAGGAAGGCATCCATGTCGGGAACGTCTGTCGCCAGGGTCACCTCGTAGCGCTCCTTCAGGCGGCCGAGCTGGTAGTCGGAAACCTTGCCCATTTGCAGGATGTGCGGCCTTGCCATGACGGTTCC
Organism: Zhengella sp.; assembly: GCA_041738295.1. Classification (GTDB taxonomy): domain Bacteria; phylum Pseudomonadota; class Alphaproteobacteria; order Rhizobiales; family Rhizobiaceae; genus Zhengella. Next base: position 2,748 of record JBGSQC010000206.1, on the reverse strand, counting down.
TCTCACTCGTCGGCGCGTACGGTCTGGCGCTGGCGGCCAAGCCCGTCAATGCCGAGTTCCATCACGTCGCCTGCCTTCAGGTAGACCGGCTGCGGCTTGATGCCCATGCCGACGCCGGGCGGCGTGCCGGTGGAGATGACGTCGCCCGGATGCAGCGTCATGAGCTGCGACAAATGCGAAATGACCTGCGCGACCGTGAAGATCTGTGTCTTCGTGTTGCCGGTCTGCATGCGCTTTCCGTTGACATCCAGCCACATGCCGAGCGCCTGCGGATCGGCCACCTCGTCGCGCGTCACCAGCCAGGGGCCGAGGGGACCGAAAGTGTCGCAGGATTTGCCCTTGGTCCATTGGCCGGTCAGCTTGGTCTGGAAGTTGCGCTCCGACACATCGTTGATCACGCAATAGCCGGCCACGTGGTTGAGCGCTTCGGCTTCGCTCACATATTTGGCCTTGGTGCCAATGACGACGCCCAATTCCACTTCCCAATCGGTGGCGGTGGAGCCGCGCGGCAGGAGCACGTCATCATCCGGGCCGTTGATGGCGGAATTGGCCTTCATGAAGAGGATCGGATGCTCCGGGAGCGCCATGCCGGCCTCAGCGGCATGGTCGGCAAAGTTGAGGCCGATGCAGCAGAATTTGCCGACCGCGCCGACACATGGGCCAAAGCGCGGATTGCCTTCGACCATGGGTAGCGAGGCCGGATCAAGCGTGGCAAGGCGGGCAAGCGTGGCATCGTCCAGCATGGCGCCGGTGATGTCACTCACATGGGCGGAGAGATCGCGCAGGGTTCCTGCATTGTCGATCAGGCCGGGCTTTTCGCTTCCCGGTTCGCCGTAGCGGACGAGTTTCATGCTGTTCCTCCGTCGAGTCAGGCTTTCATGCCAGACCGTTGATATCTTTCAGTTCCAGCCAGATGGCCGAATGGTCTTTGTCGCCCGCGCCGAGCTCGTTCACCAGCCGGCCATAGCGCTGCTCCATGGAGAGCGTCAGAGGCAGAGTGAGGCCGAGGTGGGCTGCTTCCGCCAGCGCGTTGCGGCAATCCTTCAACTGGTTTGTGGACGCGCCACCGGGCACGAAATTGCCGGTGGTCATGCGTTCGCCGTGCTGCTGAAGGATGGTGGAATCGGCAAAGCCTCCCTTCAGCGCGGCACGCACGGCGGCGGGGTCGGCGCCGCCCTTTTCCAGCAACAGCATGGCTTCGGCCACGACGCCGATGGCGGTGGCAACGATCATCTGGTTGGCGAGCTTGGCAAGTTGGCCTGCGCCATCGGGACCGACATGCACCGGACGGCCCATGGCCTCCAGCACCGGTCTTGCCTGCGCGAAAGCGTCTTCAGTGCCGCCAGCCATTATGGCAAGGGTTGCGGCTTCGGCGCCACGTGTTCCACCAGAGACCGGTGCGTCCAGATGGGCGATCCCCCTGTCCGCCAGCTGCGCGGCATGATCGCGCGCCTCACCGGGCTTGGTGGACGCCATGTCGATGACAAGGCTTCCCGGCTTCAAGGCTTCGGCCACGCCTTGCGAAAACAGCATGTGGCCGCTGGCGGCGCCGTCGGTCAGCATCATGATGATGATGTCTGCGCCGCTGGCAGCCCCGGCCGGGGTGGCGGCGACCGTTGCGCCGAGCGCGCCAAGCGGAGCGGCCTTTTCCGGGCTGCGGTTCCAGACGGTGACCGGGAAACCGTCCTTCAGCAGATTGGCTGCCATGGGCGCGCCCATCAGCCCGGTTCCGAGAAAGGTGATGGCCGGTTTGCTCATAGGTCCTGCCCTGCAAAGAAGGATTGCGCCCTTCGCAGGGCCTCCGCGCTAAAGGCATTGCCAAGCGTCCCGATGTCAAGGGTGACGCCCGGTTCGTCCGGCCCCAAAGGCTCCTTCGAGAAGAAATGGCATTCCGATAAGACAGAGTTGCCCACGCCCATGATGACAAGAATGGAGGGTTGCCTGCGCAGGCCTTTGATTTCCTTGCCGCTTTTGCTCATGGCGCTATCTTGGTGACCAGCGCTGCTTCGCTCAAGGGGTGGCATGGGGAGAATTTTGTGGCCGGTCTCATCCAGTTCACGCCGCAAGGGCTTTGGTGCGAAGCGGGTGGCTTCCACATCGATCCGTGGCGGCCGGTGGAGCGCGCGCTGATCACCCATGCCCATTCCGACCATGCGCGCTTCGGGCATGCGCATTACCTGTCCACGTCCGGCTCTGCGCCGGTGATCACTCACCGCCTTGGCGTGACGCCGCAGACGGTTGCCTATGGTGAGCGGATCGTGATCAACGGCGTCACGGTGAGCTTCCATCCCGCGGGGCACGTGCCGGGATCAGCGCAGATCCGGCTGGAAAAGGGCGGCGAGGTCTGGGTCGTCTCCGGCGATTACAAGGTGGAAGCCGACGGGTTGTCGGAGCCTTTCGAGCCGGTCGCCTGCCACAACTTCATTTCCGAGTGCACCTTCGGCCTGCCGGTGTTCAACTGGGCAGACCAGCACGTGACCGTCGACGAGATCAATCAATGGTGGAGGCAGGCGGCGAGTGAGGGCCGCGTGGCGATGATCGGGGCCTATGCGCTTGGCAAGGCGCAGCGCATCCTCGCCAATGTGGATACGTCCATCGGCCCGATCCTGACGCATGGCGCGGTGGAGGCGACCAATGCCGTGCTGCGCACGCAAGGCTACAATCTGCCGCCGACCCGGCAGGTGACACCCGACATTTCGCGCGAGGCGATGACGAACGCGCTTGTCATCGCGCCGCCGTCCGCGCTGT
>JBGSQC010000158.1:0-4172 GCA_041738295.1 Zhengella sp. | reverse complement strand
CCTATCTCCCCCCTTTGCGGGGGAGATAGCAAAATCGACATCTTGGGCGAGCGAATGCGAAGACCAAGTGTCAGATTTTGAAAGAGAGGGATTTTTGAACTTGCTCACGCTGGCTTACCCGAGCCGGGCGGCGCGGCCGTGTGTCAATTTTAGGCAAGCGCCTAACCTTCGTCATCCTCGGGCTTGTCCCGAGGACCCAGTTCTTTCTTCGGAGCCTCTTGTCTCTGGGTCCTCGCCACAAGGGCGAGGATGACGAAGGTGGAGGAACCCCGAGGATGACGAAGGTAGCGCCTTTCACCGGCACAAAATGAAAGATGCAGAAAGCATATCCACGGGAAACGTGACAGGCGTCAGTTGGACCCAAACTGCTCCGATCTTTACCAAAGGAGATCGGAATGACCCGAAAAACGAAGCACGTCGCGAAGCAAGGCTCACACAAGGTTGGCGGAATTTACTCAAGGCTGGCTGCCGGATTGAAATTGATGAAGTGGTTGCCATTCATCCGTTGGCTGTTGCGGTCAGTCTGCGATATGGAAGAATCCTAGGACAAATTCAGGAGACCAACGCCATGGCAAAAGTTGCATTCATCGGTCTGGGCGTCATGGGCTATCCCATGGCCGGCCATCTCAAGGTGAAGGGTGGCCATGACGTGACGGTCTACAACCGCACCGCCGCCAAGGCCGAGAAATGGGCCGCACAATTTGGTGGCGCCCATGCCGCCACACCGGCGCAGGCCGCCAGGGATTGCGATTTCGTCTTCTCCTGCGTCGGCAATGATGACGACCTGCGCTCGGTCACGACCGGGCCGGATGGCGCGTTTGCCGCCATGAAAAAGGGCGCGATCTTCATCGACAACACAACAGCCTCGGCCGAGGTTGCCCGTGAACTGGCGGATGCTGCGGCCAAGGGCGGTTTCGTCTTCATTGACGCCCCGGTCTCCGGCGGCCAGGCCGGCGCGGAAAACGGCGTGCTCACCGTCATGTGCGGCGGCGACGAGGCCACTTTTGCCCGCGCCAAACCGGTGATCGAGGCCTTTGCCCGCATGGTTGGCCTGATGGGCGAGGCAGGTGCAGGCCAACTGACCAAGATGGTCAACCAGATCTGCATTGCAGGCCTCGTACAAGGTCTGGCCGAAGGCGTGCACTTTGCCAAGAAGGCCGGGCTCGACGTGGAAAAGGTCATCGCGGTCATCTCCAAGGGGGCCGCAGGGTCGTGGCAGATGGAGAACCGCTACAAGACCATGAACGCCGGAAAATATGATTTCGGCTTTGCGGTCGACTGGATGCGCAAGGATCTCGGCATTGTGCTGGATACCGCCAATGCCACCGGTGCCTCGCTGCCGGTCACAGCCCTGATCGACCAGTTCTACAAGGATGTGCAGAAGATGGGCGGCAGGCGCTGGGACACCTCTTCCCTGCTCGCCCGGCTGGAGCGCGAGTGAGCCATGGCGGCGGAAGAAGGTCTTGACCGGACAGCCTCCGTCGCCACCATCCTTGCCCACCTGGAAAGCCGCTCGTCGGAGGAAAACCGCGCCGGCATGGCCCGTTTCGGCATCGACACGGCCAAGGCCTTTGGCGTTTCCAATGCGGAGCTGCGCCCGCTGGCCCGGCAACTCGGCAAGGATCACACCCGCGCTCTGGCACTCTAGCAGACCGGCTGGCGCGAGGCCCGACTGCTCGCCTGCTTCACCGATGAGCCGAAGAAGGTGACGGCAGCACAGGCGCGCAACTGGGCCGGGGATTTCACCTCCTGGGAGATGGTGGACCAGGCCTGCGACCTCTTTGTCGAGGCCGGCCTGCTGGATGTACTGGTGCCGGAGTTCGCCGCCGACACCCGCGAATTTGTCCGCCGCACCGCCTTTTCCATGCTGGCAGTGGGCGCAGTTCACCTGAAAAAGCGGCCCGATTCAGACCTGCTTGCCACCCTGTCGCTGATCGAGACACACGCCACCGATCCGCGCAATTTTGTGAAGAAGGCGGTCAACTGGGCGCTGCGCCAGATCGGCAAGCGGTCGCGCAAATGCCACGGTCCTGCGCTTGAACTGGCTGAAAAGCTGGCCCGGTCATCCGACAAGGCGGCCCGCTGGACCGGCAAGGATGCGGTGAAGGAATTGACGGACGAAAAGCAGTTGGCACGCCTTGCCACAAGGCCCGGATGGAGGGACGCATGATGCGCCTGACTTCGATCGCGCTCGCCTTGGTGCTCGCCCTGATGGCGGTGGACCGCGCTGCCGCTCTTTCGCCCGATCCGCAGCCGCAAGGCTTTGCCGCGCTGACCGGCACCCAAGCAACCGTCACCGGCTATGTGCTGCCCGTTGACGAAGAAGGCGGGCTGATCCAACGGTTTGCGCTGGTGCCCTATTCGGGCGCCTGCAGCCACATGCCTGCCCCGCCAGCAGAATCTGTGATCCTGATCACGCCCGACAAGCCGATGGCCACAGGCGAGCTCTACGAATACGTCACCATCACCGGGCTGGTCCGCATGAAGCCGGAGGTCAGCCGGTTCTTCCTGATCGATGGAGACGTGACATTGCGGTCGAACTATGTGGTGACCGGCGCAGAGATCAGGCGATCAGCTACACCAAAACCGGCAGACCCCTTCCCCGGCAATTCGCCTTGGAAGGACCTGCACAAGTGACCGGATGCGGACTTGCCCGGTTGGAAGACGCCTCACATGCCTTCGGCAGCGCTCTTGGCGATCTCTTCCAGCAGCGTGTTGACCTGATCGCGCGCGCCGCCTTCCGGCAGCTTGCGGAAGCCGACCGTCACTTTGCCCGGCGTCTCGGCCTTTTCGTAGACGAACACCACATAGGGGCAATAGGCGATGTCGCCGATATCGCCTTCCATGACCTTGCGCGACACGACAGCCGAGCAGAAGGTAAAGAATTCGGCATCCTTGTAGAGCGCCTTGGTGGCGCCGACATCGCCTGCCGTGCGCTTCAGCATCTCGCCGATGAAGCCGTGGTAGTCGATCTTGAAGCCCTTGTTGACGATGGCGTCCTGGGCCGCTTGGGCCGTGTCAGCAAAAGCCTGGTCGGTCTCGACGGTGAACACGTCATCGCCGGCGGCCATAACCGGCTGGGCCGCAGCAAAGGCAAGCGCGAGGCTCAGGGCAAAGCGTTTCATGGTCATTCCTCCCGAATGGTGGCCGGCAACGGATTGAGCGGCCAGTTCACATATTATTTTCACAATATGTCACGGAATGCCAGCGCCATTGCGCCGCAGGGTGTCAACCTTCCTTCTCGACGGCCATATAATCGAGCGGCATCTCGGTCGTGTACTTGATCTGCTCCATGGCAAAAGCCGACGAGACATCGCGGATCTCGATCTTGGCGATCAGCCGCTTGTAGAAGGCGTCATAGGCGGCAATATCAGGCACCACGACGCGTAAGAGATAATCAACATCGCCGCTCATGCGATAGAATTCAACCACTTCCGGAAATTCTGTCACCACTTCCGAGAAGCGCTTCAGCCACTCATTGGAGTGCGAACTGGTGCGGATGGAGACAAAAACGGTCACTCGGGTGTTGATCTTGACCGGATCAAGGATCGCCACGCGGCGCAGGATCACGCCGTCTTCCTCCAGCTTCTGGATACGCCGCCAGCACGGCGTGGTGGAAAGTCCCACCTTCTTGGCAACGTCGGCCACGGCCAGCGTGCTGTCCTCCTGCAACAGGCGCAGGATCTTGCGGTCAAGGCGGTCCATGTCGGTCGGCTCCATTGGAATATTTTTCTTCCATGCGCCGCCAGAGATCAGGAATCAACAAAAATTAACATTCAAAATTTGCTATATAGGAATGATCTTGCGCAGCGGCGACCATGCCCGGATATCACACCAGCCGCGCCACCTCGGCCCGCAGCACCGGCAGCAGCTCCGTCTCGAACCAAGGGTTCTTTTTCAGCCAGCCGGTGTTGCGCCAGGAGGGATGCGGCAGCGCCAGCACGCGCGGGCTGCCCCCTGCCTCCCAAAGTGCACGCCAGTTGGTGACCGTTGCCGTCAGTGTCCGTCCGCGCCGATCCTTGAGATGCCAGGCTTGAGCGTATTGGCCGATCACCAGCACCAGCTCCACCTGCCCCATCAGCGCCATCAGATCGGCCCGCCAGGCCGGCGCACATTCCTTTCGCGGCGGCAGGTCGCCGCCCTTGGCGTCAAGACCGGGAAAGCAGAAGCCC
>JBGSQC010000138.1:0-13423 GCA_041738295.1 Zhengella sp. | reverse complement strand
GCCATGGCCTCGGCGGCACGCGCCCATCACACGAAATTCGTGGCGGCGGCAGACCGTCTGCCGGCAAGCCTTCAACCGGCATTCCTGCCGCTGGCTGTCGTACCTGCCTATCTTGACGCCATCGAGAAGGCCGGCGCCCAGGCGCTCATCGCAACGCCTTCTGCCGGGGCGCTGAAGCGCAACTGGCTGACGTTCCGCTGCGCAATGCGTGGCTTCCGTTAAGGCATGAATTGACGCACAGGGCGTGACAGTCCACACTTTGCTAATATTGGCCAATCAGAAGCCGTTTTACTGGGGATTACGATGGACCTTCCGCTTCTTGTCGGGCTGATTATTGTTGGGGTAGGGGCCGTCGCCCTCGTCCTGCATCTGACAGGCGCGGGCAAGGAACTGGTGCTTCAGCATCCCGACGACGTCATCGCTGCATTGGTCGCCGATCATCCTCATGCACTGGATGGCCATGTCCTGTTGTCTGAGGACGGACGGTGCGGTTTTGTCATCATGGACGAGTCACGCACAGGCATTGTCCGGGTGATGGGCCGTCACCTGGTCACGCGCATTGTCAGCCGCGAGGAGATTTCCAAGGTTGATCGGACCGGTGCTACTGTCCACATCGCCTTTCGCGATTTTGGCTGGAGCAAACTTGAAGCCATGATGCAAAGCGTGGAAGATGCCAAGCGGCTGGCTAACCAGATCGATCCGGTCTCGTTTGGTCGGTAGCCAAGGAGGACGTCCATGGAGCCGATCCATTTTCCAAAGGTCACGGAACTGGCCATTCCGTTCTTTGTTTTGGCCATGCTTCTGGAGATTTTCCTTGTCCAGACCAAGCGCGCCAAGGGCACATTCAACACATCTGACACACTGACCAGCCTTGCCATGGGTGTCGGCAATGTGGTGGCCGGCATCCTGCTCGGCTTCATCTCCTTTGCCGTACTGATGTGGGTCTGGCAATTCGCCTGGCCGATCTCGGCCTGCACTGGTGGGTGTTCCTGGTAGCCTTCCTGATTGATGATCTGCGCTATTACACCTATCACCGCATCGCCCACCGGGTGCGCTGGGTGTGGGCCGAGCATGTCAATCATCACACCAGCCAGCACTACAATCTGTCGACGGCGCTGCGCCAGAGCTGGACCGGCCAGCTGACCGGCATGGTCATCCTGCAAACACCGCTGGTGCTGCTCGGGTTTCATCCGGCGCTCATCGCCTTTGTCTATGGTTTCAACCTGCTCTGGCAGTTCTGGATCCACACAGAGACGGTGGGCAAGATGCGGCGACCGATCGAACTGGTGATGAACACGCCGTCTCACCACCGCGTCCACCACGCCACCAACCCGCGCTACCTCGATGCCAATTATGCCGGGACCCTGATCATCTGGGACCGGATGTTTGGCACCTTTGTTCAAGAAGTCGCCGAGGATCCGCCGCGCTACGGCATCGTCAAGAACCTCGCCACCAACAATCCGGTGCGCGTGGCCTTCCATGAATGGGTGGCGATGTTCAAGGATGCCTTCCTGACGCGCGGTCTGACCGCCCGTCAGCGCCTCGGCTATCTCTTCATGCCGCCCGGCTGGAGCCATGACGGTTCGCGCCAGGAGTCTGAAGCCATCAAGGCTGACTATGTGCGCCGCAATCCCTCGGAAGCAGGAAAGCCCGGATTGCCTTCGCTGGAAGCAGCCCCGGCACATGGCACGCTGCAAGCCGTCGAATAAGGATCAGGCAATATCCTTGAACAGCGCCTCGCGCTTTTGTGCACGGGCGCCGATGGCCTCCATCAGGTCTTCGGCGCGCAGCATGCCGCCGTTCCAGGTGGCGATGTAATCCAAGCCGTCAGCCACCGAATGATCGCGCGAAAAAGCAAGGTTGCGCTTGATGCCGGCCATGGCGAGCGGCGAGCGCGCGGCGAACTGATGGGCGAGCGCAAGCGCCGCGTCAATTACCGCTTCGCGGCTTTCGTGGACTTTGGAAACGAGGCCGATGGCCTTGGCCTCCGCCGCATCGAAGCGCCGCCCGGTGTATGCCAGCTCTGCGGCAATGGCGGGCGCAATCAGCTTGGGCAGGCGTTGCAGCGTGCCGACATCGGCCGCCATGCCGATGTTGATTTCCTCGATGGCGAAGAAGGCGTCTGCGCTGGCGAGCCGCAGGTCGCAGGCTGTCACGATGTCGATGGCCCCGCCGATGCAGGCGCCATGAATGGCAGCGATCACCGGAAAGCGTGCTTTCTCCAGCGCGCTCAGCGAGGCTTGCAGGCGCAGGATCAGTTCACGCAGCTTGTAGGCTGCGCGTCCCGGCTCTTCGCGGAAGATGGCAGCAATGCCGTTGAAGGCGGCCAGATCCATGCCACTGGAGAAATGCTTGCCTTCGCCGGATATCACGCAGGCGCGTACTGTCTGGTAGGCCTCCAGTTCGCCCATCAGCATTGGCAGGCCATCCCAGAATTCCGGGTTCATGGCATTGGCACTGGCCGGGCGGTTCATCGCCACATGGGCCACTGCGCCATGGCGGGTGAGGGTGAAGAAGGAACTCTCGTCCATGCCTGTCTCCCGATATCTCTCTGCTCCGGTGTCCGCGATCCGCCACCATGCGTCAAGCGCGTTAACCTTGCTTGGCAATTGTTTCAAATTTACCTTTCGTCAACCATGATGCGTGGTTAAGCTTGAGGTTGTTTCAGCGTGGCGGAGTTGCATGGCCGTGAACATCTCAAAGCTATCCGAACCTGTTCGTCTCCCTTGTGGGGCAGTCCTGCCGAACCGCATTGCCAAGGCCGCCATGACCGAAGGCCTGTCGGCCGGCGACAATCGCGCCAATGCGCGCTATGTCGAATTGTACCGCCGCTGGGGCGAGGGCGGGGCAGGCCTGCTCATCACCGGAAACGTGCTGGTCGATCGCTGGCAATCTGGAACGCGGCGGCAATCTGGCCATTGAAGGCAATCAGTCCAATGAGGCTCTGGCTTGGCTTGCCGACATGGCCAAGGCCGCAAAGGCCCATGGGGCGCATCTGTGGATGCAGCTGAACCATGCCGGCCGCCAGACGCAGAAAGCCATCAATCCGCACCCCAAGGCACCGTCCGATGTCGGCCTGAAGATGGGCAATGGCCGCTTCGGAACGCCCACCCCGATGTCCGGCGAAGAGATCGAGAAGGTCATTGCTGCTTACGCCCATGCGGCCCGCATCGCCGACCAGACCGGTTTCGACGGCGTCCAGGTCCACGCCGCCCACGGCTATCTCGTCAGCCAGTTCCTGTCGCCGCTGTCGAACCGGCGCACGGACAAATGGGGTGGCACACTGGAAAATCGCGCCCGCTTCCTGCTCGAGGTCATCCGCGCGATCCGCGCTGCGGTGCGCAAGGATTTCGCCGTCGCCGTAAAGCTCAACTCGGCTGACTTCCAGCTTGGCGGCTTTGACGAAAACGACAGCGCCATTGTCGCCGGCTGGCTGGAAGAGGTCGGCATCGACCTGATCGAAGTGTCGGGCGGCAATTATGAACAGCCGCGCATGATCGACTTCAACCGCAAGGATCCGCTGGCAGCTAACAAGCGCGAAAGCACCCGCAAGCGCGAGGCCTATTTCCTCGATTTCGTGCCAAAGCTGCGCGCTCATGCCAAGGTGCCGGTGATGGTGACCGGCGGCTTCCGCACGGTCGCCGCCATGGTCGATGCCGTGGAGAGCGATGGCGTTGATGTGATCGGCCTTGGCCGCCCGCTGGTCATCGATCCGGCGGCGCCAAAGAAGGTTTTTGCGGGCGAGATCGACCGCCTGTTCAGCCGTGACGAGGATCTGGTCATCGGCAAGGGTCTGCTCGGGCCACGCTCGCCGATTTCCTTCCTGCGGGACCTGAACGCCTGGGGATCGCTCGGCTGGTACTACGAGCATGTCTACAGCCTTGCCGACGGCAAAGAACCGGACCTCAAGCTCTCGGCTTTCAAGGCCCTGCTCGCCTATGACAAGACCGAGGGAAGAACTGCCAAGGCCGTGATCCGCTGAGCCGTCTTAACCGCCGGTTCACGCTAAATGCCGGAATCCGGCGCCGTTAACCCGGATTTCGTGCCTTCCCGCCATGATTGCCGTGAAATTCTGCATCAGACAGAAAGGCGTCAATCATGACTGTTCACTCTGAAGTTCGCGTTCTCGGCCTCCGCAATCTCGATGGCCTGGCCCCCGGCCCGGTCCTCACATGGATGTTTGCAGCTGCCGTGGCATCAGCCGTCCTTTACGCTGCATCTCCTTCGGGGATGGTGACCGGCGCGCTCTTTGTGCTGCTCTCAGGCATTGCAGCCGGCAGGGCTCATGCCGAACTGTCGCGCGAAGCCTCGGCTATTTCGCTTTACTCGGGTCCGGTCGCCATGATCTCGGCAGTCCAGGCCGCCGCGGCTCTGTGCATCGCATCGGCCACAGGTTCGGTTGTCTTTGGCGCGCTGGTCTTTGTCGCACTGCTGGTCGCAGACTTGGTCGCTTCGGTATTCCTGGTGACCGCGATGGAGCGTGAACAGGGCGTTTCCGGCATCGCTGCCGCCCGGCTCATTTCATCAAAATACGGCTCGGTCTTCGGTTCGGTCGCCTGACCGGCAGCAAGGCCTGATTGAACAGATCAGATATGACCGGCTCTACCGGTCATTTCGGTTTGTCCGGCAGCTTCATGTCCGGGGCTGGTTCGGCCCGCACGTCGGTGATCACCTCGGCTGATCCCTTCCAGTGGTTGAGATCGCGCCAGACAAACCCATTCTGCGGATCAACCCAGTACTCGGTGTGCGCCTTGTCGCCCGTGTTTTACATGACGTGGTCCACCTTGTAGTGGTTGACCGTCTTGCCCTCAAACTCAATGCCGTAGTCGCAGGTGATGTTGGTGGCTTTCGCGGCCTGGCTGCGCAATCCGTCAGTGGCTTCCTTCATCACTTCCGGCGAATTCGGATTGGACAGGGTCCAAGTCGTGCCCGTGTCGGCGGACCAGTAGTTCTCGCCCGTTGAAAAAGACAGGCTCACCGGGTTCTTGTCTGCGTCATAGTAGACCGATCCATCCGGGCTCTGGAAGGAATAGCCGATCTGCTTGGTACCATTGATCGTCGTCGAAACGGTGCCGAAGCGGTTCACCATTTGCGCAGGCTTGTTCTCGTCAAAGGGGGCGAGCATGGCGCGAACGGTTTTCTCGCATTCCGCCTGATCGGCAAGAAGCGGCGCGGGAAAGGTCAACAGCATCAACGCGGCGAGGGCGGGTTTCTTCATCCGGGGCATCTCCAAGGGGCAGTGGGACCCTGAGAATGAATGAAAGGGGTTTGGCTTGTCACGCCCCAAATAGGGTAGGTCTCACTCGGCGCTTGCGCTTCATCCAGCCCCAGCCAGGCGCGGCAGTCGGCAAGCGCGCGGCCGGTCACAGCGTGCTTCTTGGCAACCGCCTTTTCCTTGCCGCGGAAGCGCTTCTGGCCTTCCGGCTTCTTCAGCGTTCCGGCATCAAGCGGCGGGAACAGGCCGAAATTGATGTTCATCGGCTGGAAGGAACGCTTGCCAGGCTCGTCATCGGAGACAATGTGCCCGCCGGTGATATGGCCGAGGAGCGAGCCGAAGGCAGTGGTGACAGGCGGCAGCGAGGGCGTTTCGCCCTTGCGCTCTTCTGCGGCGAACCGCCCGGCCAAGAGCCCGATGGCGGCTGATTCCACATAGCCCTCGCAGCCGGTGATCTGGCCCGCAAAGCGCAGGCCCTCGCGGCCCTTGAGCTGAAGGGTGGCATCGAGCAGCACCGGCGAATTGATGTAGGTGTTGCGGTGCAGCCCGCCGAGACGGGCAAACTGCGCATCCTCAAGACCGGGGATCATGCGGAAGATGCGAACCTGGTCCGCATATTTCAGCTTCGTCTGGAAACCGACCATGTTGTAGAGCGTGCCCAGCGCATTGTCCTGCCGGAGTTGCACGACCGCATAGGGCTTAATTTCGGGATTGTGCTCATTGGTCAGGCCCATGGGCTTCATCGGGCCATGGCGAAGTGTCTCGCGCCCGCGCTCGGCCATCACCTCAATGGGCAGGCAACCGTCGAAATAGGGCACGCCTTCCCATTCCCGGAATTCGGTCTTTTCGCCGGCGATGACCGCATCGATGAAGGCATTGTATTGGGCTTCGTCCATCGGGAAGTTGATGTAGTCCTTGCCGGTGCCGCCCGGACCGACCTTGTCGTAGCGCGACTGGAACCAGGCAATGTCGAAATTGATCGATTCGAAATGCACGATTGGCGCAATGGCGTCGAAAAAGGAGAGCGAGGTCTCGCCTGTCCGTTCGGCTATTGCCGCAGCCAGAGAAGGCGCTGTGAGGGGACCGGTCGAAATGATCACCTTGTCCCAGTCTTCCGGCGGCAAGCCGGTCATTTCCTCGCGGATGATGGTGATGAGCGGATGGGCGGTGAGCCTGGCCGTCACGGCCTCGGCAAAGCCGTCGCGGTCAACGGCCAGCGCACTGCCGGCCGGCACCTGGTGGGCATCGCCGCATGCCATGATCAGCGAATTGGCAAGCCGCATTTCCGCGTGCAACAGGCCCACAGCATTGTTCTCGGCATCATCGGAACGGAACGAGTTCGAGCAGACCAGTTCGGCAAGGCTGTCGGTCTTGTGCGCATCCGTGCCACGTACGCCGCGCATTTCATGCAGGATCACCGGCACGCCGGCCTGAGCCAGTTGCCAGGCCGCTTCCGATCCCGCCAGACCGCCGCCAATGATGTGAACCGGTTTCATACGCTGCCTTCCTGATGAATTGATGCCTCACATAGGCCGGAACGGCGATCGCTTCAATCATGACATTCACCGTTGGCAATGCCGTTGAAAACCTTGGACTGTGACGGAGGTCGCTTGATCGTCAAAAACACCATGGCTAGCATGGGATATGAGCAAGAGATCATACATCGCGTTTGTTTTAGCCCTGCCGCTGGCGGCTGTCCTTCTGGCATCCGCCACAGTGACGGTCGATGCGGCTACCCTCTCAGTCTGCCACGGCTACAATTGCGCCTACCGCAAGGCTTTGCCGCTTTCCGGGAAGGATGAGGCGGGCCTGTCTGCCATCATGTCGGCAGGTGCAAAGAGCGCGGAAGCCGAGCGCAAGGCTGTTGCGAAGGCTATTGCCTATCTGGAAAAGCGGGCGACCACTGTCATCGGGGTGAAAGACCTGCCCAAGGCGAGCCTGGCCGGTGGCGGCAAGATCGGCCAGATGGATTGCCTCGACGAATCGGCCAATTCCACCACCTACATGAAGCATCTGGAGGCGAGAAACCTTCTGAGCTACCATACGGTGCAGCCGGTCACGGCGCGCGGCATCATGATTGACGGGCGCTATCCGCATTCCACCGCAGTCCTCAAGGACAAGGCGGGCAAAGTCTGGGCAGTGGACAGCTGGTATGAGCCCGGTGGCGGCGAGCCGGACATCATGGAAATGTCGGAATGGCGCGAGCGCGGCGTCGGCGGCGCGCGCTGAAAAGCCATTCTTGATCAACCGAGATTGGACAGATTGCCTCGGCAGCCAAGTCAGGCACTAGGTGCTTGCCGCTTTCACGGCGCATTGGACGTGCCCGGAATCAAAACACCCGCCGGGGGAGGAGGTCCGGCGGGTGTCTTGTAACGAGGTTCAGATTGGGAGGAGGATAATCTGAACCCTAATCCGCCAAGGCTGGGAGGAGGAATGCCCTGACGAAACTGGTGTGGCGCTATCAGCGGCCCTGGCGTGCGATGTAGGGGATCTCACTGCGGGAAATGCCGAGATCCTGGAGCTCACGGTTGGAGAGACGGTTCAGTTCATTGACCGTTTCGCGGGTGCGGCGCCATTCGCGGTAGTTGCGGATCAAACCCATGATGAGTTTCCTTTCAAATCTGCGGTCCGTTTTTTGACCGTTGGATAAAAGATAGGAGCGGAACCGCCGATTCTAAAGTGCCGATTTCGCATGGCAGCCTTGCAAATGGTGCATTGCACAAAATGCAAGCCATTGAAATTAAACAGTATCAGACATGACGCATGCGTTAACGCCAGTTAATCTATGGCTGCAATGCGGCAATGCACAAAAGTTCGGCAGGACGTCCTGGGCAGGATTCGTCGTCACGGAGCAGGGCTCATGCCCAAAAAATCGCCGTTTTCCGGGGATTTCCCTTTGATCGGCAAAAGGGCGGTGTTATAGGAACCGCGCTTCCGACTGGTGGTTTTACCGGTCTGCGCGGGCATGGTGAAATTGGTAGACACGCCAGATTTAGGTTCTGGTGCCGCAAGGCGTGGGGGTTCAAGTCCCTCTGCCCGCACCAGATTGACCGGCAAGGTTAGACTTTCCTGGCAACAGTCCTCTTGTGGGATCGTCGTTGCTGAACGAGTGCAAGACAAAAGGTTTTATGATGCAGGTTACCGAAACGCTGAATGAAGGGCTCAAGCGCGAAATCAAGGTGGTGGTCCCCGCTGCCGACATGGAATCGCGTCTCGCAGAACGGCTGGCCACGACCGGGTCCAAGGCCCGGATCAACGGCTTCCGCCCCGGCAAGGTGCCTGCTGCGCATCTGCGCAAGATGTATGGCAAGTCGATGATGGCCGAGATCGTCAACGAGATCATCTCCGGCTCGTCGCGCACAGTCCTCTCCGAGCGTGGCGAAAAGGCTGCCATGCAGCCCGAAATCGCCATGACCGAGGACGAAGCCGAAGCGGCAAAGATCCTCGATGGTCAGGCCGATTTCGAGTTCACGCTGTCCTACGAAGTGATCCCTGCCATCGAGATCCAGGATGCCTCCGGCATTTCGGTCACCCGCCAGGTTGTCGCGATTTCGGACGAGGAAGTGGAAGAGCAGGTTCGCCAGATCGCCGACTCCGCCCGTTCTTACGAAACCAAGAAGGGCAAGGCTGCCAATGGCGACCGCGTCACCATCGACTATGTCGGCAAGCTCGACGGCGAGGCCTTTGATGGCGGCACCGACAGCGACGCCAATCTGGTGCTCGGCTCCAACCGTTTCATTCCGGGCTTTGAAGAGCAGCTGGTCGGCCTGAAGGCTGGCGACGAGAAGGTCATCACCGTGACGTTCCCGGCCGAATACCAGGCAGCGCATCTGGCCGGCAAGGACGCCACCTTTGACATTACCGTCAAGGAAGTGGCAGCGCCCGGCGAGCTGGAAATAAATGACGAGCTCGCCCAGAAGCTCGGTCTGGAAAGCGCCGAGCGCCTTCGCCAGATCGTGCGCGAGCAGATCGAAAGCCAGTACGGCAATGCCACGCGCCAGAAGGTCAAGCGCCAGCTTCTCGACGCTCTCGACGAGGCCTACAAGTTCGAGACTCCGTCGCGTCTCGTTGATGCCGAGTTCAACAACATCTGGCGCACCGTGATGGGCGATCTCGAGCGTGCCGGCAAGACCTTTGCCGACGAGGAGACGACCGAGGAAGAAGCTCGTGCCGAATATGCCAAGCTCGCCGAGCGCCGCGTGCGCCTGGGCCTCGTTCTCTCCGAGATCGGCGAAAAGGCCGAGGTGAAGGTTGCCGAAGAGGAAATCCAGCGCGCCATCTACGAACAGATGCGCCAGTTCCCGGGCCAGGAGCAGCAGATCATCGAGTACTTCCGCCAGAACGCGGAAGCCGTGAATGCCATCCGCGCGCCGCTCTTCGAGGAAAAGGTGGTTGATCTCCTGCTGACTCAGGTCAAGGTGACCGACCAGACCGTGTCGAAGGAAGAACTGCTGGCCGACGACGAGGACGAGGCTGCAAAGCCCGCCAAGAAGGAGCCGGCAAAGAGGAAGGCTCCGGCCAAGAAGAAGGCCAAGGACGAGGCCGACGCGGAGTAACCCGCCAGCCTGTCCTGCTGAAATTGAAAAGGCCGCGCTGTCATGGCGCGGCCTTTTCGTTTGTTAAAGTGGCAAGTGGCTTAGCGCCAAGCCATCAGCGACTTCGCCAGCCCGAAGACGCGCTCCTTCGTCACGGTCGCATCCGGGAAGAGGGCGCTCACGTCGCGCTTTGACAGCAGGCGGATGGAGTCCACATGCCACTTGGCTTCGGCATAGCTGTCCTGGCGGGCAAAGAAACCCAGCCGCATTCTGGTCATCAGGAAGGCGCGCAGCGAGGCCGGCAGCCACTGGAAGCCCGGAAAGCGGAAGTGCGGCTCATAGGGGAACCAGTAGTTCGGCGTCTGCATGTAATAGCGCTTGCCAAGACGGCGCGTGTTCTCGGCGAAGCGGCGCATCGCGTCCTTGTCGCCCACATGCTCAATAACGGAGTTCGAGTGCACGAAGTCGAAGTTCTGGCCCTTCAACAGGTCGGGGTCGGTCGCGTCACCGATGGCAAAGGAAAACAGGCTGGCATCGCGGCTTTCCTGCATCTCCGGATTGATGATGGTGAAATGCATACGATGACGATTGGCCTTGATGAAGTCTTCGCCGATCAGCCAGTATTTCTCCTGCCCGCCAAGGTCGAGAACCCGGCACTCACCCTTTTCATCAAGGATCTGCTGCATGATCGACTGGATCACGGCAAAGCGCTTGGCGCGGAAGGTGAATTCGATGCTGGTCTTGTTGACGTAGGGGTCCCTGGAGGGGGCCGATACCAGAACTCCGGATGCAGACATTTTTAACGATCCTTAACGCGTACGGTTAATACTGCGTTAAGGCCTATGGTTAAGAAATCCTTTCGTAAAGTCGAATGTCTGCCAATGGTTAACCGGCATGGTTAACGGTTGGTTGCGCTTTTCACATCAGGCCAAGTCCCTTGAGAGAAGCATGGCCATCCTTGCCGATGATGATGTGGTCATGCACGGTCACCGAAAGCGGCTTTCCTGCTTCGACGATGGTGCGGGTCATCTCGATGTAGGCGCGCGACGGGGTAGGGTCGCCCGACGGGTGATTGTGGACGAGGATCATCGCGGTTGCTCCGAGTTCCAGCGCCCGATGGATCACTTCGCGCGTATAGACCGGCGTGTGGTCAACCGTTCCTGTCTGCTGCACCTCGTCGGCCATCAGCCCGTTCTTCTTGTCGAGAAACAGGATGCGAAACTGCTCGCGCTGTTCATGCGCCATGGCAGCCTTGCAATAATCAAGCACCGCACTCCATGACGACAGCACGTCCTTGCCCCGGATTTCGCTTTTGAGCGACCGCCGTGACAGCGCCCCGATGATGCGATGTTCGTTGGCGGCAATGTCGCCAATGCCTTTCACTTCGGTCAGCAGATGGTCAGGCGCCCCCAGCACGGCTGCAAGGCTGCCGAAGCGGGCAAGAAGCGCCTTGGCCACCGGCTTGGTGTCGCGCCTGGGAAGAATCCGGTAGAGCAATAGCTCCAGCAATTCGTAATCCGCCAGCGCGCTTTCACCGGCCTCGCGAAACTTTTCGCGCAGCCGGTCGCGATGACCATGCCAATGTGGAACTTCCTCTTGGGGCAAAGTGCTAGCTGACGCTGCTCCCGGCATTGCGGGGTGCGCAACAACACTTCCTTCGGCAAAGAACCCGCGTTCGTCGCCTTCCTCATTCATGATGCTTGTTCCGCCCGCGCGCTGGTCAGGGAAAGACCATGCGCTGAGCCCCACAAGGACACGCTAACTGAAGTAAGGGCCGGGCAACAGGTGCCTGCGCCCGATGTCACGACTTATTGAGCGGTGAATCAGGCGGCCAGTGGCGGCAGTCCGGGGCGATCAAGCCCGCCCGGCGACAGCGTGAAGATCTCGCAGCCCGTCGCTGTCACGCCGACGGTATGCTCGTACTGGGCCGACAGCGAGCGGTCGCGCGTCACAGCCGTCCAGCCATCCGCCAGCACCTTCACATGCGGCCGGCCGAGATTGATCATCGGCTCGATCGTGAAGATCATGCCTTCGCGCATTTCAACGCCTTCATGCGGCGAGCCGTAATGCAGGATGTTCGGCGCATCGTGGAACAGCCGGCCGACGCCATGGCCGCAGAAGTCCCGCACCACGGAGCAGCGTTCGGCCTCGGCATGAGCCTGAATGGCCGCGCCAATGGCACCGGTGCGTGCACCGGGCTTCACCGCGGCAATGCCCAGCATCAGGCATTCATGCGTGACTTCCATCAGCCGCTCGGCTGCGCGCTTCACCTGGCCCACGGGGTACATGCGGCTGGAATCGCCATGCCAGCCGTCGACGATATAGGTCACGTCAATGTTGACGATGTCGCCATCGCGCATCGGCTTGGCAGTCGGGATGCCATGGCAGACCACATGGTTGAGCGAGGTGCAGACCGAACGCGTATAGCCACGATAATTCAGCGTGGCGGGCAGGGCGCCATGGTCCATGCCGAATTCGAAGACGAAGCGGTCGATGGCATCGGTGTCGACGCCGGGCTTCACCATGGAAGCCACCTCGTCGAGGCAGCGCGCCGTCAGCTGGCAGGCCTTGCGCATGCCTTCAAAGGCATCCGGCCCGTAGAGGCGGATTTGCCCTGTGTTGCGCAGGGGCGCGGTTCCGGCATCGATGTAAGTAACCATCATCGTCCCCTGGGAGGCTCGTTGTTCCTGCCAGTCACATGGCACCAAATGGCAGCCTGTTCAAGCAGGCGGGCGCAAAACAGGACATTTGCCGGTTTCTCCATAGCCAGATCCCGTTGCCCGGAAAGCCCGGTCAACACATGATCTGCCATTTCAAGGGAGAAATCTTGGTACGCCCTACGGGACTCGAACCCGTGTTACCGCCGTGAAAGGGCGGCGTCCTAACCACTAGACGAAGGGCGCGCTCAAGACAAAACGGCGTATAGGAAGTTTCGCGCTTGGCTGCAACCCCCTTTGTGCGAGTTCACGCGAAAAATCGGAAACGGGACCGGAAGGCACGACTGATCGGCGCAAAGCCGCAGTCCCTTCTGATGAAAAAACATGCCCAAAATAAGCGAAAGCAACCACTTTCGCCTGAACGTTCAACCATAACTTGATGATGGGCGGCTTACTTGCGCGAAGACCGGCGGCAGCGCCAGTTCCAGTCACGCTCTGGTCCAATGTCCACATGGACCGATTCAGTGTGGCAATAGGTGCCAACGCCGCCACGGCCGGGCATGGTGCGCAGATAGGCAGCCAGTTGCCACTTGGAAATACCGTCAACCTGGATGTCGGCAGCTGCGCAATACATGTGAAGTGAATTCTTGGCGCCGCGGGCACGGCGATTGTGTGAGGGGCTGCGATAGCCCGACGTCACCACGACCTTGCGGCCATATCGCCGCTCCACGGACTTCAGCACCTTGACCAGCGCCGGCTTGATGCAGGCGACATCAACGCCGGCATGCTGAACAGCCAAGCCATTGGGCGCCAAGCGGGCAAGGCCGGTGACAGAGGCCATGCGAACAGGGGCTTCGTCTTCGTTCACGTCAACATCCGAGTCGTCATAGGTGCCGGATTTGCGGTTGATCTCGAACAGCGACTTGGCATTGACGCCGGGCAGGGCGGCAGCGGATGGATCACCCGGCGTGATGGCAACCAACTTGCGCGAGGCAACGGCTGCTGCTGCCGGCCGA
>JBGSQC010000129.1:0-2591 GCA_041738295.1 Zhengella sp. | reverse complement strand
CTGACGGCGGCCTTCGGCACCGGCCAGATCATCGGTCCGCTGATTGCGGGCTATGCCGCTGATCTCACCGGCGATTTCACGCTGGCCTCCATCGGGGCGGCGCTGGTTCTGGTGGTGGCGGCCTTCATCGCCAACGGGGCGGGGCGCATCAACGGGCTGTGACGGTCTGCGATCAGCTGTCGCCGTCAGCCTTGGCCGCAAGGGCCGGACCCGCTCCGCGCACATGGCGGATCATTGGCACACAGTCGGTGTCGGCACGCAAACAGACATCTCCGGCAAAACGCTCCAGCGCCCGCCAATAGGCGCCATCATTCATCAGCGTGAAATGGAACCCTGCCTGCACCGGCCTTCCGGCGCCGCTGCGCTCTCTTTCAAACTGCGCCATCAGCGCTGCATAAGCGCGCGCCTCGTACTCATCTGCCTTGGACGGATTGTCCATGCCGGCCGAATGGCGGACGAACCAGTTGTAATCCATGGCGATGACCGGCTTGGCCGCAGGACCCTCCGGGATCATCGGCAGCGGCAGAAGATGGATGCCGCCCTTGCGTTTCGCTTTCACCGGCACCTTCGCCACCGTTGAGGCATCATAGGAAAAGCCCTGCTTTGCCAGCACGGCAAAAAGCGCCTCATTGGTGGAAAGATAGGGTGCGCGGAAGCCTTTCACCGCAACGGCCATCTGCGCCCAGCCATCGGGTGCCGGGCCAAAGCCGTTGATCGTCCAGGCATTGGCGAGGATGCGGGCAAAGCTGGCGAACTCCGAATCCCAGTCGGCGGCGGTCCAGTCCTTGCCATCAAAATGCCCGCAGCCATGGCTGGCGATCTCGTGGCCGGCCTGATGCGCCTTGAGGATGAAAATGAGCCGCTGGCGCACATCCTCGCGGCTCTTGCCGAAGCCGACATTGGAGGCCGCGCGGCCATGCACTGGTGCCACGTAGCTGCCCTTGGTGTCCGGCGACAGAAGGAAGGTGCAGGAGAGGAAGAAAGTGAAGCGCGCCCCGGTCTTTTCACCAAGTGCCAGTGCGCGCGCCCATTGGGCAGTGTCATGCGCGCCATCAAACGAGATCAGCACCTGCTGGCGTCGCGTCTCGTCCTGCTCAGCACTTGAAGCCGGGCCGGCAGCAGCCAGCATGGCAAGCAGGGCAATGAAGGCGGACATGAAACGCATCGGCAAGCGGACCCTGACAAGCAGACCTGATTGGTCGTGAGCGCGCAAGGTGGCGTCAGAATGTGGCGATGATGGGATGGGGTTGCCGGAACGGAAAAGCTGCCATGGAAGTTTGCCGCGCGAGGCGCTATCTTCCCCCAAAACCGGCATCACCAGATGTCCATCACCTCGGGGGTTTACCGCATGCTCTGGCTCGTTCTCGGCCTCATCATCTTCCTTGGCGTCCATTCCGTGCGCATTTTCGCTCCGGATTGGGCCAAGGCCAAACAGGCCTCGATGGGCGAGGGGGCGTGGAAGGGCATCTATTCGCTGAAGTCCGTTGTCGGCCTCGTTCTCATCGTCTGGGGTTACGGGCAGGCGCGCAACGAGGTGATGGTCTGGAACCCGCCCTTCTGGATGGGCCACATCAACGCGCTGCTGATGGTCTTTGCGCTGATCATGCTGGCCGCCTACATGCTGCCGGCCGGAAAGATCAAGCCTGCCGTCAAGCATCCGATGATCACGGCAGTGAAGATCTGGGCTTTCGGCCATCTGCTCGCCAATGGCGACCTTGCCTCGATTGTCCTGTTCGGCAGCTTCCTTGCCTGGGCCGTGCTCGACCGCATTTCCTTGAAGCGGCGCGGCGCGGCCATCGCGGCACCCGGCCCGGTCACATGGGACATTGCCGCCATTGTGCTCGGCCTCGTGCTCTATGTCCTCTTCCTTCTTTACCTGCATGTCTGGCTCTTTGGCGTCAGCCCGATCATGCGCCCGTGACCTGTTCGGGCGCACTTCGGGAATAAAAACCCGGCCTCCCCCTTACATGGGCGCGAAAATCCGTTAAAACCCGGCCCAACCGGTGGGGCATCAGTCCCGCCGCCTGTTTCATTTCAACCACGGGTCAGCCCATGTCCGACGACAGTTTCATCCGCGAGGTCAATGAAGAGCTCCGCCACGACCAGATGCAGGCCGTCTGGAAGCGCTATGGCAGCTTGCTGATTGGCGCGGCTGTGGCGGTGGTGCTGGTGACCGCCGGGTACCGCGCCTGGGATTGGTATGTGACGAGCCAGGCCAGTGCCTCAGGCGACCGCTTCCTTGCCGCGCTCAACCTCGCCTCGCAGGGCAAGAACGCCGAAGCCGCCACCGAACTCGACCAGCTCGCCAAGGATGGCTACGGCTCCTACCCGTTGCTCGCCCGCATGCGCGCCGCCACCCTGCTGGTGCAGGACGGCAAGGTGACCGAGGCCGTTGCCGCGTTTGATGCGGTTGCCGCAGACACTTCGGTGACCGAGTCCATCCGCGCCATGGCGAGCCTGCGTGCCGCCATGCTGATGGTCGATCACGGCACCTATGAGGATGTGGCCAAGCGCGCCGAGCCGCTCAGCGCCGACTCGTCCCAACTGCGCCACTCCGCCCGCGAGGCCCTTGGCCTTGCCGCCTGGAAGGC
>JBGSQC010000089.1:0-5064 GCA_041738295.1 Zhengella sp. | reverse complement strand
CAACACCTATGAGGCGGAAGTGATGAAGCGCGAGGCAGGAGTGGCCGGTCTCGATGCGCTGGCCGATGGCGCGATCATTTTCAACACCTGTGCGGTCACTGCCGAGGCCGTGCGCCAGGCACGCCAGGCGATCCGCAGGGCGCGCCGCGAAAACCCCGCCGCCCGAATCATCGTCACCGGCTGCGCCGCTCAGACAGAGGCCGAAACCTTTGGCGCCATGGACGAGGTGGACCTCGTCATCGGCAATGACGACAAGCTGAAGGCGCAGAGCTACCGCGCGCTGCCCGATTTCGGCATCAATGATTTCGAGAAGGTGCGCGTCAACGACATCTTCGAGGTGCGCGAGATCGCCTCCCACATGGTCGATGCCATCGAGGGCCGGGCGCGCGCCTTCGTGCAGGTGCAAAACGGCTGCGACCATCGCTGCACCTTCTGCATCATCCCCTATGGACGCGGCAACTCGCGCTCGGTACCCGCCGGCGAAGTGGTGGAGCAGATCCGGCGGCTGGCCGGAAACGGCTATGGCGAAGTGGTGCTGTCCGGTGTTGACCTGACCTCATGGGGTGCCGACCTGCCCGGCGCGCCAAAGCTCGGACGCCTGGTAAAAACGATCCTGTCACACGTTCCTGACCTGAAGCGCCTGCGCTTGTCATCAATTGATTCCATTGAGGCCGACGACCATCTGATGGACGCCATTGCCACCGAACCCCGCCTGATGCCGCATCTGCACTTGTCCTTGCAGGCAGGCGACGACATGATCCTCAAGCGCATGAAGCGGCGGCACCTGCGCGATGATTCCATCCGCTTTTGCGAGGACGTGCGGGCGCTTCGCCCCGATGTGGTGTTTGGCGCCGACCTGATCGCCGGTTTCCCGACCGAGACCGAGGCGATGTTTGAAAACACGCTGGCGCTGGTCGAAGACTGCGGCCTGACGCACCTCCATGTCTTTCCGTTTTCCGCCCGCAAGGGCACGCCCGCGGCCCGCATGCCGCAGCTCGACAAGTCAATCCGCAAGGAACGCGCCGCCCGCCTGCGCGCGAGCGGCGAAACCGCCCATGCCGCGCATCTGGCACGCATGGAAGGAACCGCGCAGACCGTGCTCATCGAGCGCGAGGGCCTCGGCCGGACGGAGGATTTCACCCTTGCCCGTGTTCTGGCAGGTGAGCCTGGCACCATTGTGCCGGTTCGCGTCACCGGCCATGATGGCACCATGCTGGTGACCACGCCCGCGCAAGCTGCCTGATCAAAGGAACCAAGACTCCATGGCATTCGGTTTCATCAAAAAGGTCTTCTCCTTCGGCAAGAAGGACGAGGAAACCGCAAAGCAGGAGACCGTGCAGGAAGTGCTGGCCGAAGCCGCACTGCCGCCCGAATCGGTGCAGAACGTCCCGGTCGAGGGTCCTGCCATTGAGCCGGAAGCTGAAGTTGCTGCTGCGACGGAGCCGGAGACTGTAACGTCTGAACCAGAAGTACCGGTTGCCGAACTGCCCGCCGATCCTGTCATGGAAGAGCAGGAACCAGTCATGGCTCCCGAACCGGTCCCGGCTCCCGCCCCTGAACGTACGCGGCCCGCAGGCAAGGTGACGGTTGCCAAATCTGTCGAGGCGCGTGTCGAGCCGCAACCAGTTGCTGAGCCGGAAAAACCGAAGGGCTGGTTCCAGCGCCTCACTTCCGGCCTGTCGCGCTCGTCCCAGAGCCTGACATCCGGCATCGGCTCCATCTTCACCAAGCGCAAGCTGGATGATGCGACTTTGCAGGATCTCGAAGACCTGCTAATCCAGTCCGACCTCGGCCTGCCCACCGCCATGGCCATCACCGAGACGCTGTCGGCCAGCCGCTACGGCAAGGATGTGTCGAGCGAGGAAGTGCGCGCCATCATGGCCGCCGAGGTGGAAAAGGTGCTTGCCCCGGTGGCAGAGCCGCTGGAACTCGACCTTTCCCACAAGCCGCATGTGATCCTCGTTGTCGGCGTCAACGGCACCGGCAAGACCACCACCATCGGCAAGCTCTCGGCCAAATTGTCCGGCAGCGGACTGAAGGTGATGCTGGCGGCCGGTGACACCTTCCGCGCCGCGGCCATCGAGCAGCTCCACATCTGGGGCAAGCGCACCGGCTCGCCGGTCATCTCGTCGAAGATCGGCGCGGATGCCGCGGGCCTTGCCTATGATGCCTTTGCGCAGGCGAAGGAGGCAGGCTCCGACGTGCTGATCATCGACACAGCCGGCCGCCTGCAGAACAAGGCCGAGTTGATGGAAGAGCTGGCAAAGGTTGTCCGCGTGCTGAAGAAGCTGGACCCGCAAGCCCCTCACACGGTGTTGCAGACGCTTGACGCCACCACCGGCCAGAACGCCATGAACCAGGTGGAGATCTTCCGCAATGTGGCGGGCGTCAATGGCCTCGTGATGACCAAGCTCGACGGCACGGCGCGCGGCGGCATCCTCGTCGCCATTTCCGCCAAGTACAAACTGCCGGTCTGGTTTATTGGCATCGGCGAAGGGGTGGACGATCTGGAACCTTTCGAAGCCAGGGATTTTGCCCGCGCCATTGCCGGGATTGCCTGACGTACTTGCCTGACCCACTGGCAATCAGGCGGCTGATGTCCTAGGTGAAGGAGCATTGCTCCTGCGCATGAAGAAAGACGCACCCGCCCATGAACCAGCCGATTTTCGAGCGCGATCCCGCTGATCCGAAGCGCAAAGAGATGAACCCGCTGCTCAAGCTGGTGCTGGAGCTTGGGCCCCTGATGGTGTTCTTCTTTGCCAATTCGCGCGGGGTCTGGCTGGTGGAGCGATTCCCGGTTCTGGCTGATCTCGGCGGTCCGCTGTTTGTCGCCACCGCACTTTTCATGGCGGCAACCGCCATCTCTCTTTCGGTCTCCTGGGCGCTGACCCGCACACTTCCGGTGATGCCGCTCGTCTCGGGCGTTGTTGTTTTCGTCTTCGGCGGCCTGACGCTATGGCTGCAGGACGAGACTTTCATCAAGATGAAGCCGACCATCATCAACACGCTGTTCGGCGTGATCCTGCTTGGCGGTCTTTTCTTCGGCAAATCGCTGCTCGGCTACGTGTTTGACAGCGCCTTCAAACTGGACGCCGAGGGCTGGCGCAAATTGACGCTGCGCTGGGGCCTGTTCTTCCTGTTCCTCGCCGTCACCAACGAAATTGTCTGGCGGCTGTTCTCGACCGATTTCTGGGTGGCCTTCAAGGTTTGGGGCACCATGCCCATCACCATCGCTTTCACGCTGTCGCAGATGGGTCTGATCCAGCGCCATTCGCTCGAGCAGCCGGAAGCCGCCAAGGATTGATTGGAGCACTTTTCGACCGGATTGAACCGGTCGAAAACTGCTCTAGTCGAGGCTGACGCGCCGCGCAGAGTAGCGCCCGCAGCTTTTTCCCAGCGCCTTGCCGGTGAGGCTGCGGCTTTCCGCACAGACCCTGTAAGCATGGGCGGGTTTCCCGCCAAAGGGCACGATGACCCGCAGGCGCGCTATTGCCCCCGGCGCAATCACCGCTTGGCGCGGCAACACCATTGCGTTGATCGGGCGCCCGTCCGCGCCAATTACACTGAAGGCGCGGATGATCTTGGACGGCCCGGCATTGGCACTTGCCAGATCCAGCCCTGAGGCATCGGCAAAGCTGACATGGCTGGCAGTGGCCGGATAGAGCGCAGCCTGTGCGCGTTCAGGCACATGACCGGTAAACGACACCGTGCCGGAAGCCGCCCATACCGGCCCGGCCACCAGCACCAATGCTGCCATCAATCCGCTGATGCGATTGCCTGTGCCCGCCATCCGGTCCTCCCGAAATCATGGTTAACGAAAGGTTAACCTGACTTTGCGGAGAGAGCGTTGCAAGCCTTGTGCCGGGAAAAAGCGGCATCAAATGGAGAGTGTTTCCCGGATCAGAACATCCGCCTGTTCCGGCGCGGGACGCCACGGGACAAATGGCTCGTCTATTCAGTGGCGTCAGCAGTTTCGCCCGGCGGGTTGAAGAAGGGCGCCGAGCCACGGTCTTCCTCGATGGCGCGCTCGGCGGCCAGCATCCAGTGCACGGTCGGGAAGGCGATTTCGCCATAAGGAATATCATCCCAGCCGAACAGGCCGACCTCCAGGCTCTCCGGCCCGGCGGCGATGGAGGGATCGGCCAATGTGGCGCGGTAGATGAGTTGCACCTGGCTGATGCGTGGCACGGAATAGACCGCAAGCAGGCCTTCGATGCGGATCGCGGCGCAGGCCTCTTCCATCGCCTCGCGCATGGCACCGGCCTGCGGGCTTTCGTTCAGCTCCATGTAGCCGGCTGGAACCGTCCAGAAGCCCTTGCGCGGCTCGATGGCGCGCCGGCACAATAGGATCTTGCCCTCGTGGCGCACCACGGAGCCGACCACGATCTTCGGGTTCTTGTAGTCGACAAAGCCGCAATGGCCGCAGACATCGCGAGCAATGCTGTCGCCGTCTGGGGTCTGCTTGTCGAAGCGGATGGGAAAGGGCGTGCTCATGCCGCCCAATCTAGCGCGTCAGCTTCCCGCCGCCAGTGCCTTTTCAAGCTCTGGCATCAGGCCGTTCGTCACATTGTCGGGCGTGAAAGGCCCGGTCTGCTTCCACAGGATCGTGCCGTCCTTGCCGACCAGATAGGACTCCGGCACGCCATAGACGCCCCAGTTGATTGCCGCGCGCCCGTTCTCGTCCACGCCAAGCACGCTGAACGGATTGCCGAGATCGGTCACGAATTTCAGCGCGTTCTCCGGCTTGTCCTTGTAGTTGAGGCCAGCAATCCCGAACCGGCCATCCTTGGCCAGTTCCATCAGCAGCGGATGCTCGGCACGGCAGGGCACGCACCACGACGCCCAGACATTGACCAGCGTCACCTTGCCCTTGAGCGCCTCTGTGGAGAAGCCCGGCTGAGGCACGCCGGCCAGCGGCGGCAGGTCGGTGTCCGGCGCCTTGGTGCCGATCAGCGCCGACGGAACAATCGACGTGTCCCCACCGGCAATCAGCTGCTTGAAGAAAACGGCAGCAAGCAGGCCGAACACCAGCAGCGGCAGGAGGGCCAGCCAGCGGCGCGGGCG
>JBGSQC010000085.1:0-21931 GCA_041738295.1 Zhengella sp. | reverse complement strand
GGATGATGCCCTCGCCCGCCTTCAGCGCCTCGATGTTGAAGACATTGGCATATTCGGGGAATTGCCGGCGCAGCACCACCGCCAGCAGGGCCAGGTCGCGGGCGGTCGTGTACTGGCCCTTGTCGGGCAGGCCGTGCGGATTGGCAAAGCGCGTGTCAGTCATGCCAAGCGCGCGCGCCGCCTCGTTCATCTGGTGGACGAACTCCATCTCGGAGCCGGAAATCGCACCGGCCACAGCCACTGCAATGTCATTGGCGGATTTCACCATCAGCATCTTCAGCGCATTGTCGAGCGTCAGCACGGTGCCGATTTTGTAGCCCATCTTGGAGGGCGGCTCGGCGGCCGCCGCCTTGGTGATCACCACCGGCGACTTCATCGACAGCTTGCCCTCGCGCACCGCCTTGAACGCCATATAGATGGTCATCAGCTTGGTGATGGAGGCCGGATACCAGCGCTGGAAGGCCTCCGAATGCGAGAGCACCGCGCCGGTTTTCACATCGACCACGATTGTGGGCGCCGCCAGTGCGGAAACCGGCAGGGCCATGGAAGCGGCAAGGAAAAGGGTGATGATTGGGCGGCGCATGGTCTCTTGTCTGTTTGCCCGGCGGGAGGGGTGCCGGGTGATCCTCTCTATCGCATCTTGCGCCGCAAAATCAAAGCCGCCGCCGGTCACGATCGATTGACGCGCTGCCATCCCTCGTGATCAATCGGCGCTGTTGCCGGAAGGAAAAAGCCATGCCCGTCTTGAACCGCGCCGCCGAATTGCAGGAAAGGGTAAGCCAGTGGCGCCGCCATCTGCATACTATACCAGAGACCGGATTTGACGTGCATGACACGGCGGCCTTCATCGAATCACGCCTCAAGGAGATCGGCTGCGATGCCATCCACACCGGCATTGCACGAACCGGCATCGTCGCGCTCATCCATGGCGCGCGCGGCCCCGGCCCGGTGATCGGGCTGCGCGCAGACATGGATGCCTTGCCCATCACGGAAGCAACCGGCCTGCCTTACGCCTCGACGCACGAGGGAAAGATGCATGCCTGCGGCCATGACGGCCATTCCGCCATGCTGCTGGGCGCAGCCGCGCTGCTGGCGGAGACGCGCAATTTTGCCGGAACTGTCGCGCTCATCTTCCAGCCGGCGGAGGAAGAGGGCGGCGGTGGCGGCGTCATGGTCGACGAGGGCATGATGGAAAGTTTTGCCATCACAAAGGTCTTCGGCCTTCACAATGCGCCCGGCCTGCCTGTCGGCCATTTTGCCACGCGGCCCGGTGCCATCATGGCCTCGACCGCTGAATTCGACATCATGGTCACCGGCCTTGGCGGCCATGCCGCCCATCCGCACGAGACGGTCGACCCGGTGATGGCCGGGTGCCAGATTGTCTCGGCGCTGCAATCCATCGCCTCGCGCAATGCCGATCCGGTGGAATCGATCGTCGTCTCCGTCACCTGCTTCCATGCGGGCGACGCCTACAATGTCATTCCGCAGGAGGCGAAGATCTCCGGCACGGTGCGCGCGCTGAAGCCGGAACTGGCAGCACTCGGCGAGGCCCGCCTGAAGGCGATTGCGACGTCCGTGGCCGACGCGTTTGGCGCGAAGGCGGAAATCCATTACGATGCCAATTATCCCGTCACCGTGAACCACGCAGCCGAAACCGCGATGACAATCGAGGTGGCGCAAGCCATTGCAGGCGTGGCCAATGTGGACGGGGCAGTGCCCCCGACTTTGGGCGGCGAGGATTTTTCCTACATGCTGCAGGCGCGGCCCGGTTCCTTCATGTTCATCGGCAATGGCGAGACCGCCGGGCTTCATCACCCGAACTACAATTTCAACGACGAGGTGATCCCCCACGGCATCACCTACTGGGTGAAGCTCGCCGAGACGCTTCTGCCGCCCGCGCAGTGAAACGGTGCCCAATCATTCGGCGATGAGCGTTAGCGTTTGAATTTCGCGCCGCTTTTGCTATCAAGCAGGCGCGTGGTCCCGTAGCTCAGCAGGATAGAGCACCAGATTCCAAATCTGGGGGTCACAGGTTCGAATCCTGTCGGGATCACCATGCGGCCCGCTATCTGCACTGCCTAGCCGAGGCTCTGCTTCGTCCAGCCGACAATCTGGCTGGCCTGCATGGCGCCTGATACCCGGTTGACCAGCTTGCCGCCTTTCAGCAGAAGCATGGTCGGTATGCCCTGGATGCCGAAAGCCTGCATCACCTCGGGTGCCTCGTCGGCATTCACCTTGATGAGCCGCACATCGCCCTGCAACTGGTCGGCAGCCTGCGCAAAGGCCGGAGCCATGGACCGGCACGGTCCGCACCACGGGGCCCAGACATCAACCAGCACAGGAAGATCATCGCCACCGGCAATGCGCTTGAAGCGCGCCTGGTCGACATCCACCGGATGATCGTCAAACAGCGCCGTCTTGCACGCGCCGCAACGGGCGGCCTCCAGCGGCTTGCCCTCGGGCGCGCGGTTGCGCTGGCCGCATTCGGCGCAGACAAAATGGGTGGGTCCGCTCATGGCAGGGTCCTCTCAATACATTTATGGTCATGAATGTATTCATGCGTTGGGGATTTGCAAGGGGAGTACGGATCAGGGCTGCTGTTTTTCGCCCGGCTTGCGGATGCGCCGCCCGTAGATTTCCAGCCGGTGGTCGACGATCTCGTAGCCGAGGCGGCGCGCCACCTCTTCCTGCAGGGCTTCGATGCGCTCGGAGATGAACTCGATCACCTGACCGGTTTCCACATCGATCAAATGGTCATGGTGATCGCCCGGCGCATGCTCGTAGCGTGCCCGCCCGCCTTGGAACGAATGACGCTGGATCGCACCACGCTCTTCCAGCAGGCTCATCGTGCGGTAGACTGTGGAAAGCGAGATTGTCTTGTCGGTCAACACGGCACGCCGGAAGATCGCCTGCGCATCGGGGTGGTCGTCATGATCAGCCAGGATCTTGAGAATGATCTTGCGCTGGCGGGTGATGCGCACGCCGGCATCCCGCAACAGGCTTTCCATGGGTCCGGTCTTGTCGCTCATGGCTTCACCCTAGCCAGTTGAGACGCAACGGCAAGCATTTTCGCAACTGGCGTGTCAACTGGCCTGCTGGATATCGCCTTTTTGCAAATCATTCGCAAATAGCTTGACAGTGTCTGGAATCTTTCTAACTCTGGGGCCCATGAAAGATCGCGCCAAGTTTTTCTTCACCGCCCTTCTCGCATCCGCCCTGCTCATGGCAAACCTCGCCGGCGCGCACGCAGCCGAACGGCTGAAGGTCGTCACCACATTCACCATTCTCGCTGACATGGCGGCCAATGTGGCAGGCGATGCCGCCGATGTGGTTTCGATCACCAAGCCCGGCGCCGAGATCCACAACTACCAGCCCACCCCGCGGGACATTGTCCGCGCGCAGGATGCCAAACTGATCCTGTGGAACGGCCTCAATCTCGAACTGTGGTTCGAGCGTTTCCTGCAGAACCTTTCCGATGTGCCGTCCGTGACGGTGAGCGACGGCATCGCCCCGATCGGCATCGGCAAAGGCCCTTATTCCGGCAAGCCCAACCCGCATGCCTGGATGTCACCCACCGATGCGATGATCTACGTCGACAACATCGCCAAGGCCTTGTCCGCGCACGACCCGGCCAGCGCCGCGACCTATGCCGCCAATGCTGCTGCCTACAAGGACAAGATCACCGCTGCCGCCGCACCGCTGCGCACGCTCATCGCCGCTGTTCCGGAAGACAAGCGCTGGCTTGCCACCTCCGAAGGCGCGTTCTCCTATCTGGCGCGCGATTTCGGCCTGAACGAGCTCTACCTCTGGCCGATCAATTCCGATCAGCAGGGAACCCCGCAGCAGGTGCGCGAAGTCATTGACACCATGCGCGAAAAGCAGATCCCGGCCATTTTCTCCGAAAGCACCGTGCCCTCGGCGCCTGCCGAGCAGGTGGCGCGCGAGACCGGCGCCCGCTATGGCGGCGTGCTCTATGTCGATTCGCTGTCTGACAAGGACGGCCCGGTGCCGACCTATCTCGATATGCTGCGGGTCACGCTGGAAACCATCGCCAAGGGGCTGAACCCGTGAGCCAACTGCCAGACGGCCTTGTTGTCCGCAACGTCACCGTCACCTATCGCACCGGCCTGACCGCGCTGTCAGATGCCAGTTGCACCGTGCCGGCCGGCTCCATCACGGCGCTCGTCGGCGGCAACGGCGCAGGCAAATCCACGCTCTTCAAGGCGATCATGGGCTTCGTGCCGCTGGCGCGCGGCTCGGTCACCATTTTCGGGCGCCCGGCAGCCGAAGCTTTGAAGGATAATCTCGTTGCCTATGTGCCGCAGGCCGAAGAAGTGGACTGGAACTTCCCCGTCCTTGTCGAGGATGTGGTGACCATGGGCCGCTACGGCCACATGGGTTTCCTGCGCCGCGCTTCGGCCCATGACCGCGCCATGGTGGACGAGGCGCTCGCCCGCACCGGCCTCTCCGATTTTCGCAAGCGCCAGATCGGCGAACTCTCCGGCGGGCAGAAGAAGCGCGTCTTTTTGGCCCGGGCGCTCGCCCAGGAAGGCCGCGTCATCCTGCTGGACGAACCCTTTACCGGCGTCGACGTGAAGACCGAGGCGCGCATCATCACGCTGCTGGAGGAATTGCGCGACGAAGGCCGGGTGATCCTCGTCTCCACCCATGACCTCGGCTCCGTCCCGGAATTCTGCGACCGAACCATCCTTGTGCGCGGCACCGTGCTGGCGGAAGGCCCGACGGCGGACGTCTTCACCCCGGACAATCTGCAGGAAACCTTCGGCGGTGTGCTGCGCCATTTCACGCTGGGGGCCTCTGACCTGCATGATGATGCCGATGGCCGCGAGGTGACTGTCATCACCGATGACGAACGGCCCTTCGTGCTCTACGGCAATGAGGGCCGCACCCGCACCGGCACGCCGCTCACTCCCCATCCTGACGCTCCGCCGCCAGCAAAGCCGGAGCCATGATGGCGACCCTGCTTGAACCTTTTTCCTACGGATACATGGTCAACGCCATGTGGGTTTCGGCGCTCACCGGGGCGGTCTGCGCCTTCCTGTCAGCCTATCTCATGCTCAAGGGCTGGTCGCTGATCGGCGATGCGCTGAGCCATGCCATCGTTCCGGGCGTGGCGGGTGCCTACATGCTGGGGCTGCCCTTCGCACTCGGTGCCTTCCTGTCCGGCGGGCTGGCGGCGGCCGCCATGCTCTTCCTCAACCGGCGCACCCGCCTGAAGGAAGATGCCATCATCGGCCTGATCTTCACCTCCTTCTTCGGGCTTGGCCTGTTCATGGTGTCGCTGTCGCCGACTTCCGTGAACATCCAGACCATCATCATGGGCAATGTGCTGGCCATTTCGCCGGGTGATACGCTGCAACTCGCCATCATCGGCTTTGTCACGCTCTCCATCCTCACCGCCAAGTGGCGCGACCTGATGGCCGCCTTCTTCGACGAGAACCATGCCCGCGCGATCGGCCTGCATCCGGACCGGCTGAAAGTGCTGTTCTTTGCGCTGCTGGCTGCCTCGACGGTCGCCGCCCTGCAAACCGTCGGTGCCTTCCTCGTCGTTGCCATGGTGGTGACGCCGGGCGCCACCGCCTATCTGCTGACCGACCGCTTCCCGCGCCTCATCGCCCTGTCGGTTGCCATCGGCGCGCTCTGCTCTTTCTTCGGGGCCTATGCGAGCTATTTCCTGAACGGCGCGACCGGCGGCATCATCGTCGTCACGCAGACGCTGCTCTTCCTCACCGCCTTTGTCTTTGCCCCGAAACATGGCCTGCTGGCCGCGCGCGCTCGGGCAAGGGCCGCGTTGGAGGCAACGCAGGGATGATGGAGCTTTTTGCCGATCCGCTGGCCCCCTTCGGCTTTCCCTTCATGCGCAATGCCTTCCTCATCACCACGCTGGTGGCGGTGCCGATGGCGCTGCTCTCCTGCCTGCTGGTGCTGAAGGGCTGGTCTCTGATGGGCGACGCCATCTCGCATGCGCTGCTGCCGGGCATCGTGCTCGCCTATGTGCTGTCGATCCCGCTCGCCATCGGGGCGTTTGCCGCCGGCATGATTTGCGCGCTCGCCACCGGTTATCTGAAGGAAAACAGCCGGGTGAAGGAAGACACAGTCATGGGCGTGGTCTTTTCCGGCATGTTCGGGCTTGGCATCGTGCTCTATGTCTCGATCGAGACCGACGTGCATCTCGACCATATCCTCTTCGGCGACATGCTGGGAGTCAGCCTCGCCGACATCGCAGAAAGCGGCGCGATTGCCGCACTCGCCACCGCCTTCATGGTGTCGCGCCGCAAGGATCTCGCACTTTCCGCCTTCGATGCCCAGCACGCGCGCGCCATCGGCCTGCCGGTTCGCCTGCTGCATTACGGGCTGCTCGCCATCCTCGCGCTCACCATCGTCGCGGCTCTGAAGGCGGTCGGCATCATCCTTGCCATCGCCATGCTGGTGGCTCCGGGTTCCATCGCTTTCCTGCTGGTGCGAACCTTCGGCGCCATGCTCATCACCGCCACAATCGTCGCGGTCACAGCCTCGCTCACCGGCATTTATCTGAGCTTCTTCATCGACAGCGCGCCGGCACCCACCATCGTGCTGGTGATGAGCGCGATCTTCATCGCCGCGTTCATAAGGGAGCAGGTGATGCTGGCGCGCACTGCTTCGTCAGTGGAATGACGGTTAGCAATCCCCATCAAATCCTGATCGTCCGCTTGATCTCGATACCAAACCCGCCGAGGCCGACATACTGCCGGTCTGACGTGGTGATCAGCGCAATCGAGCTGATGCCGAGATCGCGCAGGATCTGCGCGCCCACGCCCACTTCGCGCCAGCGCATCTGCCGCTTCAGCGCACTGCCATGCTTCTCGCCATCCTTGCCGTCGCCCTCATTGCCGTGCTCGTCAATCGAGGCATCATGGCCCATCGGGTTGCGCAGGATCATGATGACACCGCGCCCGCCATCGGCATCAATCGCCTTGACCGAGGCATCCATCCAGCCGCGCTCGCCATTGAAGCGCGCCACCATGTCTTCCATCGGCTGCTCGCGGTAGATGCGGCAGGGAATGTCCTCGCCGGCGCGCACATCGCCGAACACCATGACGATGTGGTGCAGCACATCGAACTCGGTCGAGTAGGAATAGACCTTGGCCGGCGCGCCATGCACCTGCGCTGCCTGTTCCTCGATGCGCGCAACAAAGCGCTCGGTGCGGATGCGATAGGCGATCAGGTCCTCAATCGAGATGATCCTGAGACCGTGCTCCTTGGCAAATTCCAGAAGCTCCGGCAGGCGCTTCACCGTGCCGTTGTCATTGACGATCTCGGCCAGCACGCCGGCAGGTGCCAGCCCGGCCATGGCGGCAAGGTCCACACCCGCCTCGGTGTGGCCGGAGCGCGTCAGTACGCCGCCCTTGCGCGCAATCAGCGGGAAGATATGGCCCGGACGGATGAAATCGCTGCCCGCCACATTGCCATTGGCCAGCGCATTGATGGTGGCGGTGCGCTCGGTCGCCGAAATTCCGGTCGTCATGCCAACCTTGTAATCGACCGAAACCGTGAAGGCGGTGCGCAGCGGGTCGATGTTGTTGGCGACCATCGGCTGCAGGTGAAGCTGCTCGGCCCGCTCCGCCGTCATCGGCACGCAGAGGATGCCCGAGGTGTGGCGGATCATGAAGGCGATCTTTTCCGGCGAGGCCTTGGCTGCCGCCATGATCAGGTCGCCTTCGTTCTCGCGGTCGGTGTCATCCACCACCACCACCAGTTCGCCGCGCGCAATGGCTTCGATGGCGGATTCAATCGTGTCGAGCTGCATGGTCGTTTCCCGTTGGTTCGGGCTTCAGCCCGCCTGTTGTGGAGATCGGCATAAAGAGCCGCATCGCACCGGTCAAGCGGCCCTCAGGGGCTGGCGGATTTCTGCCGCGTCAGCACGAAGGGCACAAGGAAGGTCAGCAGGAAAAGCCGCGCCACATGATGGGTGGCCACAAAGGTCGGGTCGACATTCATGAGCTGCGCCATCGCCGTCATGGTTTCCACCCCGCCCGGCGCCAGCGCAATCAGCATCATGTCGAGCGGCAGGCCGGTGATGCGCGCGGCCAGCACTGCGGCTGCCACGGCAATCACGATGGCAACCCCTGTCACCATGAGCCCGGCGCCCATGGCAGCGCGCAGTTCTTTCCACGTCACGCCGGAAAACCGCGTTCCGATCAGCGTGCCGAGCAGCACAAAGGCCGGAACGGACATCCATTGCGGGATCTGGCCGGTCACCATCCCGCTCAAATGAAGGGCGGTCGAGATCGCCATGCCGCCGATGAGGAAGGCGGCCGGCAGCCGCCCGATCTTGAACAGGAAGCCTGCACCAAGCGCCAGCGCCACGGAGAGCGCCAGCCCGGAAGCCTCCATCGCCGCGGGAGGCGCTGCCGGTGCCAGGTCGGCACGGCCAAGCAGCAGGACGATCGGCGGCACCGACAGCGTGAGGATCAGCACCCGGATCGACTGGATGATGGCGATCATGCGCACATTGTGACCGCCCGCATCCGCCATGCCGAGCAGGTAGGAGAGGTGCCCCGGTGCGCTGGAGAGCACCGCCGAGCGCCCGTCTTGGCCGAAATGGCGCATCAGCAGGTAACGGCAAGCAAGGATGATCGCTACGATGGAAAGGGCCAGAAGGCTAAGACTGGCCGGCCATTTCGCCACTGAATCGAGCACCTCCGGCGTCACGCCAGATCCCATGGTGAGACCGATGAAGACAAAGGCCACATCGCGCACCAGCAGGGGGATGTCCATGCGAAGGCCAGCCAGACCGGCGAGCGTCACCGCGATGGCTGGTCCGGAGAGGAATGGCGCCGGCACGCCAATCAACTGGGCGACCAAGGCCCCTGCCCCACCCATGACAAGCGCGGCGGCAAAGCGTTTCAGGATCACGGGATCGGGCAACGGCACCATTCTTTGCTTTCCAGTGTCAGCCCTTCGCCCTGAGGCGCGCATGCATGCCGTTCTTCTTCCAGGAAAAGCGGCTGTCGATCTCTTCAATCGAAAAGGTTAGCGCAAAATGCGGCGTGGCATAAAGCGGTTCCAGCTCAGCGCACATCGCGGCAAAGATCGCCTCGCCCGCCCGCTTGCGGTCATCCTCGCTGCGCCCCTCGCCCATGCGCAACACGCAATCGACGAAGCTATTTTCCGGCAAAAGGTCGGCCACCGCATAGGCCTCTGCCCGGAAGGCGCGAACCCGCACTGCCCCGACCTCGAACACACCGGTCGAAAGCGCGGCATCCCGGATTACGGCGCACAGGCGCTGAATGTCTGTCCTTGAGTCCAGATTGGCCGAATACTCGATCCGGAAATGCGGCATGGCGGGACTCCGATTGTATTTAACACGTTAATTTCAGCGCTCGCCTGCGTCAAGCTGGCTATCGTGTGCCCTTTGACCGGCCCGACAATTGCGATAAAACGGCGCGAGATCAGCAGGGCTTGGCAATGATGGAATCGCACACTCAGGCTTCAGCCCACAAGGGGCCTCCGGCAACCTCCCGGTCCCTTCCCATCGCCCTGTTGCGCGCGCGCGAAGCCGTAATGGCAAACTTCCGCCCCATGCTCGCCGAACACGACGTGACAGAGCAGCAATGGCGCGTCCTGCGCGTGCTGTCGGAAAGCGGCCGCCTGGATGCGTCCGATCTGGCGTCGCGCGCCTCGATCCTGGCACCCAGTCTCACCCGCATCCTCAAGACGCTGGAAGATCGCGCCTATGTGCTGCGCGAGCGCGATGCCAATGACGGGCGCCGCAGCTGGCTGACCCTGACGGCCGAAGGCGAAGGACTGATCCGCCTTGTCGCTCCGCAAAGCCGCGAAATCTATGATTCCATTGAAAAACGCTTCGGACCGGAGCGGGTCGAAGCCCTGCTCGACCTTCTCAACGAACTGGGCGAAGCGGTGCGCCGCGACTGAACCCGGCGAGAGCTTTCCTCAATCCACGCGGATGGCATAACCCGCGCCACGGATGGTGCGGATGACATCGGCCGACCGGCCCTGGTTGATCGCCTTGCGCAGCCGGCCGATATGGACGTCAACCGTCCGCTCGTCGATATAGATCGTCTCGCCCCAGACATTGTCGAGCAACTGCCCGCGCGAATAGACCCGGCCCGGTGCCTGCATCAGGAATTCCAGCAGGCGGAACTCGGTCGGACCGAGCTTGACCTCACGCTTGGCCCGGTGAACCCGGTGCGTCTCGCGGTCGAGCACGATGTCGCCCACCGTCAGCGTACCCGACAGGATTTCAGGTCGCGCCCGGCGCAGCAGTGCCCGGATGCGGGCAAGGAATTCCGGCGTCGAGAATGGCTTGACCAGATAGTCATCGGCGCCGGTGGAAAGCCCGCGCACCCGGTCGCTTTCTTCGCCGCGCGCCGTCAGCATGATGACCGGAAGCTTCATCGTCTCAGGGCGCAGGCGCAGGCGGCGGCAAAGCTCGATTCCGGAAACCGCCGGCAGCATCCAGTCTAGCACCAGCAGGTCCGGGGCATTTTCCTGCAGGCGGATTTCTGCCTCGTCGCCCCGCGTGACGACTTCCACCTGGTAGCCCTCGGCTTCAAGATTGTACTGGAGGAGGACGCCCAGCGGCTCCTCATCCTCCACCACCATGATACGCGCGGCTTTCATGCGATCATTCCACTCCGGTCCTGCGCCGTTCTCAACCGATCCCGCCCGCGACCGTGTCCACCTTCGGCCGGTCGGCCGGCAGCTGGTCGCCGGTGATCATGTAGTAGGCGTTTTCCGCAATGTTGGTCACATGGTCACCGATGCGCTCCAGATTCTTGGCGCAGAACAGCAGGTGCGTGCAACCGGAGATCTTGCGCGGATCTTCCATCATGTAGGTGAGAAGCTCGCGGAACACCGCCGTATAGGCCGCATCGATCATCTCGTCGCGGTCGCGGATGGCGTCGAGCTTGGCTGCATCGCGGCTGAGATAGACCTTGACCACGTCATTGACCTGCTCGCGGGCCAGATCGGCCATCTTGGCAATGCCGTAGCTCAGGTCCTTCGGTGCAGCGAGATCGCCGACCGAACCGACGCGCTTGCCGATGTTCTTGGCAAGGTCGCCAATGCGCTCCAGATCGCCGGCCATCCGCATGGCGCCGATGGAAAAGCGCAGGTCCTGCGCCATCGGCTGGCGTTTGCCGATCAGCATCACCGCCTTGTCGTCCACATCGCGCTGCAAATTGTCCATCACCCGGTCTTCCGAGATGACGCGCTGCGCCAAGGCCTCATCGGCGCTGGTCAGCGCCTTGGCGGCCATCGCCACCATGTCGCCGGCCCGTTCGCCCATGTCGCGGATAAGGCTGGCGATTGCTTCCAGTTCCTCGTCGAAGGAGCTTACCGTGTGCTCACCCATCGTGTCGTCTCCTTGCGTCGCGGTCAGCCGAAGCGGCCGGTGATGTAATCCTGGGTGCGCTTGTCGTCGGGGCTGGTGAACATCTTGTCGGTCGCCCCTTCTTCAACGAGATAACCCAGATGGAACATGGCGGTGCGCTGCGAGACGCGGGCTGCCTGCTGCATCGAGTGGGTGACGATGACGATGGTGTAGTTGGCCTTCAATTCGTCGATCAGTTCCTCGACCTTTGCCGTGGCAATCGGGTCCAGCGCCGAGCAAGGCTCATCCATCAGGATGACTTCCGGCGAGACGGCAATGGCACGCGCAATGCAAAGGCGCTGCTGCTGGCCGCCGGACAGGCCGGTGCCCGGTTCGTCGAGACGATCCTTAACTTCGTTGAAGAGGCCGGCCTTCTGAAGGCTCTTCACCACGATTTCATCCAGTTCCGCCTTGCTCTTTGCAAGACCGTGGATGCGCGGCCCGTAGGCCACGTTCTCGCGGATCGACTTCGGAAACGGATTGGGCTTCTGGAACACCATGCCGACACGGGCACGCAGTTCCACCACGTCGACCGACTTGTCGTAAATGTCCTCATTGTCGAGCGAAATCTTGCCTGCAACACGGCAGATGTCGATCGTGTCGTTCATCCGGTTGAGGCAACGCAGGAAGGTCGACTTGCCGCAACCCGACGGACCGATCAGCGCCATCACCTGGTTCTGAGGGATGTCGAGATTGACCTCGAACAGCGCCTGCTTCTCGCCATAGAAAACGGAAACCTTGTCACCGCGCATCTTGATGTGGGGGTTGGAGACGGGCATCGATTTGCCTTTCACGGCAGCTTCAATCTGATTTTCTGTGAACATGTTCATGACTTTCCCCGTGATGGCGCTACCAGCGCCGCTCGAATTTCTGGCGCAGGAAGACAGCAATCGCATTCATCAGCACCAGGAAGCCAAGAAGGATCAGGATGGCCGCCGAGGTGCGGGATACGAAACCACGTTCCGGGCTGTCGGACCAGATGTAGATTTGGGTCGGCAGCGCCGTTGATGCGGCACTGATGCTGTCCGGCACCGCGGTGATGAAGGCGTTCATGCCGATCAGAAGCAAGGGAGCGGTTTCACCCAGCGCCTGGGCGAGGCCGATGATCGTCCCGGTCATGATCGAAGGCATGGCGAGCGGCAGGATGTGGTGGAAGATCGCTTCGTGCTTGGACGCTCCCATGCCAAGGGCTGCCTCGCGGATCGAAGACGGGACAGATTTCAGCGATGCACGGGTGACAATGATGATGGTCGGAAGCGTCATCAGGGCCAGCACCATGCCGCCGACAAACGGTGCCGAGCGCGGCAGGCCGAACCAGCCGAGAAACACCGCCAAGCCAAGCAGACCGAACACCACCGAGGGAACGGCTGCAAGATTGTTGATGTTAATCTCGATGAGATCGGTCCAGCGGTTCTTCGGCGCAAACTCTTCCAGATAGATTGCCGCTCCGATGCCGAGCGGGAAGCTCAGAAGGAAGCAGACCAGCAGCGACCAGAAGCTGCCGGACACCGCACCGGCAAGGCCTGCCAGCTCCGGGAAGCGGCTGTCGGCATTGGTGAACAGGGCCCAGTTGAACGGCTGTGTAATCAGGTTCTTGGCGACGAGCGTGTCGTAATAGCCGATCTGGACATCATTCACGCGGCGCTGGTCTTCCGGCAGGTCGCGATCAAACATGCCCTTGGCAAGCTGATCGAGCGGATCAGACAGCGGGATGGAGAATTTGGACGGGCCGTCAAGCAGTGACGGATTGGCCATCACCGCATCGCGCACGATAAAGTGGGCCGATGACGTGTAGATACCGAAATAGTCCTTCTCGTCGCTCTTGGGCACGTTGCCGGCTGCTTCGACGAGACCATTGCGAACGATGCCACGCCAATTGGCGTCCATCAGCTTCTCTCGGTCGATCGTTGCCTTTGAAAGATCAAGCTCGACGCTCGCATAAGTCTGGCGGAACGCGGTGTGGCCGGTCCAGACAAGCGAGATAACCAAGGCAGCGAGGAAGCCAAGCGCAAACAGGATGGCCACCAGGCCCATCCCCTGCAGCCGGCGGTCGGCTGCATAGCGGCGCTTGCGCAGCGCATTCATTTCCGGGCTTTTCCAGATGGAGGCCACCGGGGATACTGAAGCAACTGTATCGGACATCAGTACTTTTCCCTGTATTTGCGCACGGTGCGCAGCGCGATCAGGTTGAGGCCGAGCGTGATAATGAAGAGCACAAGGCCAAGCGCAAAGGCTGCCAGCGTCTTCGGATTGTCAAATTCACTGTCGCCGATGAGCAAGGTGACGATCTGCACCGTGACCGTGGTGACCGCATCGAACGGATTGAGCGTCATCTTGGCAATGAGGCCCGCGGCCATGACGACGATCATGGTTTCGCCAATGGCCCGGCTCAGCGCCAGCAGCACGCCGCCGACAATGCCTGGCAAGGCGGCCGGAAGCAGCACCTTGCGGATGGTTTCGCCCTTGGTGGCGCCCAGCGCAAACGACCCGTCACGCATGGATTGCGGCACGGCGGCAAAGGCATCATCCGACAGCGACGAGATGAACGGGATCAGCATGATGCCCATCACGCCACCAGCGGCAAGCGCGCTGTTGGCAGCGGCGTCAACGCCGATGGATATGCCAAGGTTTCGGATCATCGGGGCCACAACGAGGACGGCGAAGAAGCCGTAGACCACGGTTGGGATACCCGCCAGGATTTCGAGCAGCGGCTTGACGATCGCGCGGAAGCGGTCACCGGCATATTCTGTCAGGTAGATTGCCGAGAAAATGCCGGTGGGTACGGCAACCAGCATGGCAAGCATGGAGATGACGAAGGTGCCGAAGAGCACCGGGATCATGCCGAAGGCACCTTGGCCTGCCACTTGGTCGGCACGCATGGCGATCTGCGGTTCCCAGCGGAGGCCGAACAGGAACTCGGTGACCGGGACCTTGGCAAAGAACGCTGCCGATTCATACAGCAGGGACGCAACAATGCCTGCGGTTGTCATGATGGCAACGATGGATGCAAACAGCATGAACAACGTGACCGACCGCTCGAAGGAATGACGCGCCATGAAGCGCGGCGCAATGTTCCGGTAGGCAAAGAAGGCACCGAAAATGGCAAGTGCCGCCATGCACACCACAAGAGCCATTCCGGCAATCGACTGCAGGGAATTGTAGTGCTCGGCGGCTGCGCGAATGGCATCGCTCGGCGCATTGAAGGCCTTGCCTGCTGCCAATTGGCGAACTTCGGTAAGGATCAGCGATCGTTCGGCCGGCGACATGGCCTCTGATCCTGGGAATGAACTGGCCACCAGCATGCTGATGATGCCGTCCTGTCCAGCCAACCAGATGAGGAGAAAGATGAAAGCGGGAATTCCGGTCCATACAGCCGCGTTCAGTCCGTGATAGATCGGGCGCGAATGCAGTTTCGTGCTGCCGCCCATGTAGGTCGCAGCCTTGCGATTGGCTACCATGAGGGCGATTGAAGATGCAATCAGCAGGAAAATCAGCAGGTAGCCGGTCATGAATGCCCCCAGGTCAGATCAAGCAGGAGCCCCCGCGCAGCAGGCTGCGCGGGGGCTAACTGGCATTACATGCCGAGCTTCTTGGCTTCGAGAACGCCCTTCTGGACTTCGGCGCGCTTCTCGTCGGAGAGCGGGGTCAGGCCGCGCTCGGCCAGATAGCCGTCGCCCGACAGGGCAGCATCCGACATGTACTCTTCCAAGAATTCCTTCATGCCGGGGATGACGTCACGATGGGCATTCTTGACGTAGAAGAAGATCGGACGGGCAACCGGATAGGAACCATCGGCGATGGTTTCAAAGTTCGGCTCGATGCCGTTGACCTTGACGGCCTTCATCTTGTCGGAGTTCTCGTAGAGGAACGAGTAACCGAAGATGCCGATGGCGTTGGCATCGGATTCCAGACGCTGAACGATCAGGTTGTCGTTCTCGCCGGCTTCAACAAAGGGGCCGTCCTGACGCATGCGCGAGCAGACATCATTCCACTTCTTCTCGTCGGCCTTCTTCAGGTCCTTCATGCCGTCCAGCTTGTTGCAGCCGTCATGCATGACGAGTTCGACGAAGGCGTCGCGGGTGCCCGAAGTGGGCGGCGGGCCGAAGGCGAGAATGGCGGTGCCTGGCAACGAAGCGTCGATGTCCGACCAGTTCTTGTTCGGGTTCGGCATGAAGCCGCCCTTGCCGTCCGGCAGCTCGGCGGCAAGCGCCTTGAAGATCTGCTCTTCGGTCAGGCCGAAATCGGCAGCAGCGCGCGAATGGGCAATCGACAGGCCGTCATAGCCGATCAGCGCTTCAGTGATGTCCGTTACGCCATTGTCGGCGCAAAGCTTGACTTCCGATTCCTTGATGGCGCGCGAGGCACCGGTGATGTCGGCATGCTCTTCGCCAACGCCTGCACAGAAGGCCTTGAAGCCGCCGCCGGTGCCGGTCGATTCAACGACGGGCGCTGCCTTGCCGGTCTTGTTGGCGAATTCTTCCGCCACGGCCTGGTTGTAGGGGAACACGGTCGAAGAACCGACGATCTTGATCTGGTCGCGGGCAATGGCGGCACCGGCAAAACCGGCAACGAGGATGGCCGCAGATGCGGACGAGAGGAGAAACTTTTTCATGGCTTCCTTGCTCCATTTGGGAAACTCGGGACGCCTTCCAGGAGGCGCGGGTTAGCCAATAGGAGAGCCATGTAACAGTTTGATGACAGTTCCATGTCATTCATGACACGCCTGTGCATCATGCTGTCCGATAGATCGTAGACAGGCGGCTCTCCGATGAAAATCGTCTCGACCCGGAAAAAATCGGACAACTGCCTGCTGGATCCAGATTCAAACAAGGCACCGACATCAGGGACCCGGCAGCCGGACCACGATCTGACGCTTTCTTGCAAACCTTCTTGGGGTGAGAAGACGGACAACCCGGTGAGGAAGTTGTCGGGGCAAGGCCTTGTCCTATTCGTTGGCGATGGCTTCCTCGTCGCAAAGAACATCCATCGCCCGGCTCATCTCGGCCAAATGGCGGGCCACCATGTCCTGGGGGAGGTCGATCGCTTTCACCGGCGACTTTTTGCCGGACGCATCATCCGTCAAATGCTTGAAGAACAGACCCATGACATGGTTTACGCCTTCTTCGCTCACTTCCCGGCAATCCGGGCCGAAATAAGCACCACGCACATGGGGCGCGGTGATCACTTCATAGGAAGGGAAATAGAGGCAGTCCCGGTATCGGCCAAGCATTTCTTCGGCAGCAAGGCGCAGCA
Source organism: Zhengella sp. (assembly GCA_041738295.1). Lineage (GTDB taxonomy): Bacteria > Pseudomonadota > Alphaproteobacteria > Rhizobiales > Rhizobiaceae > Zhengella. The sequence continues at coordinate 5,283 of JBGSQC010000085.1, read as the reverse complement.
CGGCCTTCGACCAGGTGGTGGACACGAAGACATGGCGATCCTCGAAAGTCGCGTTCAGCGGCACCGGCGACACTGTCAGGATGATGCGCACCGCTGGATTGATCCGGCGGATAGAATCCAGCGAGAAGGACAAGTCCTCGACCGTCTCTCCGAGGCTGAAATTTCGGAACTCGACAGTGTCGGGATCGTAGACACCCCCGGCAACGCCCGGAGCAATCGGGAAAACGGCTCCGTCGCGCCGGTCTGCCCAGCCTTCGGTCAGGCCCAGAGTGAAGACAAAAACATCCATCTCGGCAATGGCGCGGCGGACGGCAGCGAAATGGTGACGCCGGTCTTCCAGCAATTCAGCCTCGGACACGAAACCATCCGGTTGGATCTGGGGCCGGAAAGGATCAACCACGGCACCCGATGAACCTTTCGGCCAGCTGACGGCTAGGGGCTCGAATTCTCCATGGCTACGTTCCAGAAGCTGCCTGAGTTGGCGGGCGGTATACAGATTGCCATAGCGGGCGCTGAACGAGCCGTAGTGGAACGCCTTGGCAAAGTCAGGCTCAAAGACCGGATGGGCTTTTTCTGTCACGAGATAATTGTAGCCCGCTTCACGAAGGTAACGGGCCACATGCTGGGCAAAACAGCTGCCCGCCGTAACAATCTTGTCGGTTCTCGATATCGAGAAAGGCACCGGGCCGACTGGATCAAAAAGGGCTCCGTTGACGATTCCCGGTTCCTTTTTCCAGAACTGCCGGTCAGGGAGGCCGATATAGGGGGAACGCTTCTTCATGCGAACTCCCCCGTCAGAGCATTGATCTGGTTCAGGACAAGCCGTCCATAGGCCGCATTGCCGTGCGTAGGGTCATTGTTCCAGTAGTCGCGTTTCATCAGCCCGTCCTCGCCAGTGGCTCCCTTTGGCACATCGACAAACGTGATGTTGGCTCTCTCGCAGGCCTCGCGGTAGAGATCGGTTTGAATATCGAAGAATTTCCGCCTGAGGGATGGCGGACTGACGCCGAGATGCAGGCGCGGCCGGAAAATTCCGGGATGGGCAGAGACATGGGCAGCATCCCCGCAAGGCGGCGGCGGCGACAGGTGGAAGATCTGAGCCTCGCTAAAATGGGCCGCAAGCTTCCCAAAATGCGAGAATGACTGGTCTTCGAGTATCGAAGCCATGTAGGCGCGCATAAGGGACTGCGGCACGAAATGGCGGGTTTTCGAATCAACCGCGCCCGGCACAGCGCCCCTGTCGCGATCCCCGATGCTCATCGGAATCGGGCTTTCGATCAGGCCAAGTACATTATGGTAATTCCCACGAATAGAAAGAAATACAGCCTTCGGACGAAGACCGCCAAGCAGATTAAAATCGATTTTATTTTCCTGCTGGTTGAACAGCTTTGGTCTTGTATTGAAATCAATAATTTCAATGACAGAGCGCTCGGCATCGGTCATCGCGCGATCTAGCGCATGGACATGACTCATGCCAAAAACGAGTACTGGTTTGTTCGCCGACAACAGGTAGCTTCCTATCTTTCAATCACCATAGCCTTTTCAGGTGTCGGATACAATCGGGTTGACCAGGTTGTTGTGCGCTGCAAAATCAGGGTCGATACGGACCTCGAAGAGGATCGCGCGACGGCTGGATGGGCGAAGCAAGCCGAAAATGGCGGTCAACCATCCAATTCTTGACCCTTGGGCGGTCCTTGGCCGCCCAGGAACATTTGCCAGGAGCCACACTCCAGGTCTGAACACCGCTCGCTCGAAACTCCTGAATCGATTGGAAAAGGGCTGGGCGGGTGGCAGGCGTGCTGATTGCCTGCCCGTGTTCCCTTGAGCTGAGTGTGGGGCAAACGCTCACACGGATTACCCGCCCGGTTGCCGGCATGACAGGTACCGGCCGGCTAAAAAATAGCTGGAGGACCCGGCCGGACCATGGTGTGATCACACCAGTTTTTTCGGGGTTCGGTTCCGCTATGGTGTCGAAGTCCGGTGGATCCAGCTGGATCCGGGGCCTCGGAAAGGATCACCCGCCTTTTCTTTCAAAGGCGGGTGTTTCTTGTCAGTCGGGGCCTCAGCCTGCGGCTTTTGCCCGATGGCTCTGCCCCATCCACTTTTCAAGCTTGGCCAAAAGCGCATCCGGGCTGATCGGCTTGGACAGATAATCATCCATGCCGCTTTCAAGGCAGCGTTCCCTGTCGCCCTTCAAGGCATGGGCGGTGACGCCGATGATGATCGAGCGCTCCAGCCCGTCCCGCTGTTCGGCCCGGCGGATATGCGCAGTCGCTTCCAGGCCGTTCATTTGCGGCATGGACACATCCATCAGAACGAGGCGCGGATGCATTTCAAGCCAGGCCTCCACAGCGGCTTCGCCGTGGGAAACGAGGGTGAAGGAATAGCGTGATTCCTGCAGGATCTGCGTGAGCACAAGCTGGTTCACCTCATTGTCTTCAGCAGCCAGAATATCGACGCGATGGGGGCGCGGCGCGTTCTTGCGCGGTGCCTCGAAGGAAAACTCATCTGCCTTTTTGACGCCCGTCCGGACACGGTCCGGTACGCCGGCAGCCAGTTCCGTTCGCCGCCGCTGCACCGAATCCACGATCGCTTCCATCAGGGCCGAAGAGCGCGCCGGCTTGACGAGGCATGCAGTGATTCCGAGCGCCGAACTCTTTTCACCGGCGAGCGAATGATCAACCGATGACAGCAGGACAACAGGTATTCCCGAGAGCAGCGGATCGGCCGTAATGGCCGCCGCCACTTACTCACCATTCATGCCGGGCATCTGATAATCCAGCACCACGCAATCGACGGAAAGTCCGTATCCATGCGCGGCCTTCAGGATGGCAATGCCCTGTTCACCGCTGGCTGCGGCGCAGGCATCGAACGACCACGAGGCCATCTGTTCCAGCAGGATCGCCCGGTTGACCTCATTGTCATCAATGATCACCACGCGCGCGCCCGTCACATCAATCGGCATTGCCATTGTCTTCTTCTCCTCTTTGCGGGCAGGCAGGTCGAGCTCGATCCAGAAGGTCGATCCTTCGCCTGGCGCCGAATGGGCCCCGATCTTGCCTCCCATCAGTTCCACCAGCCGTGATGCGATGGCGAGGCCGAGGCCTGTTCCTTCATGACGCCTGGTTGATGACCCGTCGACCTGGCTGAACTTTTCGAAAACACTGTCGAGCTTGTCCTGCGCGATGCCGATGCCGGTGTCGCTGACAGAGACGCGGATGCGCGTAACTGGGCCAGTGTTCACACTGCTGACATCGACCAGCACATGGCCGGTTTCGGTGAACTTCACCGCATTGCCCATCAGGTTGGTGACGATCTGGCGGATCCGGCCGGCATCGCCGGTAAAGCAGCGCGGCAAGGACGGATCAAAGCGCACCGCCAGTTCAAGGTCTTTCTCGCGGGCGCGCACCGAGATCAGCGTTGCCACATCCTCGATTGCTTCGGCCAGGTTGAAGGGGGCCGGGTCCAGCACAAGCTGCCCGGCATCGATCTTGGAGAAGTCGAGAATGTCGTTGATGATCGTCAGCAGCGCATTGCCGGACTTGACAATGATATCGGCAAAAGTGCGCTGCTTGCCGGTCAGTTCGGTCTTTGAAAGCAATTCAGCCATGCCAAGCACGCCATTCATCGGCGTACGTATCTCATGGCTCATGTTGGCGAGAAATTCCGACTTGGCACGGTCTGCCAGTTCGGCGCGCCTCTGCGCTTCCTCCAGATCCTTCTCGCGCTGCTTCTGCTCGGTGATGTCGGAGCGAAGGCCGACAAACAGGCCGTTCTCAAGCCTCTGGTTGATAAAGCGAACCCAGCGCCCGTCCCTCAGTTCAACATCATAGTCACAGCGGGGCTCATGATAGCGCTTCAGCCGGTCGGCAATCCACCCTGCCCGGTCCGGGAGTATCCCGTCGGCATCTGGAATGGCTTGCAGGTCATAGATCGCGTCAAGGAAATCCTCCAGCCGCGCACCCACCGACAGCATGCGGGGATCGATCCCTGGATAGAAGCTGCGCATGGTCTGGTTGGCGAGGTAAAGACGGTTTGCGCCGTCATAGACAACGAGGGCCGCGCCCAGCGACGAGAAGACCGAGGTCATCATGTCGCGCGATTCGTCCAGCTTGCGCTGGATTTCGCCCAGCGTGGAAAAATCGCTCACAAGCCCGGAAATATCACGCGCCACGCCGCGATAGCCGCAATAGGTGCCGTCGGCCGCAAAGATCGGCATGCCGGACGTGGTGAAATAGCGGAACGTACCCTGGCCTGCGCCGAACCCGCCCTTGAAATCGCGAAACGGCTTGCGCTCGGCCACCAGCGCCTTGTGTTCTTCGAGCTCGCGCGGCGACAGGGCGATCTGCGCAAAGACGGCCTCGCGCTTGCGCCCCAGCAGCATCTTCGGCGAAATGCCGCCGCGCTCCCGGATCGTATCGGAAACCTTGGTGAACCGGCCATCGGCATCGAATTCGAAGGTCCAGTCAACCGCCATATCAAGCATGGCAGCAAGGTCGGCCACCGAAAGGGCGTTGTCCCGGCCTGCCGCGGGCAGTGGCGGGGCAATGCTTGTGTCATCCATGGCAGGCCGTTCCGGTGCGGTTTCTCTCAACTGTGGAATCTAGGGCCAAAGGATTGACGCACGATTAATGTTAACGCCTGCTCAAACACGCATGTTTGGACATGAAAATGCCCTTCCATGCGCAAGTGTGCTGAGTTTACCAGACCGGGGAATGAAGGTGGAAAGCTGGTACGCCCAAGGGGAATCGAACCCCTGTTTGCGCCGTGAGAGGGCGCCGTCCTGACCGCTAGACGATGGGCGCAAGCGTGTGCGGCGGATATAGGCAGGTTTTGCCGCCATTGCAACGGGAATCCGGCCTGCGGCAGGACGCCCTGATTATTGCCGCAGCGACACAGCCACTTCGCCGACAACCCGCCCGGAGCGCACATCAAGGATGACGATGCGCCGTATGCTGCCGCCAGAGGCCACCGCCACCGAGAGCCGGTCGCCCGATAGCGATTGCGAAGCCACCGTTTCGCCGGCATTGAGCACGAGGTCCACCGGCGCGGAAGGCTCGCCTGGAACCGCCGCATTGACCGCCGCCGCGTCCGGCTTGTCCCGGCCGGCCTTGTAGACAATTGCCACCAGCACCGCCATAAGGGCGAACATCAGAATGCCGATATTGATGGCAAAGAAGCGCACCATCTTGCGGCGCACGTTCTCGACGGCCGGATCAAGCGGCTTCTCGTCATCCATGTCGTCGCGGGGCGCGGGTCCCGTCATTTCGTCTTGCTCCGGGG
>JBGSQC010000052.1:0-11089 GCA_041738295.1 Zhengella sp. | reverse complement strand
TTCAAAGGCCCCGGACGCGGTCCGGGGCGCGGGGAGCGCTGAGCCTTGCGCATTGTCGGCGGAACCTTCCGGGGGCGGTCTCTCGCCACGCCGAAGAGCAATGACATCCGTCCGACGACCGACCGCACGCGCGAGGCGCTGTTCAACATTCTCGCCCATGCCCATCGGGATGCGCTTGAAGGCGCCCGCGTGCTCGATCTTTTTTCAGGCACCGGCGCACTTGGCATCGAAGCCCTGTCGCGCGGTGCGTCCTCGGTGCTGTTTGTAGAAACGTCAGCCGAGGGAAGAGGCCTGCTGCGCACCAACATCGAGGCGCTCGGCCTGCAGGGGGTCGCCCGCATCTTTCGCCGCGATGCAACCGATCTTGGCACCATTGGCACCATGGAGCCCTTCACGCTGCTGTTTGCCGATCCGCCCTATTCCAAGGGTCTGGGCGAAAAGGCACTTGTGTCTGCGCTTGCCGGCGGCTGGCTGAAGCCAGGCGCGCTCTGCATTGTCGAAGAAGATGCCAAGGCCGCGTTCGACACGTCCGGCTTTGAGCTTGTCGATGAACGCGGATGGGGCAACACCGTCATGCGGTTTCTGCGCGTTCCGGCTTAAGCACCTTCGACATTACGAAGAATTCATCTCGCCCATGTTTGTCGCGCCATCATTGCGCCCTATAGTCTGGCAAATCACTCTGAGGCCAGAGGTTGGAGAAACTGATGAATTCCGTATTCCGTTCCACGTTAGCTGCACTCCTACTAAGCGCCGCCTTAACTGTTGGCCCCGCGCTTGCGGAAGAAAAGGCTGATGTCTCGACCTTCATGCTCGACAATGGCATGCAGGTGGTGGTCATTCCCGATCGCCGAGCGCCCGTCGTCACGCACATGGTCTGGTACAAGGCAGGCCGCGCCGATGAAGCGCCCGGCAAATCCGGCATTGCCCATTTCTTCGAGCACCTGATGTTCAAGGGCACCAAGAACCATCCAGGCGGCGCGTTCTCCAAGGCTGTTTCCGAGATCGGCGGCCAGGAAAACGCCTTCACATCGGATGACTACACCGCCTATTTCCAGAAAGTGGCACCGACCGCGCTGGAAAAGATGATGGCATATGAATCCGACCGCATGCACAATCTCATCCTCACCGACGAGGTGATCGGGCCGGAGCGCGACGTGATCATCGAGGAGCGCAACATGCGCGTCGAAAATGATCCTTCATCGCTGCTGAACGAGGAAGTCGATGCGACGCTCTTCCAGAACCATCCCTATCGCATCCCGGTGATCGGCTGGAAGCACGAGATCGAGAAGCTGAACCGCGTGGACGCCACCGATTTCTACACCCGCTTCTACGCACCCAACAATGCGGTGCTGGTGGTGGCGGGCGATGTGGACGACGAGACGGTGCGCAAGCTGGCAACCGAAACCTATGGAAAAGTTCCGCGCGGCCCGGATTTGCCGCCGCGCATCCGGCCGACTGAGCCTGAACACAACACATCTCGAACGGTCACCATCCGTGATCCGCGTGTTTCGGTTCCATCCTGGAGCATCAACTGGGTGGTGCCTTCGTTTAACAATGATGAGCTCGGCGAGGCCGAGGCACTCGACCTTCTGTCCGAAGTGCTGGGCGGTGGGCTGCGCTCGCGTCTCTACCAGCAACTTGTGGTCAAGCAGGGCATCGCCTCCAGTGCAGGCGCCTGGTACCAGGGCAATGCGCTCGATTCCTCGCGTTTCGTTGTCTATGGCGCACCCCGGGGTGAGGCCACGCTGGAGATGATCGAGAAGGCTGCGCTGGCCGAAATGGCAGCCATTGCCAAGGATGGCGTGACATCGGAAGAGCTGGAGCGCGTCAAGAAGCGGGCTGTCAAAACCTTCATCTTCTCGCGCGATGACCAGTCCGGCATGGCGCGCCTCTACGGAAGCGTGTTGACCACCGGCGGAACTGTCGAAGACATTGCCACCTGGCCTTCCCGCATTCAGGCGGTGACGTCCGAGCAGGTTCAGGCCGCGGCCCGGAAATACCTGTCCACCAACCGGTCTGTGAGCGGCTACCTGCTGCCCCCGGCTGACCAGAAATCCTGAGGAAGAGCGCCATGATCCTTTCAGTATCGCGGCGGATTTCCGCCCTTGCCATTTTCCTCGTCCTGCTGGTTGCCGGTCCTGCGATGGCAGCCTTCAAGGTGCAGGAAGTCACCTCGCCAAAGGGCGTCACCGCATGGCTGGTCGAGGACTATTCGGTTCCCATCATCACGCTGCGCTTTTCCTTTTCCGGCGGGTCGTCGCAGGATCCTGCAGGCAAGGAAGGCGTGGCCAACCTCATGACCAGCCTGTTTGACGAAGGAGCCGGCGATCTCGACAGCGATGCCTTCCAGGAAAAGCTCGAGGATACCGGTGCCGAAATGAGCTTCAGCGCCGACGCGGACAGCATTTCGGGCAGCTTCCGCATGCTCGCCGACAATCGCGATGAATCGTTGGCGATGTTGCGCCTTGCCATCAACGAGACCCGCTTTGACGCGGCTCCGGTCGATCGCATGCGCGATCAGTTGATCGCTGGCATCCTGGCGGAATCCAAGGAGCCCTCGACGATTGCGCGCATTGCCTGGAACGAGAAGCTCTATGCCGGCCACCCCTATGGCCGTCGGGCGGACGGAACGGCGGAAACTCTGGCGAAGATCACCTCGGACGATCTCAAGGCCTTCCGCCAGGCGCAGTTTGCCCGGTCCAACCTTCATGTGGGTGTCGTTGGCGCTATCGACGCTGCAACGCTCGCCAAGGTGCTCGACGATTTGTTCGGGGCGCTTCCGGAGAAGCCGGAGCAGGCAGACGTAGGCCCTGTCGATCCGGAATTCGGACAGGAATTGACCGTTCCCTATGATCTTCCGCAGACGACGATCCAGCTGGCCTTTCCCGGCATCAAGCGCTCGGATCCTGAATTCTATGCGGCCTATCTGATGAACCACATCCTGGGCGGCGGATCGTTCACGTCCCGGCTCTATTTTGAAGTGCGCGAAAAGCGCGGCTTGGCCTATGGGGTCTATTCCTATCTCGTCACCCGCGAACACTCCAACATCCTGCAGATCGCCACTTCAACCCGCGCCGACCGCGCCGCCGAGAGCCTGTCCATCATTCTGGACGAGGTGAAGAAAATGGCGACTGAAGGCCCGACTGAAGCCGAACTTGAAGAAGCAAAGAAATTCGTGATCAACTCTTATGCTGTATCGAATTTCACCAGCTCAGGTTCGATTGCCGAGACACTGGTTGGTGTGCAGGAGCAGAAGCTCGGCATCACCTATTTCGAGGATCGGGAGAAATTCATTTCTGCCGTCACACTCGATGATGTGAAGGCGGTTGCCGTCCGGTTGCTTTCTGCAAAGCCGGTGGTCATGCTGGTCGGACCCAAGGCCTGATAGAACAGGCGAGGCCAGCGGCCAGGAGCAAAGACATGTCCAAGACACTGCCCTCCACCGCCCGGCACGGAAAAACCGGCTCTGATACAGGGCCGGTTTCATCCCTCCCACGCATCGGCGTGGCCTTTGGCGGAGGCGGGGCGCGGGGACTGGCTCATATCCATGTCATCCGTGAGCTTGATGCGCTTGGTATCCGCCCTGCCGCAATATCCGGCTCGTCCATCGGCGCCATCATGGGGGCGGCGATGGCATCTGGCATGAGCGGCGATGCCATTCACTCCTATGCCCGTGCGGTCCTGTCTAACAAGGCGGAAGCCGCCAGCCGCATGTGGCGGGCACGGCCGTCCAGTTTTCAGGCCATGCTCGACACCGGCCTGCGCGTCTCGCAGTTCAACGTCGAGAACATCCTGAAATCCTTCCTTCCAGAGACCATTCCGGAGCGCTTCGAGGATCTGAAGATCCCGCTCACAGTAACGACGACGGATTATTTCGGGCACAGCCTGCATCTGTGCAGCGACGGTGATCTGGTCTCTGCCGTGGCAGCCTCTGCGGCCATTCCGGCGCTGTTTCGCCCCGTGCGCCGAGACGGCAGGCTGCTGATTGACGGCGGCATCTACAATCCGGTGCCCTTTGATGTCTTCGGCAACAGCGTTGACTTGGTGATCGCCATCGATGTGGTGGGCGCACCGGAGGAAACCGGCAAGAGCCCCTCTTCCATTGACCTCATGTTTGGCGCAACCCAGCTGATGATGCAGTCGATCATAACCATGAAGACCTCAACCCATCCGCCGGCCATCATGCTCCGGCCGCCGGTGTCAAAATTCAGGGCGCTGGATTTCCTGAAGATCAACCAGGTGCTGGCGATCACGGAGCCGGTGCGCGGTCAATTGCGCAAGGCGGTCGCGGAGCACATCCCGCAACTGGCAGAGCGCGCTTCCGCGCTGGATCTCGCCGGCGCTTAGGACGGCTGAGGACTTTCAGTTGGCCGCCGGTTCCTCGTCCCGCCCTTCCAGGGACTCGTCCAGCCGCCGACCCTCCCTGTGGGGCTTGATCAGCGGCTCCGGCGAAACCGGCCTGGTGTGCAGCTTGTCGGCCCCAGGATAGATGCCTTCCACTTGCTGGATGGCGAGGCGCTCCTCGTCACGCCGGCGCACATCGCCTGTGATGACCATTGCCATGTCTTCCGCCGTCCCGAGCGCTTCCAGCGTCTTGCGGCCAAAAAGCAGCCCGCTCTCGAAGGTTTCGCGCGCTTCATAGGCCACACCGCGCGCGCGCAGTTGCAGCGTGTGGGCGCGGTCATAGGCGCGCGCGAAAATGCGGGCATTGGGATACTCGGACTGGATCAGGTCGATGACCTTATCGGTGATCGCGCGCTTGTGCGTGCACACCGCCACGATCTTGGCACGCCGGATTCCGGCGGCTTCAAGGACATCCTTGCGGGTGCCGTCGCCGAAATAGATGCGGAAGCCGAATTTCTGCGCGGCACGAACGCGCTCTGCGGAATGGTCGATGATGGTGAAATCACTTCCCCCAGCCAGCAGGATCTGCGAGGCGATCTGCCCGAAGCGGGAGAAGCCGATCATCAGCACATCGGCGCCGGCGCCCTCGAAATCCTCGTCCATGGTCTCGGCCGATACCTTGCGTGCCATGAACGGGCGGAGTTTCAGCACCAGCGGCGTCAGGGCCATGGATAGCGTGATGATGGCAATCAGGATCGACGAAACGCTGCGGTCAAACAGGCCCGCCGCAACGGCCGTCGAGAACAGCACAAAGCCGAATTCGCCGCCTTGCGGGATCAGCAGGGCCACGCGCACGCCGTCATCATGGCCGGAGCCGAAAAGCCGCGTCAGCCCGTAGAGGATGAAGGCCTTGGCCAGCATCAGCCCGAGTGTGGCGGCGATCACCAGGACGAAATTGTCGCGGATCACATCCAGATCCACCGACAGACCGACGGCGATGAAGAACAGGCCGAGCAGGATGCCACGGAACGGTTCGATATCGGCTTCCAGTTCGTGGCGGTAGCTGGATTCCGCCAGCATGACGCCCGCAAGGAAAGCCCCCATGGCCATTGAGAGCCCGGCCCATTGCAGCAGCATCGCAGCTCCCAACACCAGGAACAGCGCGGTCGCGATCATTACCTCGCGCGCACCGGTATCGCCGATGAAGCGGAAGACTGGATTGAGCAGATAGCGCCCCGCCAGCACGACAAAGGCAATGGCTGCAATTGCGATTCCGACATCGACCCAGACATTGCCCTCCGCATCCGGCGCATAGGGCGCAAGGAAGGAGGCAAGCGCCAACAGCGGCGCGATTGCCAGATCCTGGAACAGCAGGATGGAGAAGGCGGTCTGGCCATGGGGCTGGTTGGTCTCGCCTTCCTCATCCAGGATTTGCATGGCGAAGGCTGTGGATGACAGGGCAAGGCCGAAGCCGATGATGAGTGCCGCCGATTGCGACAGGCCGAAAATCAATAGCCCGGCTGCATACAGTACCAGTCCGGAAGCGAGCACCTGCGACAGCCCCAGGCCGAAGATAGCGCGCCGCATGGACCAGAGCCGGCTGGGCTTCAGCTCCAGCCCGATGATGAACAGCAGGAACACCACGCCCAGTTCTGCTACATGGAGCACCTGTTCGGCATCGGCGATCTGCTGGGCAACCGGGCCGATGGCAATGCCGGCGGCAAGATAGCCCAGCACCGTCCCAAGGCCGATCCGCTTGAACAGCGGTGCCGCAACCACGGCTCCGCCCAGCAGGATCAGCGCCTCGGTGTAGAGCGTCACGGATTCGGTGGCCATCTCGGGGGATCTCCGCAGGTCATGTCATGTGCCATTGAACATTCTGTCCAAGGCAAATAGATGAAACAGGAGACGATGCAACAGCGTCAGCCTTCTTGACCTTTCTTCTAACATGGATTGACCGATGCCGGATACTCGCAACACCGCCATGCTGGAGGCTCAGGTCCTGCGTCTGGTCGAGGCCGCCCTAAAGGCAGGAGCCGATACCGCCGATGCGGTCGTCATGCGCTCCGGCTCCACTTCCGTCTCGGTTCGCCTCGGCAAGGTGGAAAATACGGAATCCTCGCAAAGCGATGACGTGTCGCTGCGCGTTTTTGTCGGCGCACGTGCAGCCTCGGTGTCTGCCACCACAGGCTATGATCCGGCCCGCCTGGCCGAGCGTGCCGTCGCCATGGCCAAGGCCTCGCCGGAAGATCCGCTGAACCGCCTGGCCGATGCCGACCGGCTGGCGCGCCAGTTTCCCGATCTCGATCTTTTCGATCCGACAACGATTGATGCCGCCGCGATGGCGGAAACCGCGCTGGCGATGGAGGCAGCCGCTCTTGCCGTGAAGGGCGTCAGCAATTCCGGTGGCGCAGGAGTGTCAGCCGGGCACGGCGGCATGGTGCTTGCCACCTCGCACGGCTTTCTCGGTTCCCACGTGGCCACCCGCTTTTCCCGCTCGGTCTCGGTGCTTGCCGGGGAGGGGACCGCGATGGAGCGCGATTACGACTTTTCCTCAGCGCTTCACTTCTCAGACCTGCGCGATGCCGCTGACATTGGCCTGAGCGCCGGTGAGCGCGTGATCAGCCGCCTCGGAGCGGTGAAGATGAAAACCGGGCCGGTCGATGTCATTTTCGATCCGCGCGTGGCGCGCGGCCTTGCCGGGTCGCTGTCAGGCGCCATCAACGGAGCGTCTGTCGCCCGAAAGACTTCATTCCTGCGCGATTCCATGGGCAGGCAAGTCGCCAATGCCGCCATCACCGTCACTGATGATCCGCTGCGCATTCGGGGATCATCCTCGCGGCCGTTCGATGGCGAAGGCGTGCAGGGGGCCAAGCTCACCATGGTGGACAAGGGCGTGCTTGCGCACTGGACACTCTCAACTTCCGCGGCCCTTGAACTTGGCCTTCAAACCAATGGACGCGGCGTGCGTTCCGCCTCCTCCGTCTCGCCGTCCTCCACCAATTTTGCCATCGAACCAGGCTCCAGCACGCCAACCGACATGATCGCGTCATTGAAGCGCGGCTTCTATGTCACCGAACTGATCGGGCAGGGCGTGAACATGGTGACGGGCGACTATTCCCGCGGGGCATCAGGTTTCCTGATCGAGAATGGTGAGCTCACCGTTACGGTCTCCGGCGTCACCATTGCCGGCAACCTGAAAGATATGTTCCTTGCCATGGAGCCCGCAGATGATCTCGACCGGACTTTTGGCATGGCGTCGCCGACGCTTTTCATCGGGAGGATGACCCTTGCCGGCGAGTGATCCCGATCATCTGGCCGATTTGGCGCTGCTGCGAGACGCCGCCCGGCAGGCTGGCGCGATCGCGCTTTCTTTCTTCCGCAAGAACCCGGAAGTCTGGATGAAGGAAGGCGATTCACCCGTCACCGAAGCTGACATTGCGGTGGACCGGTATTTGCAGGAAACACTTTTGGCCGCACGCCCGGACTATGGCTGGCTATCGGAGGAAACCGTCGACAATCCGGCGCGGCTGAAGGCGCGCCGCACCTTCGTGGTCGATCCGATTGATGGCACGCGCGCCTTTGTCGCCGGACGGGACATGTGGTGCGTTTCCGTTGCCGTGGTCGAAGAGGGGCGTTCCATTGCAGGTGTCCTTGATTGCCCTGTCCGCGAGGAAATCTACGAGGCCGCTCCGGGCCTGGGCGCATCGTGCAACGGGAAGCGCCTTGCGGTTTCGCCGGGCCGTGAAAACCCCATCATTGGCGGTCCCAAATGGATGGCTGACGCGCTGGAAGCAACGGTCCGCAATTCCATGACCATGCATGGCCACATTCCCTCGCTCGCCTATCGGCTGGCCATGGTCGCCGACGGTCGTCTCGATGCCACCTTCGTCAAGCCCGACAGCCATGATTGGGACATTGCGGCAGCCCGTCTGATCCTTTCGGAGGCCGGAGGTCTTCTGGTTGATGGCAAGGGAAAGGAACCCCATGTCGCCGGGCCCGAGCCCCGGCATGGCATGCTGGCAGCCGGTGGACCGGCCATGATCGGCCACCTGCTTGCCGCGATGCGAAAAATTGAGCAGCAGGCCTGACCCCACGGTTCCAATATGCCGTCAATTGTGTTCTATGCGGCACGCAATCCTTCCATGCCAACGGATCTGTGATCATGACCGAAGACACTGAAAAGAAACAGTTGCTGCACCTTGTGTTTGGCGGCGAGCTGAAGTCGCTCAACTCCACCGAATTCCGCAATCTCGATGAGATCGATTTCGTTGGCCTGTTCCCGGATTTCGAGAGCGCCCGCACGGCCTGGAAATCGAAGGCGCAGGCAACGGTCGACAATGCGCACATGCGCTACTACGTGGTGCACCTGCACCGCCTTCTTGAACCAGACAACAAGGCCTGATCCGCGCTTGGCGGACGACCAGACCCCAGATCGCCCGAAGCGGCGCCGGCGCGGCACGTCCCGCAAGGAAACGCCTGTCAAGGCGATGTGGAAGCGCATCCGCGTTGTCATCACCCGTTCGCCCCTGACCACGGCCATTCTGGCGCGCCTGCTCCATGCATGGCTTAAGCTCGTCTGGAACACCAACCGGCTTGTCCCGGGCTCTGATGATCTTGCGGCCCGTATCAATGGTGGCATGCGCGGTATCGGCGCTGCCTGGCATGGCCAGCACCTGATGTTTCCCTGCTTCATGCCAGGAGGCCGGACCGGCGCTGTCATGGTGTCGCGCAGTGCCGATGCCGAACTCAACGCGCAGGTGCTGGAACTGGCCGGCATTACTGCCGTGCGCGGCTCGGGCGGCCGCACAAATGATCACCGCAATGCAGACCGGGGCGGCGCGCGCGCCCTCATTGCCTTGAAAAAGCTGCTTGATGAGGGCAAATGGGTCGGCATGATCGCCGATATCCCTCACGGAACGCCGCGCGACGCCGGATTGGGCATCGTGACACTGGCGCGCATTTCCGCTATGCCCATCGTGCCTGTCGCCTATCACTCCAGCCGGGCCAAGGTGCTGGAAAAGACCTGGGACCGGACAACGATAAACCTGCCTTTCGGGCGTGCCGCGCTTGTCATCGGGGATCCGGTGCATGTTCCGCGCGATGCCGGGGAAGCAGCCATGGAAGAGGCCCGCCGCGCCCTGACGGTTGAACTCGACCGGGTGACAGCCAAGGCGAAAGCGCTGGTGGATGGAAACGCATGAGTGAACGCTGGGCACGGTCCATGCTGTGGACATACCGCTGGCTGGGCGCTGCGGCCTATCCCTTTATCGGCACCTATGTCAGCTGGCGGGCCGCCAAGGGCAAGGAAGATCCGCGCCGCCGGCGCGAGCGCTACGGTGTCACCAAGATCACGCGACCGGCCGGCCCGGTGGTCTGGATCCATGCGGCAAGCGTGGGTGAAATGTCGGCAGTCTCGCCCTTGGCCGAGAGCATCGCCGCGCTCGGCGTCAATGTCATCTTCACCACGGGAACCGTCACCTCGGCCCGTCTCGCTTCCGACCGGTTTTCCGGCCTCATCATCCATCAATATGTGCCGCTGGACCTGAAACCGGCAGTCAGCCGCTTCCTTTCTCACTGGAAGCCCGATCTTGCCATCATTGCAGAGTCGGAAATCTGGCCGATGACCATCCTGGAACTGGGCGCGCGCCGCGTGCCGCAGGTACTGGTCAATGGCCGCCTGTCGGACCGTTCCTTCAAGGCATGGAAACGTCGGTCTTGGCTTGCCGAGGCACTGATGGAAAACCTCGCCATGGTCCTGGCGCAATCCGATGTCGATGGGGAGCGTTTCCGGGCCTTGGGCGCGCGGCCGGTCCTCGTGACTGGCAACCTCAAGGTGGACACGCCGCTGCCGCCTTTCGATGCGGAGGCCCTCGACGTGCTTCAGCGCCAGATCGCCAACCGCAAAACATGGTGCGCAGTCTCCACCCATGAAGGCGAGGAAGCCATCTGCGCCGATGTGCACAAGGCACTCAAGCAACGCCATGTCGATCTGCTGACGGTTATTGTTCCGCGCCATGTCGACCGCGCCGACGCGCTGGAGGCCGAGTTCAAGGCGACCGGTCTCAAGGTGGCGCGGCGCAGCCGGGGCGATGCCATTGCGCCCGATTGCGACATCCTGCTGGGTGACACGATGGGTGAGATGGGCTTGTATTTGCAGCTTTCCGAGATTGCCTTTGTCGGCAAGTCGCTGACCGGGGAGGGCGGTCAGAACCCGCTGGAGCCGGCCATGCTGGATACCGCTGTTCTGTCGGGCCGCAATGTCCAGAACTTCCGCGAAAGCTACCAGCGCCTCGTCAAGAACGGCGGCGCGCGGCTGGTCAAGGACCGCGACATGCTGGCAGGTGCGGTCAATTACCTGCTGAACAATCCGGCCATGCGTCATGCCATGATGAAGGCGGGCCGCGAAACCGTTGAAGGCATGCGCGGCGCACTGTCGCGCACGCTGCAGGGGCTGGAGCCCTTCATCCAGCCGTTGGTGGTCGAATCCCGCCTCAAGCGCGGCGAACCCGGCGACGGCCAATGATCAGCGAATCGCCCCCCTTCTGGTGGAAGCGTCCGGGCGCGCTGGTCTGGGCCCTTTCGCCTTTTTCCTGGGCTTACGGGCGCATTGCTGCCTGGCGCATGGACAAGGCTGCAGCTGTCCCGGTGCCGCTTCCAGTGCTTTGCATCGGCAATTTCACCGTGGGCGGTACCGGCAAGACACCGCTTGCCATCGCCATTGCCGCCGCCGCTCAGTCCCGCG
>JBGSQC010000051.1:0-16322 GCA_041738295.1 Zhengella sp. | reverse complement strand
GAACACGCCAACGGGGAAGCCTGCCTCCAGCGCCAGTTCGCCAATGCGGATGGCGGTGAGCGAGGCGTCTTCGGCAGGCTTGATCACCAGCGTGTTGCCCATGGCGAGGGCTGCGCCGACCACGCGCGCCATGATCTGCATCGGATAGTTCCACGGGATAATGCCGACGACCACGCCATGGGGTTCGCGCAGGGTCAGCGCGGTGTATCCATCGAGAAAGGGAATGGTGTCGCCATGGATCTTGTCGGCCGCGCCGCCATAGAACTCGTAGTAGCGCATGGTGGCTGTCACGTCGACCTTGCCCTGGCGCACGGGCTTGCCGGTGTCGCGGCTTTCAAGCGCGGCCAGTTCCGCGCCGTTCTTTTCCACCAGATGGAAGAGCCTCGTCAGAAGCCTGCCCCGCTCGAAGGCCGGCATGCGCGCCCATGGACCTTCGTCAAAGGCCTTGCGTGCGGCTGCAACAGCCAGATCGACATCGGCCTGACGGCCACGCGGGATCGACGCAAAGACCACGCCATCGGAAGGGCAAACGACATCAATACGTTCACCTGATGCCGAATCGAGCTTCTGGCCGTTGATGATCTGCATGGCGGCCATGACCTTGCCCGCGGCTTGCGCGTCGTGTGCGCCCATCTTGTTTCCTCCTGCGACCGCAATGGGCCGTCTGTTCAAACCTTTGATCCGAAGGAAGCCCTCGCCCCGCCTCCTGTCAAGCAAGGAATGGGCAGATGGAATTTTTCCCCTGCGTGATTGGGGACTGGCCAATTTAAATCGATTAGATTATAGAGAGGCGACATGAACATCACGGACAAATCATGACCAGCGTCATCATTCCAGTCGATCCTTTCGACTTCGTCATTTTCGGTGCCACAGGTGACCTGTCGGAGCGCAAGCTGCTTCCGGCCCTTTACCAACGCCAGCTTGGCGGCCAGTTCTCCGATCCGACCCGTATCATTGGTGCTTCCCGGTCCGAAATGAGCGACGAGGCTTTCCGCGCGTTTGCAGCCGGGGCACTTTCCAAATTCGTCGGTGAAAAGGAACGCGACCCGGAACAGATGGCGCGCTTTCTTGAGCGGCTGACCTATGTCCAGGTCGATGCCGTGTCGGAGAAGGGTTGGGATGCGCTTTCTGCAAAGCTGAAGGATGGCGCAGAGGTGCGCGCCTTCTATCTGGCAGTCGGGCCTGCGCTGTTTGGCGAAATTGCCGGGCGAATCCGCGCCAATGGGTTGGCGACGCCCGGCACGCGCATTGTGGTGGAAAAGCCGATCGGACGCAGCCTTGCCTCGGCGCGCGCACTGAACGATACCATCGGCGCGTCCTTCGCCGAAAACCAGATTTTCCGCATCGACCATTATCTGGGCAAGGAGACAGTGCAGAACCTGATGGCGCTGCGCTTTGCCAATGCGCTTTATGAGCCGTTGTGGAACTCAGCCCATATCGACCATGTGCAGATCACGGTGGCCGAAAGCGTGGGGCTGGAAAGCCGGGCCGGCTACTACGACAAGGCCGGTGCACTTCGTGACATGGTGCAGAACCATCTGATGCAGTTGCTCTGTCTGGTCGCCATGGAACCGCCGCCCTCCATCGAGGCTGATTCCATGCGCGATGAGAAGCTGAAGGTGCTGCGCTCGCTGGTGCCGATCAATGAAAGCAATGCCCAGCAATTGACCGTGCGCGGGCAGTACCGCGCCGGCGCTTCATCCGGTGGCGCGGTAAAGGGCTATCTGGAGGAACTCGGCGACAGCGAGAGCACCACCGAAACCTTCGTGGCGCTGAAAGCCCAGATTTCCAACTGGCGCTGGGCGGGCGTGCCCTTCTACCTGCGCACCGGCAAGCGGCTGGCGGCCCGCGCCTCTGAGATCGTGGTACAGTTCAAGCCGATCCCGCACTCCATCTTCGAAGCCAGCGCGGGCAAGGTGGAAGCAAACCAGCTTGTTATCCGGCTGCAGCCGGACGAGGGCGTCAAGCAATGGATCATGATCAAGGATCCGGGTCCGGGCGGCATGCGCCTGCGCCATGTGCCACTCGACATGAGTTTTGCTGAATCCTTTAATGCCCGCCACCCGGATGCCTATGAGCGGTTGATCATGGATGTGGTTCGCGGCAACCAAACCCTCTTCATGCGCCGCGATGAGGTGGAGGCGGCGTGGGAGTGGATCGACCCGATCCTGATGGCGTGGGAACAGCGGCCCTCCGATGTCCAGGGCTATACGGCGGGCACCTGGGGGCCATCGGGTTCCATCGGCCTGATCGAGCGGGACGGCAGGACATGGCACGAGAGCATTTGAGCGCTTCAACGGCCATCCAGCCCGTCTGGAACAATTTTGCAAGTCCGGACCTGCTGGCAGGCTCACTTGCGGAAACCGTGGCAG
Source organism: Zhengella sp. (assembly GCA_041738295.1). Lineage (GTDB taxonomy): Bacteria > Pseudomonadota > Alphaproteobacteria > Rhizobiales > Rhizobiaceae > Zhengella. The sequence continues at coordinate 13,950 of JBGSQC010000051.1, read as the reverse complement.
AGAACTTGTCGGCAGCCGTCAGAGCACGCGGAAAAGCCTCTCTGGCTGTTTCCGGCGGCACCACACCGGGCCTGTTCTTCCGGCATCTGTCAAAAGCAAAGATCGATTGGGCAAAGGTCACCGTGACGCTGGTCGATGAGCGCTTCGTTCCAATCACATCCGAGCGCTCCAATGCCGGTCTTGTTGCCCGGACGCTGCTGCAGAACGAAGCGGCCAAGGCCCGTTTCGAGGGATTGTACGAACCGGCAGAAACCGCTCACGTGGCTGCTGAAGCCGCAACGCGCAGGCTCGCGGGAGCCTTGACCCTTCCCTTCGATGTCGTGGTGCTCGGCATGGGCGGCGACGGGCACACCGCTTCCTTCTTTCCCGATGCCTCTAAGCTGCCTGCGTTGCTCAATCCTCGCGGTGAAGCCGTCGTGGCAGCGGTGGACGCGCCAAGCGCGGGAGAACCGCGGCTCACCTGGACACTGCCTGCCCTGGTGAGCGCAAGGCTTGTCGTCTTGCACATTGAGGGCTCACAGAAAAAAGACGTGCTGCTTGCCGCGCTTTCGACAGACAAGACTGCCAAACTCCCCGTCTCCGCCCTTTTCGATCACGCGCAAACGCCGGTCCAGATTTATTGGACGCCCGGCGGAAAGGCCTGACCATGACCGTGAATTCCGTCCTCGACGCCATCACCGACCGCATCCGCGAGCGGTCCCGCCCCACCCGAGAAGCCTATCTGAAGCGTCTTGATGATGCTGTATCGCAAGGCGTCCACCGGTCGGCTCTCGGTTGCGCCAACCTGGCCCATGGGTTCGCCGCCTGCGGGGTTTCCGACAAGGCGGCACTTGCCGGTGACATCGTCCCGAACCTTGGCATCATCACCGCCTACAATGACATGCTGTCGGCGCACCAGCCCTTCGAGACCTATCCTGCGCTGATCCGCGAGGCCGCGCGCGAAGCCGGCGGCGTGGCGCAGGTGGCGGGCGCCGTGCCTGCCATGTGCGACGGCGTCTCCCAGGGAATGCCGGGCATGGAATTGTCGCTGTTCTCGCGTGACGTGATCGCCATGGCGGCAGGCATCGGCCTGTCGCACAACATGTTTGATGCTGCGGTCTATCTCGGCGTTTGCGACAAGATCGTGCCAGGACTGGTGATCGCAGCGCTCACCTTCGGCCATCTTCCGGCTGTGTTCGTGCCCGCCGGACCGATGACCACCGGCCTTTCCAATGACGAGAAGGCCAAAACCCGCCAGCTTTATGCGGAAGGCAAGGTCGGTCGGGCGGAACTGCTCGAATCGGAATCGAAGAGCTATCACGGACCGGGTACCTGCACCTTCTACGGCACGGCCAATTCCAACCAGATGCTGATGGAAATCATGGGCTTCCATCTTCCCGGCGCAACCTTCATCAACCCCGGCACGCCTCTTCGTGAAGCGCTGACACGCGAAGCTGCAAGGCGCGCGCTTGCCATCACCGCGCTCGGCAACGAGTTCACTCCGGCCGGGCGGATGATCGACGAGCGCTCTGTGGTCAACGGCATTGTGGGGCTAAACGCAACAGGCGGCTCGACAAACCACACGATCCATTTGATCGCCATGGCAGCGGCGGCGGGCATCCGCATTACCTGGGACGACCTCTCCGAGGTGTCTGCCATCACTCCCCTGCTGGCGCGGGTCTATCCGAACGGGCTGGCCGACGTGAACCATTTCCATGCCGCCGGCGGCATGGGCTACCTGATCGGGCAACTGCTGGAGGCCGGACTGCTGCACGAGGACGTGCAGACTGTAAACGGCACGGGATTGTCGGGCTATGCGGTTGAAGCCGTGCTTGGCGAGAACTCCGGTGTGACGCGCCGCCCTGCCCCAAAGGCGAGTCAGGACCCGAAGGTGCTGTCCACCGTTGCCGAACCGTTCCAGCCGACAGGTGGCCTGACTTTGCTTCACGGCAATATAGGCCGAGCCATCATCAAGGTTTCGGCGGTCAAGCCGGAACGCCGCACGGTGCAGGCACCGGCCATCGTTTTTGACAGCCAGGAAGCCTTGCAGGCGGCCTTCAAGGCGGGTGACCTCAACCGGGATTTTGTCGCGGTGATCCGCTTCCAGGGGCCGAAGGCGAACGGCATGCCGGAACTCCATAAGCTGACACCGCCGCTCGGCGTTTTGCAGGACAAGGGCTTCAAGGTGGCGCTGGTCACCGACGGGCGCATGAGCGGCGCATCCGGCAAGGTGCCAGCCGCCATCCATGTCACGCCTGAAGCGCTTGACGGCGGGCTGATCGGCAAGATCCGCGACGGCGACATGGTCGTGCTCGACGGCGAGGCCGGGACGCTGAACGTGCTTGTGCCGCAAGCCGAGCTTGAGGCGCGCGACGCTCCGATTCCCGACCTGACTGCCAATGGTTTCGGCATGGGCCGCGAACTGTTTGCCAACTTCCGGCGATTGGCCGGAAGAGCCGATGAAGGTGCTGCGGTTTTCTGAAAAGGAGCAGAAACATCCTGACAGGCCGGTGTCAGGATGACTGTGCTAGACCTCTTGCTCAAAGTGAGAGGTTTCGCCGTGACACGCAATGATGGTTCCGAGTTTGATTTTCTCTTGGGTGACTGGCTGGTCGATCATCGACGGCTGGCGACCCGCCTTCGCGGCAGAAGTGATTGGCAGGATTTCCCGGGTACCATGAGTGCGCGGCCTCTGCTTGGAGGCATCGCCAATGTGGATGACAATCTGTTGCACCTGCCTGGCGGTGATTACCGCGCCGTCTCGCTGCGGTCTTTTGACCGCGAGTCCGGGACATGGGCGATCTGGTGGCTTGATGGAAGAAATCCCCACCTGTTGGACGTGCCGGTCAAAGGCCAGTTTGCCAATGGCAGCGGCCTATTCTTCGCTGACGACACTATTGAAGGTCAGTCGGTAAAGGTCCGGTTTGCCTGGTCAGTAATGGAAACCCCGTTTCCCCGATGGGAACAGGCATTTTCTGCTGATGGCGGTTTTTCCTGGGAAACCAACTGGACGATGATCTTCCGGCGCAGGCCCTGAATCAGAACCGGGGCGCTGCCACCCCGGCTTTGCGGCAGGCAGAAACGAGCGTGTTGGCCATCAGCAGTGAAATGGTCATCGGTCCGACGCCGCCCGGCACGGGTGTAATCACGCCGGCAACCCTGGCGGCATCGTCATAGGCGACATCGCCCACGAGCCGCGACTTGCCTTCGCCCTTATCCGGCGCCGGCACGCGATTGATGCCGACATCGATGACGGTGGCGCCGGGTTTGACCCAGTCGCCCTTGACCATTTCCGGTCGGCCGACGGCTGCAACCAAGATGTCAGCGGTGCGGCAGAGCGCGGGCAGGTCCTTCGTGCGGCTGTGAGCAATGGTGACGGTGGCGTTTGCGGCGAGCAAAAGGTTCGCCATCGGCTTGCCGACAATGTTGGACCGGCCTACCACAACGGCATTGAGGCCAGAGAGATCGCGGCCGCGCACCCGCTCGATCAGGATCATCGAACCGGCAGGAGTGCAGGGTACGAAGGCCTCTCCCAGTTCGCCGGTGGCGAGCCTGCCGACATTGACGAAGTGGAAGCCGTCGACATCCTTGTCGGGATTGATGGCCTGGATGACCTTGCCCTCGTCGATATGGCCGGGAAGCGGCAGCTGCACGAGAATGCCGTGAATGGCGTCATCCGCATTCAGGTCGTTCACCAGTGCCAGCAGGGTGGCCTCGTCGGTATCCGCCGGGAGTTCATGCTTGACCGAAAGGAAACCGCATTCATTGGCGCGTTTTGATTTCGCCGAGACATAGACCTTCGATGCCGGATCTTCCCCGACAATCACGACGGCGAGGCCGGGCACAATGCCTGTTGCGGACTTCAGTTCCTGCGCTGCGGATGTCACCTTCGCGGCAACATCAGCGGCAACCGCCTTGCCATCAATCATCTCGGCCATCTGGGAAATCCTTGTCGCAACCATCTGAAAAACGGGGCGCCGCCTGTGCGGTCCCTCTTTCCAAAATCCAGCATGAAATACAAATGCAAACTGTGCTGAAAACGGTCCCCGGATCAGGAATTGCGACGCAGGCGCCGTTCGCCAAGCATCTGCACCTTGTCACGCATGGCGCGCAGGCTTTCGCGAAGTTCGGCGACTTCGCGGCCACTGGTTTCTTCAGCCGCCGGCTGGGCTGGTACCGGAGCTGGAGCTGGAGCTGGAGCCGCAGTTTGCACCGGCCAGGGAGCAGGAGCGAGTGGTGGGGCATAGACCTGCGGCCATACAGGCTGCGGCTGCGGCCAATAGCCAGACATCGGATGCATCATCGGCTGGGGCATGTAAGCCTGCGGCATGACCGGATGCGGGTAGACCGGCTGTGCTGCATAGACCGGTGGCTGCGGCATTATCATCGGTTGAAGCAGGGGCTGCATCTGCGGCTGGACCGCAGGCTGCATCTGCGGCTGGACATAGGCTGGCTGCATTGCCGGTTGAACCGGTGCGAGCGGCGCAGGCGCGGCCGCCACCGGTTGTGCCGCCGATGGATGACTGGCTGTGACCGGCTGCACCAAGGCGGGCATATCGTCATAGGGTGCCGGCTCCTCACGCACCGCACGGCGGCGGGGGGCGCTTTGCGAGCGATGGGGCGAAGGCGATCCATTGCTGCGGAAAGAAGCAATGGCTCCGCGCAGGGCACCGATGGCCACACCAGCCAAAAAGCCCAGTATCGTAAAGGCCACCACAATGATCCCACGCGACACGCCGGATGGCAGCAGCGCAGGCTCGGCCTTGGAAATCAGCGAAATATTGGAAGTGTTGACGGTCTTTTGCTCACCGGCGTCACGGGTGCGCAGAAGATAATTTTCATAGACGGCGCGCTGGGCAGCAGCTTCGCGTTCCAGTTCACGCAATTCGACCAGCTTGTCGGAGACATTTGCCTGGCGCGCCTTTGCTTCGGCCATGTCGGCAGCCAGGGATTGCTCCTGCTCAACCGCGCGCTTCAATTCGATCTGAATGGAGTCAGCCAACCGCTGCAACTCGCCCTCGATCTGGCGGCGGGCGCCAATCAATTGGGCTTCGGCAGCCTGGAGGCGCGGATGGCGGGGACCAAGCCTGTTGGAAAGCGAGTCCGTTTCCTGCTTCAGGCGCGCATATTGCGAGCGCAGTTCCGCCAGAACGGCCGAGTTCACATATTCCGGCAGCGCGGCACTCACGACGGAGTCGGCGTTGATTGCCCGGATGGAGCGAACCTTCGCGTTGAGTTCGATGGTGCGCGCGCGCGCAACGCTCAACTGGTCATTGATCTTGACGATCTGGTCGTCCGATATGAGTCGGCCTTGCGCGTCAATGAGATCATTGGCGGTCTTGAAGGTCTCGACTGCCTGCTCGACCTCCTGCACGGTCTTGCGCAACTGCCCGAGACGAGACCCCATTTCGCTTTCTGCGCGGCCTGCCGTGCCGGACTGGATCTTCCCGGCTTCTTCCATGAAGACCGTGTAGACCTTGTTGGCAATCTTTGCAGACTTGTCGGCATCCTTGGTCTTGGCGCTGATCGAGACAATGAAGGTCTTGCCGCCGCGCTCGATCGTCAAGCTTTCAGCCAGATTCTCGACGGCAAGCGCCGTCTTGCGCCCTTCTTTTGCCGGACCGCCATCACCGGAGAAAATGCCCCGTACGGCGCTGACAAGACCGCCAAGTCCAAGTCCGCCTTCCGATCCGTTGAACTCGGGATCGCTCGCCAGGCCGAGTTCCGTGACCACCCTTTGCAGCACGGGGCCGGAATACATCACCCGAACTTGGTTCTCGATGATCGCCAGTGTCGCATCCTGCGGCAGGGCACCGATGGTCAGTTCGCGGTCGGCAATCTTGATGTCGCGTGGATCAACCAGGATTTCTGCCGTCGAAACATAGAGTTTGGGCGTGTTCAACGCGACCAGCACACCCAGCAGAGCGCCTGCGATAGTGGTTGCCGCGATGGTTTTGCGCGACGTCAGGATGCCGCGAATCACAGCGACGGGATCGATCAGAGGGGCCCAGCGCTCCGAGGAATCGTCCCGGTACTCGTGAAACTCACGGTGCTGGGGCTGAGCGGGCGTGTCTTGCACATCTTCTGCACGCGCCCGAACAGTGTCAGACTTGGCAGCTGGCACCACGTCCGGTTCCGGCTCACGCTCGTCCATGGCCGGTGCCGAAAGCAAGGAAGGACGGGTCTGGCTGGACCGCGATTCGCGTGCAAAGCGTGCCTGATGGAGCCTGCGGGCGAGTGCATCATCTGTCGCGCCAGAGGAAAGCGCCTGAAGCCAGGGATTGTCGCTGGCTTCACGCCGGGAGCGGGCGCGGCGGTGACGTGCCGACAGGAGTTCGATGGCTTCCTGCAGATCGCCAGACCGCGTTCCCCCGTCCTCCATGGACGGAGACAGGAGCGAAGAGCCCCCTTTCCCGCGATTTCCATCGTTCTGCGTCATTTCCACCGGCCATAGTGCACGCCTTCCGGACGGGAAGCGTTAACGCACGCTAAACAGACAGGGGTAACAAAAGGTTAATGCGGAGCTTAAGGAAGGGCTAATTTTACGGGCCCGTCCATCTGCCGGAGCACAGAGGACACCCGGCATTAATCTCTTTGTGCCATAGACTTGGCATGAAAACCCTGTCCGTTTCAGCTGTGGCATCGGATGCCGGGCAACAGGAAATTCCCCGACGGCTTCTGCCAGAGCGATGGCGGAAGCTGGCGGGTGGTTATTTTTCTGCGATCAGCGGCGCTCTCGGGCGGCTGGTCTTTTCGCTCGCCTACTTCGTTCTTCTCGCCAATACGCTGAGCATCGCCGATTTCGGGGTCTTTGCCACCGCTTCGGCGGCGGGCGTCGTTCTGGCCCGCATCGTCGCCTTCGGGTTCTCCTCCCCGCTCTACCGGGCAGCCACCATGCGTCCGCGCCTCATCGGGCTCTATGCAGGTGGGTATCTGGTCATGGCAGCCCTTTCGTTGCCGGTGCTGCTGCTGGCCGGCTGGATGGTTCATGCGTCTTTCTTTGCCGGCGAACTCACCCTTGGCATCTTTGCCCTGATTATAGCGTCAGAAGCCCTGTTCTGGCGCGCTGCCGAGGTGGTCGTCATCGTCAACAACGGGCTGAACCGTTTTGGCAGAGCCGCCATTTTGGTCATACTCGGCACCGTGTTGCGCGCGCTCGCGGCGCTGGCCTTCTGGGCATCGGGTGACCACAGCCTGGAAGGCTGGGCGCTCTGGTATGCCGGGGCCAATGCGCTGGCGCTTGTGGTTGCGCTCGTTTTCTTCATGCCGCGCTACCGCTTGCGATTCAATTGGGCCGTCTGCCGGAGACGGCTGTCGGATTCATTGTCTGTCAGCGGGGCGGAAATCCTGTTCTACATCCAGAGCGAACTGGACAAGCTGCTGGTGCTGGCCTTTGGCGGGGCACAGATGGCTGGTGTCTATGCCATTGTGATGCGGCTCGTCGATCTGACAGCCATTCCGGTCAGAACCTTCAACATGATGCTGGTCCAGTCGCTGATGCGAAATGGCGGAGCACTGGCAAGCCTTGGCAAGCGGGTGCTGTTTGAAGCCGGTATCTTTTCGGTGTCAACGCTTGGGCTTCTTGCCCTCGCAGGGATGCTGCATCTCTGGCCGGGTCTGCTGGGCGCCAATGTTGCCGAGGTCGCGCCGCTGGTGGTGATTGCGGCCCTTGTGCCCGGACTGCGCAATCTCACTGAGTATCATGCTGAATTGCTTTATGCCCGCGGCCAGACCTTTCTGCGCGCCATCAATCTGGCCCTGCTCGGATCGGCCAAGGCGGTGCTCTTGATTCATGTGCTGCTGGCAGGCAAGCCTGCCGGGATCGTGCTCGCCTATCTGAACGGCATTTTCCTCGTGCTGTACGTGATTTCAGCGGTTCTGACCTACACGGCGCTGAGGCGGAACGCCAAGGCGTTCTGACCGAGCACGCCGTTGATCAGGCCAGCACTGTCCGGCGGATCAGGCTTTCGTCAATGCCGGTGAAGGACTGCAGGCCCACCGCCACCTGATCGGGTGCCAGACCGGAAATGAAGGCTTCCAAACCGCCGGCATCAAGCGTCGGTCCTGACCAGTAGATGTGGCAAAGCTCCCTGGCGTCGTGAAAATGGCCGGCGCTGTTGGTGATCTCGTCAACGTAGCGACCATAAAGCATGCATTCGGAGAAATGCCGCTTTCGCGCAACTGCCTTGATCCAGTGTTCGCCCTGCGTCTCCTCGATCCGCTGTTGCATGGCGCGAACAGTGTCGGTCCGCCAGGCGATCAGCGTAGCTATATAATCATGCTGCGGTTCGGCATCTGCGGGCAGGCCAAGGGCTCGGCCTGCCTGGCGGGCCCAGGACATCTGGTTTTCATGGTCCGGCTCGCGCAGCCGATAGTCGCGCCGGAACAGGCGCAGCTTGCCGTCGGCCCACATTTTGGCGCAATCGAAGGGCCGCACGAAAGCGACGTCGGAATCGCAATAGATTAGCGCATCTTCGCTCACATGCGAGGCGATGGCGATGCGCCGCAATTGCTGGACATGCCAGCCACGCAGCGGTGGAGTATGGCGCGACAGCCAGATGCGGCGGCGAAACAGGCTGGTCGGGTCAGGAAGATCCATCAACCAGGATGGCAGGATCTCGCCTTCGCTCACGACGGTCCGGCGCGGACCTTCAAACTGCCGGAAAAGTGACTTGTCGCGATCCGAAACGAGGAGAATGTGACGGGTATGGCCGGTCACATGACGATCCATCGTGTCACACAGGATGCGCGCCCGCTCCACGTCACCCTTGTAACTTGCTGTAACGAGCGCGACCGATTTTTCGTTTAAAGGCATGGTTGGCGTCACGCCCCGGATGCGCGTTGGCGGAATTTCTGCTTCATCACCCGATAGAGGAAAACCGGATTGCCGACAATATAGCGACGCCAAAGGCGTCCGGGCTCCAGCCAGAGCCGGTAAAGCCATTCCATTCGCACACGGCGAATCCAGTGCGGCGCGCGCGGCACACTGCCGGAAAGGAAATCCAGCAGCGCACCAACGCCAATGGCAAGGGTGCAGTGGCGGGCGGTCAGATTGCGATGGATCCACAATTCCTGACGCGGGACACCCATGGCGACCAGCAGCACATCCGGGCGAACCTGTTCCAGTTCGGCCAAGATGGCCAGTTCGCGATCGGCGCTGAAAAACCCGTTCGAGATCACGAGAATGCGGTGCTGCGAGGCAATGGCGCGCAAGGCAGCAGCGGCAGCATCAGCATTTTCCTGGGTGGTGCCGAGCAAACCGATGACGAGCGGCCGTTCATGGGATTTCAGGAAGGCCGGGATGAAATCAGTGCCGTTGAGATTGGCGGGAAATGGGCGCCCGTAAAGCGCCTTGGCTGCCATGTCGACGCCCACGCCATCGGCAAGGATCAGGAACTGGCGCATGGCTGCGGCAAATTCCGGATTGGTTGCCGAGACATTGGCATTGTGGGCATTGAGAAAACTGACCGGCGTGAACCGACCCGAGGCGATCGCTTCGCTGAGCAGGCGGATCCCCTGCTCGGTGTCCACCGAAGCTACCGGCGTGCCAAGGATATCCACCTCCTCGGGAACAAGGCCAGGTACGGATTCCAGCCGGTTCACGCGGCAGCTCCTATCTTCGTCTTGACTGACAAGGCAGCCAGTCCTTGCTGAAGGGCACGGTCCAGCTCTGCGCGCTGGGCAGCATGGAAGGCGCGGCCATCGGTATGCGTTTGGCCTGATCTCGCCTTTGCAACGAGGGCAGCAGCAAACTCGACGGGATCATCTGTCACCGTACAACTCGCCGGCACGTGCGCGATACCGCGCAGGGCGCTGGTGGTTGCCACACAGGGCAAACCCAGTTCGAAGGTTTCAAGCGTCTTCAGCTGGACGCCTGTTCCCGCGCGGCTGGCGAGTGGGATCACCCCTGCTGAGCGAACAAAATCCGTGGCATCTGCCACGCGTCCGACCAGTTTCACGCCGGGATGGCGGACGGTCAGTCCGGCGGGGATCGATCCGGCAATGTGCGTGATGAAGCTGTCCGGCAAATGCGGTGTCACCTCATTCAGGAACCAGTCAAGGCCGATGCGGTTGGGAGCCCATGTCCACGTGCCGATCAGCGCGGCATCGCAGTTGCGCTCCACCGGCAAGAACTCGACCGGCAATTCTTCACGCGTGATCAACGGCAGGACTGAGAACCTGTCGGCTGGCAAGCCTTTCGACAGGATGGCGCTGTCTTCACCGCTCAGCGTGAACACATGGTGGGCACCGCGGCAGAAGCGCTCTTCGAGCTCGCGCAGCAGGCGTGCCTCGCGGGCAAACAGCAGCTTCTGGAAGGAGGAAGACGCCGCTTCTGCATTCTGCAGAGCCGAGACATTTTCGACATTGTGGGCCACGTAGAAATAGGGCTTGGCAGTGAACACATCCGGATAGGCACCAGCCATCTGCACCGCGTTCAGCACGAATCCATCGAAGGGCTCGAGAGCATCAAGGGTCCGGGACAGGTCAGCCTCATCAAGGAGCCGAAGCTTAGCCGAAGAAAATGTATGGCCGCCGGCAACGGCTTTTCCAAGCCATTGCATCTTGCGGGTGGCTGATGCGTTTTCAGTCACAACATCGACCTCGCCGAGGACCACGGTCGACTTCGGATCAACAGGAGATTTTCCTGGCCAGCAATAGCCGAGCACCGTTACCCGCGCGCCTGAACGGCGCAGCGCGTTGATGATTGCCGCATTGGCAATCTCGTAGCCGGTGGATGGCGAGCCATCCGGCACGATGGCAGTGACAAATACCAGATGCATCAAAATGTTCCCAATCGGGACCATGCCTACATCGAAGCGATGAAATCTTGTTTAAATCCGAACACATGGGCGCGAAAAGCACCGCATTGACCGGCGATCGAACGAAACACTCTTAACGCCGCGTTAATGGGGCGCGGCTAAGACTCAGGTAAATTTGGGACCTGGATTTCATGATTCCGCGCATGAGCGATACCATCTCGATAGACTCCCGCTCGCCCGACCTTGACACCGGGCAAGTGGAAATCGTGGTGACCATGCCGACCTTCAAGCGGCCGGACCACCTGCTGGCGTCGCTCGCCTCGCTTCAGGCGCAGGTGACCAGCCGCAGCTTTGCGGTCATCGTCATGGAAAACGAAGCCGAAAAACGCGAGGGCGCCTCTGCAGCCAAGCCGCTGTTTGAAACCGGCGCTATGAAGGGCATGGTCATCATTGCCCATGAGCGAGGCAATTGCTGCGCCTACAATGCAGGCTGGCTGACGGCACTCGTCCACTTTCCCGCATTCAAGCATCTCCTCGTCATTGATGATGACGAGTTGGCCGATCCCCATTGGATCGAGCGCATGGTGACGGCTGCCGATACCCTGCCAGCCGACATTGTGGGCGGGCCTCAGGTTCCGGTCTTCGAACGGCCGGACCAGGCCCATTGGGCCAATCATCCAGTGTTTGCGCCGCCCTATCGGGCTACGGGCCGCGTGGAGCAGCTCTATTCTTCCGGCAACCTGCTCATCAGCAGGGCTGTGCTTGAACAGATGGGGCCGCCGTTCCTCGACCTGCGGTTCAACTTCATGGGTGGCGGTGATTCCGACTTCCTGAGCCGGTCCGCTGCCAAGGGCTTCCGCCTTGGCTGGTGCGCTGATGCGCCTGTTCACGAGACCATTCCTTCACGCCGGCTGGAGGCCGACTGGGTGCGCGCGCGCGCCGTGCGCAACGGGGTCATCTCCACATTGGTGGAAAAGGGCAAGCGCTCGGCTGATCCACTGGGGCGGCTGAAGGTTATCGCCAAGAGCCTTGCCCTGCTTGCTGTCTCCCCGTTGCGCGCGGTGCGAACGCTGGTAAAAACCGGCTCGCTCTCTATTGCGCAATATCCTGTCCTTGTCGCCATCGGGCGCATCATTGCCGAATTCGGCTACACCAATGAACAATATCGCAACGCCGAGAAGAACTGAGCCGGACACGCTGGAACGGGTGTTGGCCGGCGGGTCTGCAGCCGGTGTCCTGGCGACCGTTCTTCTGGCGGGCGTCCTCATCGGCTTCAAGCCACTCAGCCCGTCGGAAGGGCCTGATGCGGCCCAGGGCGGCGACATCGTCAACCAGTTGGGCTTCGGTTCGCTTGGAGTGCTGGCGCTGATCTCATTGCTGCTGTTTGCCGATCCGAGACGACTGTCTGCCTTCATGAGCCTTTCCTGGGCTGTGCTGCTGGGCTTTCTCGGTCTGTCGATCCTGAACTCTCCCGATCCTGCCTCGGCCATGCGGTCGGCTTCCTTCTCGATCATCATCATCCTGTCGGTGATCGCCTTTTTCAGCCTGATGCGTGGGACCGACAACATCGCAACCGCCATCAAGGTGGTTGCCTTCACCGTTCTAGGACTGAGCTATTTTGGCCTGGTCGCCATGCCGCTGCAGGCAATCCACCAGAACGCAGGTTTCGAGGCACAGCATGCCGGCTTCTGGCGCGGCATCTACCCGCACAAGAACATCACCGGACCAGTGATGGCCTGCCTTGCATTCGCCGGCCTCTATCTTTTCCGGCGCGGCGACAGGGGATCCGGCATTGCCATCTTCCTGGCTGCCATGGTTTTCGTGCTGAACACCGGTTCCAAGACCACGGCAGGGCTTGTGCCTGCATCCATGCTTGTCGTTGTTCTTCCAAACATCATCGGCATGCGCCGCCTGGTGCCGGTTGCCTATCTTGCCGCCATTGTCGTCTTTGCTCTGGGAACCCTCGGTATCGTCTACATTGATGTGCTGAAGCAGTTCGCCCAGACGCATTTCCCGGACCTCACCTATACCGGACGCACGACGCTCTGGGAGTTCGGCGGCGAGATGATCCTGCAGCGGCCATGGACCGGCTATGGCTACATGAATTTCTGGGGAACCGACTTCCTAACCACGCAAGACCAGCCCTTCGACCGGGCGTGGGATATTCGCGGGATTGTGCATGGCCACAACGGCTACATGGACACCGCCATTTTCATGGGGCTTCCTGCTGTCGGTGCGGTCATCCTCACTTTCATCATCGCCCCCATCCGCGACTACATGAAGGTTCCGCCGCTGAGGGAAAACGTGTTTCTTGCCGACTTCCTGATGATGATCGTACTCTTCACCACGCTCAACGCCTTTCTCGAAACCTTCTTCTTCCACCGTGCGGACCCGGTCTGGGTTCTGCTGGTCTTCGCGACGCTTGGCATGAGGATCGCTGCCCGCATTCGCCTGCAGCGGTAGCCCGGCTGACGAGAAGCGTTGCAAAGACATGCGCGCTCGGCCACAACCGCCGGAGTGATTGACAGTGGCAAGGGCAGGACAATGAACATTATCATGGTCGGATGCGGCAATATGGGCTACGCGATGCTGGTCGCATGGCTGGAAAGCGGCCAACTGGCACCGGCAAACTGCCATGTGGTGGAGCCCAATGAAGGTCTGCGCCAACGTGCCGGCCAGCATGGCGCCTTGGTTCACGCAGATGTATCCACCCTGCCGGAAACCTTGCAAGCCGATCTGGTGGTGCTGGCTGTCAAGCCGCAGGTGATGGGCGCTGTCGTGCCCGCCTACCGGCGATTTGCAAAGACCGGTGCAACCTTTCTTTCGATAGCGGCTGGAACGAAGATTGCATTCCTCGAAGGAATTCTTGGCGCGCAAACACCTGTCATCCGCTGCATGCCGAACACCCCGGCGGCCATCGGGCGCGGCATGATGGTGACCTTCTCCAACGCCCATGTCAGCGTTGCCATGGACAAGGCGGTCTTGGAATTGCTCGCCACCAACGGCGCCGTTGACCGGATCGACGACGAAGGCCTGATGGATGCCGTGACCGCCGTTTCGGGGTCCGGCCCGGCCTATGTGTTCCACTTCATCGAATGCCTGACTGCGGCGGCTGAAGCCGCCGGTCTGCCCCCGGAGACAGCCGCGCTTCTGGCACGCCAGACCGTTCTGGGTGCAGCCGAACTGGCTGCCTCCAGCAGCGAGCCGCCAT
>JBGSQC010000044.1:0-4929 GCA_041738295.1 Zhengella sp. | reverse complement strand
CGGGGTGAGTTGCGCGAGATGTACCGCCTCGTGCGGCCGCAGATCTCCGTGCCGGTGCATGGCGAGGCCGCCCATCTGGTGGCCCATGCCGCTCTGGCCACGTCCGAAGGCATCGGCCAAGTGGCAGGCGTGCGCAATGGCGATCTGCTGCGCCTGGCTCCGGGCCTGGCCGAGATCATCGGCGAGATCCACCATGGCCGCACCTACAAGGATGGCAAGCTCTATGGCGATGACCAGGCCATTGGCGTGCGCGACCGGCGCAAGCTTTCCTTTGCCGGCCATGTCTGCTTCAACATCATCCTTGATGAGAAATACGACCTGCTGGACGATCCGGATATCGAGGCTGTCGGCCTGCCGGAAATGAACGCCAAGGGCGAATATCTGGAAGAGCTTCTGCTGGATGCCGCAACAGGCGCCATCGAGAGCATCCCAAGGGGCAAGCGCAAGGATCTGGACCTGGTGGCCGAGAGCGTCCGCCGCGCCATCCGCGCCAGCGCCAACGAGATCTGGGGCAAGAAGCCGATCGTCACCGTGTTCGTGTCACGGGTTTGAGATTTTCTCTTCCACCTCCCTTCTGCGGGGAGGTGGAGGGACCCACCATCATCCCTCTGGCGGATTTACAGCAACCGCTCTGCGTCCTATTCCGGAGCCATCAAACTTCCGCGGAGAATTCCCATGCTCGGTCGCCTGAACCATGTTGCCATTGCCGTTCCGGATCTCGCCGCCGCCACTGCTACTTATCGCGACACGCTGGGTGGCAAGGTGACGGAACCGCAGGCCCTGCCGGAACATGGCGTCACCGTCGTTTTCGTCGAGCTCGGCAACACCAAGGTGGAACTGCTGGAGCCGCTGGGCGAGGGCTCGCCGATTGCCGCTTTCCTTGCCAAGAACCCGTCGGGCGGCATGCACCATGTCTGCTACGAGGTGGACGACATCATCGTCGCCCGTGACCGGCTGAAGGGGCAGGGCGCGCGCGTGCTGGGCGACGGGAACCCGAAGATCGGCGCCCATGGCAAGCCGGTGCTGTTCCTGCACCCAAAGGATTTTCTTGGCACGCTGGTGGAGCTGGAGCAGGTCTGACCCGGCCACGAATTGGCTGTCTGCTTTCACCCGTGCCAAAACGACCCTTTGCCTTTCAGCCCTGTTTGGCCCATATCAGCACCAATCGCGCATCCGCGCCAAACTGATCAGGGTTGAAGCACATGACCTGGGTATCCTGGGCTGCCATCTATTTCATCGTGTGGTGGGGAACGCTCTTTGTGGTGATTCCCTTTTCCCTGCGTACGCAGGACGAGGATGGCGACGTGACGCTGGGCACAGTCGCCAGCGCACCGAGCGGCAATCACATGCGCCGTGTGTTCCTTCGAACCACCATCTTCTCGGCGCTGATTTTTACCACCTATCTCGGTGTGACCCTCGGTCTTGGCCTTGGCTTTGACGACATTCCGCGGGTTGTTCCCGACTATGTGAACCGGAAGGGCTAACCGCCAGCCCCCGGTCGGACGGCCAGCCGCTGCAAGTCCAAAAAAAAAGCAAGGCCGAAGCCTTGCCATTTCAGTTACGCGTTGACCCGTATCCCTTTACGGTGGCTGCGATTTACGCGCCGGGGTCACATCCTCCCAAGACTTTGACCGCGTTTGAGGACGGATTTTGCTCCGCCCCTGTTTGTGAGAGCACATTAGACAATTCTGTGACCGTTTGTCACGCAAATAGTGCAAGCAAATCATGCAAATGCTTGCTGCGCTGCACAATAGTAAGGCAGGCAGAGCAGTTCGTGGTCCGGGTTTCCATTTCGCCTTGAAATGGCTATGAAGCGCAGGCACGTGCCACAGGCTCAGGCGTCAACCGATTCTGCCTTGGTCCTGCGGCCTCATCGTTCATTCAAGGGACAACTCCCCCATGCGTCTGTCGCGTTATTTCCTGCCCATCCTCAAGGAAAATCCCCGTGAGGCCGAGATTGTCTCGCATCGCCTGATGTTGCGCGCCGGCAGGGTCCGCCAGCAGTCGGCAGGCATATTCTCACTGCTGCCGCTCGGCCTGAAAGTGCTCAACAAGGTGACGCAGATCATCCGCGAGGAGCAGAACCGGGCAGGCGCCATCGAGATCCTGATGCCGACCATCCAGTCGGCTGATCTGTGGCGCGAAAGCGGCCGTTATGATGATTACGGCAAGGAAATGCTGCGCATCGAGGATCGCCACGAGCGCGACATGCTGTTCGGCCCGACGAACGAGGAAATGGTCACCGACATTTTCCGCTCTTACGTGAAGTCCTACAAGGACCTGCCGCTCAATCTCTACCACATTCAGTGGAAGTTCCGTGACGAGGTGCGTCCGCGCTTTGGCGTCATGCGCGGCCGAGAATTCCTGATGAAGGATGCCTATTCCTTCGACATTGATTACGAGGCTTCCAAGGCCGCGTACAACCGCATGTTCGTGTCCTACCTGCGCACCTTCGAGCGCATGGGCATGAAGGCAATCCCGATGCGCGCCGACACCGGCCCGATCGGTGGCAACCTCAGCCATGAATTCATCATCCTGGCCGACACCGGCGAATCGGAAGTGTTCTGCCATGCCGATTTCATGACGATGAAGGCACCGGGCGCCGACACCGACTTTGGAAATGATGCCGAGATTGCCGCCATCTTCGACCAGTGGACCACGCCCTACGCGGCAACCGACGAAATGCATGACGAAGCTGCCTGGGCGGCCATCCCTGCTGGCGAGCAGAAGAATGCGCGCGGCATCGAAGTCGGCCACATCTTCCATTTCGGCACCAAATATTCCGAGCCGATGGGCGCCAAGGTGACCGGACCGGACGGCAAGGACCGCTTCGTCTCCATGGGCTCCTACGGCATCGGCCCGACCCGCGTGATCGCTGCCATCATCGAAGCCAGCCATGACGAGAACGGCATCATCTGGCCGGATGCCGTGGCACCCTTCGAGCTGTCGGTCATCAACATGAAGGCAGGCAATGGCGAATGCGACGCAGCCTGCGAGAAGATCTACGGCGCGCTGACCGCAGCCGGTCTCGATGTGCTCTATGATGACACCGACAAGTCGGCAGGCCAGAAATTCGCCACCCATGACCTGATCGGCGTGCCGTGGCAGATCATTGCCGGGCCGCGTGCGGTCGCCAATGGCGAGGTCGAGGTGAAGAACCGCAAGACCGGCGAGCGCGAGACCATCTCTATTGATGCCGCCATTGCCCGCTTTGCCAGGGCCTCCGCATGAGCCAGCCGGACGCCAAGCTGTCCGGGGCAGGGCCGTTCTCGGCCTTTGAGCGCATGGTGGCGCTGCGCTACCTGCGCTCGCGCCGCAAGGAGACCATTGTCTCGGTCATCGCGCTCATCTCCTTCATCGGCATCATGCTGGGCGTGGCCACGCTCATCATCGTGATGGCGGTGATGAACGGCTTCCGCGAGGAACTGATGGACCGCATTCTCGGCACCAACGGCCATGTGGTGCTGCAGCCGATTGACAGCCCGCTGACGGACTATGATGAAGTGGCCAAGCGCATTGAAGGCCTGACCGGCGTCAAATATGCGCTGCCCGTGGTCGAAGGGCAGGCGCTCGCCTCGGGCCGTGTTGGTGCCGGCACCGGCGCGCTGGTGCGCGGCGTTCGCGACGAAGATTTTTCCCGGCTTGAACTGGTGAAAAGCAATGTCAAGCAGGGCACGCTGGACGGCTTCTCGGAGGCCGCTGGCCTCGCCATTGGCCGCCGCATGGCTGAAAATCTCGGGTTGTCCATCGGCGATTTGCTGACGCTGGTGTCGCCCGACGGTGACGTGACACCGATGGGCACCACGCCCCGCGTGAAGGCCTATCCGGTGACAGCCATCTTCGAGATCGGCATGTCAGAATATGACAGTTCCATCATCTATATGCCGCTGACCGAGGCGCAGCTCTATTTCAACCAGGAAGACCGCGTGCAGACGGTCGAAATCTTCCTCGACGAGCCCGATACCGTGGATGCCATGCGCACGGAAATCGAAGCGGCAGCCGCCCGCCCGGTGTTCCTCACCGATTGGCGCCAGCGCAACCAGGCCTTCTTCTCCGCCTTGCAGGTGGAACGCAACGTGATGTTCATGATCCTCACCATGATCGTGCTGGTGGCTGCGCTCAACATCATTTCCGGCCTCATCATGCTGGTGAAGGACAAGGGCCGCGACATCGCCATCCTGCGCACCATGGGTGCGTCCTCCGGTTCGGTGCTGCGCATTTTCATGATGACGGGGGCCGCCATCGGCCTGACCGGCACCATTGGCGGTGTGCTGCTCGGCCTTCTGGTCTGCTGGAACATCGAATCGATCCGCCAGTTCTTTTCCTGGTTGTCCGGCACCACGATCTTTGATCCCAATCTCTATTTCCTCAGCCAGCTTCCGGCCAAGATCGATGTGGGCGAGACCTTCTCGGTCGTTCTCATGGCGCTGACACTGTCCTTCTTCGCCACCTTGCTGCCCGCCTGGCGCGCCGCCAAGATCGATCCGGTCGATGCGCTGAGGTATGAATGATGGCTGGCGTTCTCGAACTGAAGGGCGTCAACCGCCATTACGAGCAGGGCGGCAAGCGCCTCGATATTCTCGATGCTTGCGACTTTGCCATCAAGCCGGGCGAGATGGTTGCCCTCGTCGCGCCGTCCGGTGCAGGCAAGTCGACACTTCTCCACACCGCCGGCCTGCTGGAGCGCCCCGATGGCGGCGATGTGTTCCTGAACGGCAAGGCGTGCGGTCGACTTTCAGACGACCAGCGCACGGCCATCCGCCGCAACGACATCGGCTTTGTCTACCAGTTCCACCATCTGCTGCCGGAGTTCACGGCGCTTGAAAACATCATGATGCCGCAGCTGGTTGCCGGCCTGCCGCAGCGCGAGGCCTCAGCGCGGGCACAGCAATTGCTGGACTACATGAAGGTCGGCCACCGGGCATCGCA
>JBGSQC010000026.1:0-27606 GCA_041738295.1 Zhengella sp. | reverse complement strand
GGCGCCGGCCATCAGCCCGAGCTCGGTCGCCGCAATGCCGGTGCCGCGATCGTTGTGCGGGTGCAGCGAAACGAGGATGTTCTCGCGGTTGTCGAGATTGCGGCACATCCACTCGATCATGTCGGCATAGAGGTTGGGCGTCGACATTTCCACCGTTGCCGGCAGGTTGAGGATGAGCTTGTTGTCAGCCGTGGGCTGGACGATCTCGGCCACCGCGTTGGAGATTTCCAGCGCCACTTCCAGCTCGGTGCCGGTGAAGCTTTCCGGCGAATACTGGAAGCGGTATCCGCCGCCGGCCTTGGCCGCCATGTCGGTGATCATCTTGGCCGCATCGGTGGCGATCTGCTTGATCCCGCGCACATCCTTTTCAAACACCACGCGGCGCTGCAATTCGGAGGTGGAATTGTAGAAATGGACGATGGGGCGATGCGCGCTTTCCAGCGATTCAAACGTCCGCGTGATCAGTTCAGGCCGGCACTGCACCAGCACCTGCAGCGAGACTTCCGCCGGTACATTGCCCTGCTCCACGCACCAGCGCGCAAAGTCGAAATCGGTCTGCGAGGCCGACGGGAAGCCGATCTCGATTTCCTTGAAGCCCATGTCGAGCAGCAGGGCGAACATGCGGGCCTTGCGGTCATGGCCCATCGGATCGACGAGGGCCTGGTTGCCGTCGCGCAGGTCGACCGAGCACCAGATCGGTGCCTTTTCGATGCGCTTGGACGGCCAGGTTCGATCGGTCAGGCCGATCTGCGGATAGGGCTGATATTTCAGGGAGGCGTCGGGCATGCCGTGCGGCCTGATAGCGGTCTGGTCAGTCATCTTGGTCAACTCCGGCGCACGGACGAGCAGGTCGAAAAGTCCGGCGTCTAATGGGGCATTTCGCCCGCAATGTAAACTTTTGTTGGGTGAAGGGTGAGGAGCAAGCGCCAGGCGGCTAAACCGGCCGCCGGGTGCCCCTCAACGGACCCGACGGTCGCTGCTAAGAAGCAGAAGGCCAAGCGCTGCCGTGGCGCTGGAAGCGCAGGCAAAAAACAGGCGGTTGGCCGGGCGACGGATCATCATGAAAGCCTTATAGGGGCAAGGCAGCCGAAGCGTCAAGCCGGGCATGCACACTGCGTTTCGCATCCGGGCCTGTCTGCCCGGTTTCGCCGTAGCCCTCGTCGCGCTAGGATACGAGCCTGTCATTGCCGGAAAGGAAAAGCCCATGCGCGTGGATATTGTCTCTGATGTCGTCTGCCCTTGGTGCGCGGTCGGCTACAACCAGCTGGCCGAAGCAGCACGCGCGGAAGGCGTCGAACTGGATGTGCATTGGCATCCCTTCCAGCTCAACGCCCATGTCGGACCGGAAGGCGAGAACCTGCGCGACCATCTGGCGAAAAAATACGGCCAGACACCGGAGCAATCCGTCGCCGCGCGCACCCGCCTCACGGAATTGGGGGCTGAAGTCGGCTTCACCTTTGATTTCAACGACCAGACCCGCACCTGGAACACTTTTGACGCCCACCGCCTGATTGGCTGGGCCGACCAGTTCGGCAAGGGCCACGCCATGAAGCTTGGCCTTCTGAAGGCCAATTTCACCGACAACCGCAATGTCTCGGACATCGAGGTGCTGGTCGATGTGGCGGAATCGGTCGGCCTGGATGGCCAGGCTGCGCGCGCCATGCTGGAATCGGACGCCCACCGCGAAGAGCTGCAGGCGGCCATGGATTTCTGGCGCTCCCGCGGCATTTCCGGCGTGCCGTCGATCATTTTCCTCGGCAAGCATCTGGTAACCGGTGCACAAGGCGTCGTCAATTACCGCTCGATCCTGCAGCAGCTTGGCGCAATGGCCGGGTGACGCAGCGCTTTTGCCACCCTCTTGATGGGAGACGGCTTCACCCTCGCCCTTCGAGGCTCGCTTCGCTCACACCTCACGATGAGGGTGCAATGCGCGGCATTGATGTCACGCTTTCCTGACGTGCGGCGTACAGAGCACAGCAAAAGGCATTGTCATACACGACCGGCCTTGGCCATCCTTCCTCATCCTGAGGTGCGAGCGCAGCGAGCTTCGAAGGGCGAGGAAGGATTGAGCGCACTGCGTTTACAGTTGCCCCTTACCCGGCGATCACCAGCCCCTCATCCTTGGCCTTGTGATCCGGTTCGACATGGATGGAGATGCGCGCGCCCGGCACTTGCTCGCGCAGCGCATGCTCCAGCCGGTCACAGATGACATGCGACTGGTCCACCGTCATGGCGGCATCCACGATCAGGTGAAACTCGATGAAGGTGGCAGGCCCCGCCACGCGTGTGCGGATATCATGCACCTCGATGGCACCCTGCGCATTGTCGAGAATGGTCTGGTCGATGGCTCTCGACACGAGCTCCGGCGCTGCGCGGTCCATCAGCGCGTCGATGGATTCCGAAATCACATGCCAGCCTTCGCGCAGGATGTTGAGTGCAACAAGGATGGCGAGCGCCGGATCAAGCCATAGCCAGCCGGTCAGCAATGCAGCGACGAGACCGATGAAGACGCCAAGCGAAGTGACCACATCCGACAGGATGTGCTTTCCGTCGGCGGAAAGCGCCGGCGACTTCGCCTCACGCCCGGTCTTCAGCAGCAGCCAGGCCCAGAAGCCGTTGATGGCGGTGGCGCCTAGATTGACCGCAAGGCCCTGCGCCGGGTTCTCCATCGCACTCACCCCTTCGATGAGCTTGTTGGCAGCCTCGTGAATGATCAGCAGCGCGGCAATGGCAATCAGGATGCCTTCCAACACCGCGGAGAAATACTCCGCCTTGTGGTGCCCGAAGGGATGCTCGACGTCGGCCGGAATCTGCGCCCAGCGGATCGCCATGAAGGCGGCGACGGACGCAACCACATTGACGATGGATTCCAGCGCATCGGAATAGAGCGCCACCGCGCCGGTCAGCCGCCAGGCGACAAACTTCAGCCCCATCACCGCGAAGGCCACCGCAATGGATGCCAGGGCGAGGCGGCGTATGAACAAATTCGAGCCGGTCACGGTCATCTCCGCAAGCAGGGTGGAACCAGTTTGGGGCTTGCCGATGCATTCCTTGGACGACTAGGGTCGCCAGATCAACCCTTCTGGAACACACCCCATGACAAATGCGATGGCCGGCACCGGCAGCCCGATGGGCACATCCAGCACGGTACCGGTCTGGCTGCTGGTGACCGTGCAGGCTGTGGTCTCGGCCGCGAGCCTTGTGGTGGAGATTGTTGCCGGGCGCATGCTCGCGCCATGGCTGGGCATGTCACTTTACACTTGGACCTCGATCATCGCCGTTGTGCTCGCCGGTTTCTCGGCCGGGCATTGGGCCGGCGGATTGATAGCGGGCAAGCCGGTGCCGCGTGCCTTGCTGCTGACGGCCTGGGCACTTGCCGGTGCAGCCCTCTCGACCAGCGCGGCCGTGTTCCTGCTGCGCTGGTTCGCAACGCCCGTGATCGAAGGCCTCGGCCACCCCGTTGCTTCCATTGTGGCGCTGTCCATGCTGGCCTTCTTCCTGCCCTCGTTCTTTGCCGGGATTCCGGCACCCGTGCTGGCCCAGGTCGCCGTCAAGGCAGATCCGGCACGCTCGGGCAAGGCGCTCGGTGCCATGTTTGCAGCCGGTGCGCTCGGTGCCATCGGCGGAACCCTGGCCGCAGGCTTCCTGTTCATTTCCTGGCTTGGCTCAACGGCAACTCTGGCCGTTGTCACGGCGCTTTACGCCCTCCTCGCCGCGATCACCTTCGCGCTGGCGGGGCGCAGTGCAGCGCCAAGCCTTCCCTTGCAAAGCCTCCCCTTGATGATCGCAGGCCTGATCCTGCCCTTGTTTCCGGCCGCTGGCGCGCTGGCCTTGCCGGACCCCTGCACGCGGGAAAGCGACTATTTCTGTATCCGGGTCATCGATGTCACGGCTGATGCCGGTGAAACGGCCAATCTCATGGTGCTGGATCATCTGGCCCATGGCGGCGCGGCCCGCGATACGCCGTCCAGGATGATGACCGGCCATGCCGGCATGCTCGCCGCCCTTCCCATGGCCCGCTTTTCGGCCCGCGACTTTTCCGCCTTCTTCATCGGCGGGGGATCCTTCACTGTGCCGCGCGGCTTTGCCGCTGCCGGTGTTTCCAGCGACATGACCGTGGCCGAGATCGACCCTGCGGTGACGCGGATCGCCATCGACCGGTTCTGGTTCGATCCTTCGGCGGCACGCGTCCTGCCGATTGATGCCCGCCTCGCTCTGAACTCCGATCCGCGCCGCTATGACGTGATCGTCGGCGACGCCTTCACCGATATCGCCGTGCCCGCCCATCTGGTCACGCAGGAATTCTTTCAACTGGTGCGCAGCCGGCTGACGGACGACGGCATCTACGTGATGAACGTCGTGGACCATGTCGGGCGCCTTCGCGCGCTCGGTGCCATCACGCAGACCCTGCGTTCTGTCTTCCCGGTTGTGGAAATTTGGGCCGAGACGAAAAGACCCGAAGATGGCGAGCGCGTCACCTTCATCGTTCTGGCAGGCCAAAGTGATACGGAAACGGCCCGTATCACCACCCCGGCACCGGAATCCGTCCAGTTCGGCCTGTTGTCGTCCGGCATCGTGGATGCCCTGCTGCTCCGGACCGAGCCGCCCGTGCTCACTGATGATTACGCCCCCATCGACCGGCTGATGGGCCGCCTCGACTAAGGCCCGGCGAGGCCCTTCCGGGCCTTACTGCCCCTGGATGGAGCCGAGATAGGCGACGATGTCGTCGATCTGCTGCGGCGAGGCTTCGAATTCCGGCATGCCCTCATGACCGGTCACGATGCCCTCGGCAAAGGCCTCTTCCAGCGCATCCACCGGATAGCGCTTGGAAAGGTCGCGAAAGGCCGGGGCTTCCTTTTTCGGGCTGTCGCCTTCAGCGCCTGTCGCGTGGCAGGGCGCGCAATTGGCCTCCACCAGCGCCTTGCCATGGGCGAGGTCCGCCTCGGCGGCAAAGGCAGGATCACAGGCCAGCAATGCAACGATGCTTGCAGTGAGGAATGAAGCTTTCATGGATCAGTGCTCCTTCTTGCGGCGAGGCAGATGGGCCACCACGTTCTCGATCATCCGCATGCCGGCATCGCCGCCCAGCGTCATGATCGATTCGGGATGGAACTGCACCGCTGCCACCGGTTCGCTCTCATGTTCGATCGCCATCACGATACCGTCTTCCGTCTCTGCCGTCACGGCAAACTCCTGCGGCAAACGGACCGGATCGGCAAAGATCGAATGATAGCGACCGACCGTGACTTCACGCGGCAGGCCGGAGAAGATGATGCCCTGCGTCGACACTCGAATGCGCGACGGCTTGCCGTGCATCGGCACATGGAGCTGGCGCAACTGCCCGCCATAGGCTTCCGCCAGCGCCTGCAGGCCAAGGCAGACGCCGAAGATCGGCAGGTCGCGCGCCCTGGATTTGGTGATGGTCGCCTTGCAGTCAAAGTCAGTCGGCGAGCCGGGTCCGGGCGACAGCACCACGAGATCGGGGTTCACGCGGTCAAACACTTCCTCGGCCACCGGCGTGCGCACTGTGGTGACAGTGGCTCCGGTCTGGCGGAAATAGTTGGCGAGCGTGTGGACAAAGCTGTCCTCATGGTCGACCAGCAGGATCTTCACCCCTTCGCCCACGCGCGCCGTGGCGCGGCTGGTGGCAGAGGCATTGGGCTTGCCCGCCTCGCGGATCGCCGCCAGCATGGCGGAAGCCTTGAGTTCCGTTTCGGCCTCTTCTTCCGCCGGATCGGAATCATAAAGCAGCGTGGCGCCGGCGCGCACCTCGCCGATGCCGTTCTGGATGCGGATGGTGCGCAGAGTCAGGCCGGTGTTCATGTCTCCGTTGAAATTGACCATGCCAATGGCCCCGCCATACCAGGCGCGCGGGCTCTTCTCGTGGCTCTCGATGAAGCGCATGGCCCAGAGCTTGGGCGCGCCGGTCACCGTCACCGCCCAGGCATGGCTGAGGAAGGCATCGAAACTGTCCATGTCCTCGCGCAGGCGGCCTTCAATGTGGTCAACCGTGTGAATGAGGCGCGAATAGATCTCGATCTGGCGCCGCCCGATGACACGCACCGAGCCCGGCTCGCAGACACGGCTCTTGTCGTTGCGGTCGACGTCAGAACACATGGTCAGCTCGCTCTCGTCCTTCTTGGAGTTGAGCAGCTTGAGGATCTGTTCGCTGTCGGCAATCGCATCCTCGCCGCGCTTGATCGTGCCCGAGATCGGGCAGGTCTCGACGCGCCGCCCGTTGACGCGCACGAACATTTCCGGCGAGGCACCAATCAGGAATTCCTGGTCGCCGAGATTGATGAAGAAGGAATAGGGCGACGGGTTGATCGCCTTCAGCCGACGCGAAATCTCCGACGGCTTGCTCTCCACCCGCTCATAGAACATCTGGCCGGGAACGACTTCGAACAGGTCGCCGCGCCGGAAGCTCTCCTTGGCCTTGTCGACGAGCTTGGCATATTCGCCGGGCTGGTGGTCGCCACGCGGCGGCACGGCTTCCGACATGCGATAGGGATCAGCCGTGCTGTCGCGCGCCACGCCGGTGGTGTCGAAGGCATCGCAGGTGAACTCGTAGCGATCCTTCCAGGCTTCCGCCGAATAATGGTCAACCACGAGGATTTCGTCGGGCAGGAACAGCACGAGATCACGCTGCGTGCCGGGGCGGTCAAGCTTGAAGGTCACCGGATCAAACTGGAAGCAGAGGTCATAGCCGAAGGCGCCGTAAAGGCCGAGATTGGCATCCTCATGCGTCTTGAAAAGCGCCACGACAGCGCGCAGAACGGTGAAGACGGAGGGAACTCGCGAGCGCTCCTCCTCGGAGAACACGCGGCCCGGTTCGCTCACCTGCACCAGCGTCTTGCGCGCCTGCCTGCCCGTCACCGTCACATCGTCCAGCGCTTCCACCACAGCGGTGATCTTTGCGAGCATCACTTCGCCGCGGCTGTTCAGCGCCTCGATCTCCATCGCCCGGCCGCGCGCGGTGATCACCAGCGGCGGATCGACAATAGCCGTGTCCCAGCGCGTGTAGCGGCCCGGATACTCATAATTGGAGGAAAAGACCGCGCCGCGCCGTCCGTCCAGCGCATCGACATAGGCATCGATGGCACCGACATAGGGCGTTGAATGGCGGGTGCGCGAGATGGTGATGCCGCCTTCAGTGACAAAGGCTTCCGCGCCGCCGGGCAGGATGGTGGGGGTCATTCAGTCGCTCCGTTGTTCCGCCGCTCGGGGAGTGCGGGCAGAACCCCATAAGAAAAAGGCCGCCCGGAGAACCCGTTGCGGCCAATTGTCTGTCAAACACGCATGCGCGTGCGGGCCGCTATTTGCTGCCGCGCCACCAACCCAGGAACTGAGTGCGATGAATGATCATGGGAGTCCAATAAGGGGAAAACAAAGGCTTTGCAATGCCCGGATTCAAAGCTTTCAGCAGAAGCCCCGCAGGTGGGCGGGCCATGAAAAAATTGGAGGTCCAGGCCGGGCGGATGGCCTGGACCTCCAGTTCCGCTTTCGCGGACCACACAGGATCCCGGGGTAAGCAGGGGAAACCCGATTGCCTGTGCACCAGAACGCGTGTGCGGTGCGTTCCGACTCAACATTTACACCATAGCGTGTATTTGTAAAGGGCAATTCAACCTTCAGCTTTCGTCGTGGTTGTACCTGCGTGTGTCTCGTCAGGCGCTCCCGGCCTCGCACCGTGCATCATCCTGCAGCCAGTTCCCGGGCTTTGTTCATCACTGTTTCCAGCAGGGGAGATCCCTTCAGCGCACTCGAACTGCGATCGAGCACAAATTGCGCCTCACGCTTCACGGCGTCCAGATAGCGGTGGTCATCATCCCGCTCGCCGAGAGCCTTCAACGCCATGAGCGCACGCAGGATGCGCAATTGCACCTCGGCCATACTTGCGCCATCGCGCCCGACCGGCAGGAAGAAATCGTCAAAGAGATCCTCAAGTTTCAGCGCGGGCACGTGAACCTTGTCAAACAGGACCTCACGGTCGCCGCTGCCCCGGCTCCAGATCGCCAGAACGTTGACCGCCCGGCTGATGATTTGCACCGCCGTGCCGGGATCATTGACCGCTGGCGAAAGCGCACGCGAAGCGATTTCCGCCATGGCGATCAGGCCGAATCGCGGGTCCTGCTGGAATGACCGTTCCGAGCCAAGCGTAACGGACTGGCGAATGGCCTTGGAAATTTCGTCATCCGGCATTCCGCTGACCCGTGCCAGCGGGCGGCCCGGATGCACATAGGTGCCGGGCAAGGCGAGAAGATGGATGTGGCGTTCCTCGCCTGCCGCCTTTTGCAGCGCTTTCATGTCAACATGCTGCACATGGGCGATGC
This sequence comes from Zhengella sp., assembly GCA_041738295.1. Classification (GTDB taxonomy): domain Bacteria; phylum Pseudomonadota; class Alphaproteobacteria; order Rhizobiales; family Rhizobiaceae; genus Zhengella. The sequence goes on along the minus strand of JBGSQC010000026.1, from coordinate 19,273 downwards.
GATCCGTTTCGACGAGAAAGCTCGTGGCTTCCATTTCCTTCTCGGGATCAGACAGTTCGATGCCGCCCAGGAAAGGCTGGTCACGCCGCATCACCATGGCCTTGCAGGCCGCGTCCTCCACCCTGGAGATCACCTCGCCGAGGCGGCCGAACGACAGCAGATAGTCGATCCATCGGAGCAAGGTCATCACAAGGGTGACCAGCACGGCAATGGTGAAGACGAAGAGCACGACGCGGCCATCTTCGCCATAGATGCCGGTTTTCAGCAGGATGATGCCGGCAAGGCTGAAGATGAAGGCGCCGATGAAGGTGGACAGCATGTTCTGCACTGCCGTGTCATCCTGCAACAGGCTGATGGCGCGCGGCGTGGCGGTGTTGGTTGCCGACGAGTAGGCCTGCACCACGGTCGACAGTGAAAAGGTGATCACCGCCAGCATGCTGGACGCGATGATGGCGAGGATGCTATCGACAGCCTCTGCGCCAATCTTGAAGCTGAGATCAGCCGGAATATAGGGCTTGAACAAAATCGCCGCCAAGGCACTTGCCAGCGACAGCAGCGAAATGATGGCGGCGCGCAGCACGAGCCGCCGGCTCAATTGATGCACCACCCATTGCCAGCGCGTCATGATCATGGAAGTTCCAATCCGGAAATCTGGTGGGAATGAACCGGTGTACCGTGACAACATGTGTCCGGCATGTCTGTCTGACAAGGTCATGCGGGCCATGGCAGGGAGCTTTGGTACAATCCTTTGCCGACGGAAATCATCCTGCAACATTTGGAGCCTAGCCAAGGGTCCGGGAACTCAAGTCAAGGAAACCCGATCATGAACACCGGCCTTCAAGACGATCTGGCCACGCTGCGATCAGAGATTCTTCGTGTGGAAACCACGGTGCGCGCCGGGATGGCGTCGTTTACCGACGGGTGGAGCGCCACCGGCGGCCCCGATGACACCTCCCGGCTTGAAAACCTGGCGGCCTATATGGCGCTTCGCCGCATGGACCTGACCACCCTTCAGGGCGCCTTGTCGCGAATCGGGCTCTCTTCGCTTGGACGGTCGGAAGCCCATATCCTTTCTTCGCTTGCAGCCCTGCACGCTACCATCGACCGTCTCACCGGGGTTTCACCGGCCTCGCCATGGCCACTGGCACAATCCTATGAAGAGGGACCGGACCGCATCGGACAGGCACAGACAGTTTTGTTCGGCGGGCATCCGGGGCCGGGGCGGACGCGCGTGATGGTCACATTGCCCACCGAAGCAGCCGAAAAGCCTAGCCTCGCGACAGCGCTTGTCGCGGCCGGCGCGTCTTGCTTCCGGATCAACTGTGCCCATGACGGGCCGGAGGTCTGGGAAAACATGCTGGCCCATGTCCGCGAGGCCGCAGCCAATGCCGGCCGGCATTGCCCGGTGGTGATGGATATTGGCGGGCCGAAGATCCGGACCATCCTGGCCTCTGAAGGCAAGGGCCCGCGCATAAATCGCGGCGACCGCTTTGTCATGACGGAGCGACTGACCGGCGAAAAGTCGGATATGCCGATTGTCGCCATCAGCCACGAAGGACTGTTGAGACGGCTCCAGCTTGGCATGGCGGTCTGGATCGACGATGGCAAGATCGGCGCTCGCGTGGTCGGGACGGGCAGCGAAAGCGTCACGCTGGAAGCTGTCACCGTTCGCGAGAAGGGTGTGCGCCTGAAAGCCGAAAAGGGCGTCAATTTCCCGGCTGTTCCCATTGAGATCGATCCGGTGACCGACAAGGATCTGGTCGATCTCGACTTCATTGCCCGCCACGGCGACATGGTCGGCTTTTCCTTTGTCCAGCGTCCGCAGGACGTGACGCGTCTCAGCAAGGAACTGGCAGCGCGGCGTCCGGATCTGCCGCCAATGCCGGTCATGCTGAAAATCGAGACCGCGCTGGCGGTGAAGAACCTGCCATCGCTGATCGCCCAATGCGTCGCGACCAATCCCACGAGCGTGATGATTGCGCGTGGCGACCTTGCCATGGAGGTCGGACCCGAGCGCCTCTCCGAGGTGCAGGAAGAGATCCTCTGGCTGTGCGAGGCCGCACATATTCCGGTAATCTGGGCCACGCAGGTCTTGGAAACCATGGTCAAGGAGGGGCTGCCCACACGCGCCGAGGTCACCGATGCAGCCATGGGGCAACGGGCCGAGTGCGTGATGTTGAACAAGGGCCCCTACATTGCCGAGGCGACGCGCTTCCTTTCCGGCATCCTGCGCCGCATGGACAGGCACCAGGTGAAGAAGTCTGCCCGTCTGACACCGCTGACCTCCTGGCCCCGGCCCTGATTCACGCCTCCAGACGGCGTTTCGGCGCCCGATGACGCCGCCACCCTGAGAAAGGCATTCCGTACTGAACTTCCTGTTTCAGAACAGGCCTTCAATCTCACCTGCATCATTGAATCGGATGGTTTCGGCCGACGGTTTCTTTGGCAGGCCGGGCATGGTCATGATTTCCCCGCAGATCGCCACGACGAAGCCGGCACCGGCGGAAAGCCGCACTTCGCGCACCGGAACCACATGGCCGGTCGGCGCGCCGCGAAGGTTCGGATCGGTGGAGAAGGAATATTGCGTCTTGGCCATGCAGACCGGCAAATGGCCGTAGCCGTCGGCTTCCCACTTCTTCAGCTGGTCGCGGATGGACTTGTCGGCAATGGCCTCCGATCCCCGGTAGATGCGCTTGACGATGGTATCGATCTTGTCGAACAGGCCCATCTCGTCGGGATAAAGCGGGGAAAATTGCGAAGAGCCGGATTCTGCCAGCGCCACGACCTTCTCGGCCAGTTCGGTGATGCCGGCTGAGCCCTCCGCCCAGTGGCGGCAGAGCACCGCCTCGGCGCCAAGCGTCGCCACATGGGCGCGCACGGCGTCGATCTCGGCATCGGTGTCGGAGACGAAATGGTTGATGGCGACGATCACCGGAACGCCGAACTGCTTCACGTTCTCGATGTGCCGGCCAAGATTGGCAAAGCCCTTCTGCACGGCCGAAACATTCTCCGCGCCAAGGTCTTCCTTTTTCACGCCGCCATTCATCTTCAGCGCGCGGATCGTCGCCACGATCACCGCGGCAGAAGGCTTCAGCCCGCCCTTGCGGCACTTGATGTCGAAGAACTTTTCGGCACCGAGATCCGCGCCGAACCCGGCTTCCGTCACCACATAGTCTGCCAGCTTCAGCGCCGTGCGGGTTGCCACCAGAGAATTGCAGCCATGGGCAATGTTGGCAAAGGGGCCGCCATGGACAAAGGCCGGGTTGTTCTCCAGCGTCTGCACGAGGTTCGGCTGCATGGCATCCTTCAGCAGCACGGCCATGGCACCATCGGCCTGCAGGTCGCGGGCATAGACCGGCGTCTTGTCACGCCGCCAGGCAACGATGATGTCGCCAAGCCGCTTTTCCAGATCAGCAAAATCATCCGCCAGGCACAGGATCGCCATCACCTCGGAAGCAACCGTGATGTCGAAACCGGTCTCACGCGGATAGCCGTTGGAAGCACCGCCAAGCGACACCACGATCTCGCGAAGCGCACGGTCGTTCATGTCCATGACGCGCCGCCAGACAACCCGGCGCGTGTCGATGTCGAGCTTGTTGCCCCAGTAGATGTGATTGTCGATCAGCGCTGAAAGCAGGTTGTGGGCAGAGGTGATGGCGTGGAAATCGCCGGTGAAATGAAGATTCATGTCCTCCATCGGCACCACCTGCGCATAGCCGCCGCCGGCCGCCCCGCCCTTCATGCCGAAGCAGGGGCCGAGCGAGGCTTCACGGATGCAGACGGCCGCCTTCTTGCCGATCCGGTTCAGCCCGTCGCCAAGGCCGACCGTGGTTGTCGTCTTGCCTTCGCCGGCCGGAGTGGGGTTGATCGCCGTCACCAGGATCAGCTTGCCATCCGGACGGCCTTTCAGCGAGGCAATGTAGTCGGCCGGAAGCTTGGCCTTGTCATGCCCATAAGGCAAAAGCGTACCCGACGGGATGCCGAGCCTCTCGCCCACTGCATTGATCGGCAGTTTGGTGGCCGCCCGCGCAATCTCGATATCTGTCTTGAAGCCGCTCATCATGCCCTCCCCGGCACTTTGAAATCAGAAAAGCAGCAAGACATTCCCATGGTCTTGCTGCTTTCCTGTTTGTGACACGCCATGCGCCTATTGCGACATGGGCAGAATGGTTTCACCGGTCGAGGATGTCGCGCATCTCCGTCATGTTGGAGCGAACCCGCAGAATGTAGAAGCCCATATTGGCCAGATGCGACGGCATCAGGAAGGCCGACTCGCTGCCATTGGAAATGATCATCGGCTGCATGTTGAGCGAAGCGCGAAGCTGGGCTCTTGCCTCGGACCAGGTCTTGTCGAGATTGCGCTCGGTGAACACCGCGCGGAAATCGGACTGGGCTGCCGCCATGATGCCGTTCAGCGCATAAAGCTGGCCATAGGCAAACCAGAAGCGGTCATCCGCCCTTGTGTCGAACCAGCCGGCATTGGACGCATCCATCCGGCTGCGCAGGATATCGGACGTGGAGCCGATGGAATTGGTCAGGGTATCCAGGAAGCGCAGCAGATTGTCGGCACGCGGATCAAACGTGGCCTGGCAGGCACCCATGCGCTCGTTAAAGGCGCGAAGGTTGGTGACGGCCTGGCGATAGGTGACCGGCGTCGGCGTCACGAACCAGGGTGCCTGTGTCGTCAGATACCAGCGGTCTTCCGGATAGTTGAGGTTCTGGCGGGCATCCTGCAGGTTCTGGTCTATCTGGGAGGTGCCGCGAACGCGCGCCAGCCGGTCTGCCAGCTCGAAGGAGGTGCGCCTCATGATTTCATTGATGCCGAGCTGGAAGGCTGCCTTGTTGTCGAAATAGGGCGTGTATTTCCAGTCGAGGCCAAAGAAGCCCGCCTTGGTGGCCAGCATGGCCGGGATCCAGGCGTTCTGGTTCACGTTGAAGTCGGTCAGGTCCGCCACCATCTCGACCATCGCCGAGGTGCCGCAGGTGCCGGGCTTGTCGGCAACCGGTTCGCCGGGCTTTGTCACCCGCTTTTCATACTCGTAGGCCGCGACATAATCCGGATTGAAATTGGACCAGACCTGCGTCTGCACCGCGAAATAAGCGTAGAACAGCGCGATCACCGCCACGATGGCACCAACCACCGACTTGACGATCCAGCCCTTGGCCAGCCACCAGCGGCCGAACCACAGGAAGGGCCAGAGCAGCCAGCCGACAAGGATGCCGACGCCGCGCCCGATCCAGTAGAAGACCTGCGTGAAAAAATTGATGATCGGATCGATCATGAGGGTCCCCTTCCAGGATCAGTCTTTCAGCCCGTAAAGCTTCAGGCGAAACGCCGCCTTGTCCTTCAGATAAGTGCTTTTCAGCGCCTAGACAACATTCTCGCGCCAAACTTCGGAACGGGTTGTGTAGTCGCTGTAGAAGCCCTGTTTGTTGAACACATATCGCGAGATGTAGTCAAACGGCACGAAGTCGGAAATCAGCCGGTTTGTCAGCCAGGCATCCGGGTGATCAGGCTTGGCGCGCACCACCAGGAAGCGCTGGTCCGGCCGGATTTGTCCGACATCCAGCTTTCCGGTCTGCGCCAGCGCGCGCTTGGCCGCCATCAGGAAGGGATAGGTTCCCTCATGATTGATGAGATCGGCGTATTTGTGCATCCAGGTCTGCACCCAGACCTTGTCGACCGAACTGAGATCACGTTCCGGCTCCAGCTCATGCATCAGCTGGCGCACCTTCATTTCGGCGCGGTGTTCCAGGGTGCCCGATTGCTCAAGCCATGACGCGCGCGGCAGGTCCAGCCGCCCGCTTTCGGCCAGGAAGCGGAACACCCGGTCGGCATCATCCAGTGACAAGTAGGAAACCTGCCATGGCCGCGACCGGCGGAAGCCCGGCGCATCGGGCCGCGCGATCACGGTCGTCGTCTTGTCGTCGATGAACACGTAAAGCCCACCGAAATGGCTGGTCCAATAGGCATTGTGGCGGAACACCACCTTGTCGGGCACCAGCGCGTTCTCGCGGATGTCACCGGTCACCTTGGCCAAGTCCACCATGCGCTCCAGCATGACATTGTCGCGCCAGGTTTCCGGTTCGCTTTTCAGCCGGTCGACCAGCATGCGCAACTCTCCGGCCTTGCCCACCACATCTTCCGCCGACAGCACGCGGAACTGCACCTGGTTGATCGACAGCAGGTCCTCGATGTCATCAACGAAGGCGACCGAATCCTCGATCTCGCCATAGATCACATCCTTGATGGTGAGCGCATTGATGGCGCGCGCATTGGCGCTCATGAACTCGAACATCAGGGTCGATGTGTTGGAGAAGCGGGTGTGCACCACCGGCAGGTCCATCTGCGACGGTGTCAGGATGATGAAGCGCCGGTTGATGCCGTTGGGATCGAGATAATCGAAATCCTTCAACTCGTCGGCCACCTGCGGCGAGAAGCCGGTGCGGTCAATGTCGATGCTGGTGAGCCTGGTCTCCGCAAGGCCGAAGGCCTTCAGGGCCTTGTTGTAGCGGGCGATGAGATGCGGCTCGGAAATGGTGAGCAGCCGGCCGTAGATGAGATCGGAATCAACGAGGCGTTTCATGGTGTGACTGTGTCCCAAATCCCGGCGCCGGCAGCCTTTGCCGCTTGTGCCAACCTGCGGTCGAGTGTGGCAAGGGGCAAGCGAAGCCGGAGCGCTGCCTCCAGATAGATGGCATCATAGACGGTCAGGCCATGTTCGGCGGCTATTGTCCCGGTCGCAGACCAGACATGGTCGTGGCCGGCAAGGTCGGTTTCGATCGCCAGCTTTTCCAGTTCGGTGAGAACACGGTCGCGATAGTCCGCAGATATCCGCTTTCGCCTGATCCCCATGAGCAGGCCATTGGCCACCTCAGCCTTCCAGTGAAAGGGCGCTAGGGCACCATTCTCGATCACGGCGTTCAGCACGGCTTCCCCATACGGGTTGGTTTCGTCCTCGAAGTACCATGACAAGGTGATTGAGGAATCGACAATGACGGTCAACGCCGGCCTTCCTCAATCAGGTCCTTGATGGAAATGCCGCCAAGCGTGACACCCTTGCGCATCTGCCTGATGCGCTCGGCCGCCGCGCGCGCCTGTTCCTTGCGCTCCTCGTCATCGGCCGGCGCAACAAGGCGCGCCACAGGTTTGCCGTTGCGCGTGATGGTGATTTCCTCGCCCTTCTGCACCCGGTCGAGCAGCTCGCTCAGTCGGTTCTTGGCTTCAAACGTTCCGATGGTTTCCATGGGCTGATCCCAATTCTGGCTAAGCTAGCTGAATATAGGCGCGAGGCAGCGCGAGTGCAATTGGCGAGGGCGGGAGATGCCGGATGATAAATCTGCATTGGCAGTGTCCAAATGTAGTCATTGACTACAATGTAGTTGCTTGCTACAGTCAGCCATGAAGCCGATCCTGTATCGCCCTGCCGCACGAAAGGCACTGCGCCGCATGCCAGCCAACACGGCTCACCGTATCGTTGGCAAGATCGAAGCCTATGCAATGGACCCCGCGTCGCAAGCTGCCAATATCACGGCACTCAAGGGTCGTGATGGCATCAGGCTTCGGGTCGGCGACTGGCGCGTGATCATGCTGGACGGCGAGGTGCTGGACATTCTCGACATCGGATCGCGCGGCAGCATCTATGAGTGAGGACAAGACAATGGAAGTGATACGCATCCCCAAGGCCGATTACGAAGCGCTTGTGTCAGCCAAGGAAGAACTGGAAGACATGCTTGCTTTCGACCGCGCCGTGGCCGAGGGCGGCGAAGGCCTTCCGCAGGCTTTCATGCTGCGCCTGGTCGATGGTGAAAGCCCGCTCAAGGTGTTTCGCGAGTGGCGGGGCTTCAGCCAGTCTGCCCTGGCGCGGACTTCCGGCGTCAACCGCGTCCAGATTGCCGACATCGAGGCCGGCCGCGCCAATGCATCTGTGCAGACCTGGAAGAAGCTGGCCGAAGCGCTGGGCGTGGGGATCGAGGAACTGGTGTGAAGTTTTCCGTTCGTCCTTGGATTGCAGAAAACGCGAACTCCATTTACCCTCCTATGAAGATATCACCGGCCTGGGAAGATCGATGGCAATTCCGGCGGAATTTCAAGAACGAGAATACGAAAGCCTGTTTATCCAAGAACTGACAAAACTTGGTAGCGTTACTTGGTCTCCTGGGCAAACTGATGAGTTTTTTCTGGGATTCGACGGGGCGCTTTGGATCGACCCAATTCGATTGATACGATTTGGATTTCCGACTCCAGTACCAGTTAGGCGTTGGATGTATCGAGTTTGGCCGACGTGGGAACCCGAGTTCTGGCTCGGTCAACGAATGCATCCGCTTTTCATAGAAGAATGGAGGCGTTTCGCTGATAACGTTTTTCCAAACAAGTCGCTCAACTTTTTTGTCCAGCACAAGCGACCGTACCAATCTACCGAACAGGGCGCTTGCGGTGATCATTGGGGGCAAGCCTACTTCGAATACAAAATCGACAAGCAACAACAAATCAGACTGGAACAATTAGAAAACAGGCTCTCTAAAGCGGGAATCGTCACCTATTCCTGCGCGGCCTTTTTGAAAAAGGCAGACCTCTGGAAATGTGAGGAAAGCTCGACTTTGATCGCCAATACAAATTTCGTCAGCGCAAAAAAGTTATCCGGTCACAACCGGTATACGTTCGTAGAGGCTGGCCATACGGGGTTCGCAAACCCCAATCCGGAACCAATACTCGACAGGCCCCTTCTCGACCGCATCGTGGAGGCTTATGAAATATCTGAGGGATCATTCTCTAATCAGGTTAGGAATGCGGGTAGAGCCGTACATGCAGTCATGGACGAAGAGGCACCCAACGGAATAAGCCTGTACCATCAACTGCTGAACCGGGTTACAGAGCGTTTCGGTCCTGAAGTGGGCGACGACGGCTTCCTGTCTTCCTTGTTCAAGGTGCTCGCATTCAACACAGTCAACTCGACCAGTTGGTCTATCATTACCAAACCGACCCGCAAAGAATGAGCCTCATCACACCTCACCCCGCCCACACACCCCGCTTCTTCATGTCGTCGATCTCGCGAACCGCCCTTTCCCGCAGGCGGTGGTCGCGGATGATGCGGTTGACATCGGTGTCATCGGAGCGGTCGGAATAGCGGAATTCCGAGTCTGCGTAGCGGTTGATCTCCTGCATCACCATGGCCATGGTGAAGGGCTGGCGCAGATCAGAGATCATCGCCTTCTTCTCATCATAGCTCTTGCGCATGAAGGTGTCGGGCGTCTCGAACCACTCGTCCGGCAGGTCAATGTCCATGGCGCGCATCTTGATGGCGTCGGTGATGTTCTTGATCGCGCGGCCGGTAAAGCGCGGCTCGGCCACCTTGATCATGTGCAGATAGGCACCGATATCGGCCATGGTCTTCGGCTCGCCATGATCGGTGAGGAAGCGGTCATGCACCTTGATGAGCCCTTCCTCCTGCGGCTTGGAATGCTGCTCATAGGCAACCGACACCGCCTTCTTGATCTGCTGCGTCGCGCCCACATCATGGTCACCAAGCGGGATGGAATGGTTCTTGCCCGCCAGCAGCACGAAAATGTCGATGTAGTCATCCTCGGTCTGCGGTCCGTCCACCAGCCAGCGGGCGCCGGCGCGCTGGCGCAGCGCATCGTCGACATTTTCCGGATAGTTGGAGAACATGCCGAACGAGCAATTGCCACGCACCACGGTTTGCGCGCCGGCGAATGCGCTCATCAGCACGCCGGTGATCTCGTGCTGGCCGGCTGACGCCCGGTCGTCGGAGCGCTTGGCCGCCACCTGGTCAATGTCGTCGATGGTGCCGAAACCAATGGCCTTGGGATTGATCACATTGTCGATGAAGGCCTTGCAGTTCTGGCCGCTCTTGCCCTGGTAGGACGAAATCTGGTCTACGCCGAAATTCTCGTAGTGGAACGGATAGCCGGCTATCTGACAGTAGCCATGGATCAGCCCGGCCGTCATCTGGATCAGGATGGTCTTGCCGGTGCCGGGCGCGCCGTCGCCGATGAAAGTGAAGAGGAAGCCGCCCAGTTCCACGAAGGGGTTCATCTGGCGGTCGAAATCATAGGCCATCACCATCTTGGCCAGCCGCATCGCCTGGTATTTGGCAATGTGGTTGCCGATGATCTGCTCCGGCTTCATGAAACTCATGACCAGGGGCTTGGCCTTGGCACCGGGCATCACGTCAAAGCCGTTCAACGTGAAGTCGTCCGCCTCGATGCGCAGATGCACATCGTCAAACGAGCCCAGCCCGTCAAACCGGCCCTTGCGTGAAATCAGCCCTTCCAGCGCGATACGGGCAAGGCCCTTGGCGCGCGTGATCATGGTAGCATCGTCCGGCGATCCGGCAATGGCCTTGTCGAGGCCGGAGACAATGGACTTCACCGCATCCTGCGGCGTGTCGAACAGGAAGTTCGGCTCCTGCACATCATTGGCCGGCTCGTCGGAACTCTCGATCATCTGGGCCAGGTAAGATGCGAGCGTGAACCCCGCGACATAGGCGCTGGCGTTCAGCAATTTGCGGAATTCGGTCGCATCCGCGCCATCGAGCGGCGTGCGGGCATTCCTGGCCTGCAGGTCTTCAAGGTTCGATCCCTTGGCAAAGACATCGGCCACCGCAAGCGCCACCGCAATGCCGCGCCGCGCGCGAAACAGCAGCGTGTGGGCAGGGATGGAGAGAAGCTGGTCGCCCTTGGCAACGGCTGCCACGGTTTTCGACAGTTCCACTTCCCGCGTCTTGCGCACCGCGCCCGTGGCAACGGTGGAAACGAAGCGGCGGCCCGTTCCGGCGAGCGCGGTCGATGACCGCCCGTCACCATCCTCCAGCACGATGATGCGGGTGATGAAGCTCTGCGCTGTCGCCAGATGCTTGGCGATGTCGTCCTCGTGGATGGTGGTCAGGCCGGTATCCATGGGCGGGTTCCTTGATGGCTACTGGGGAAATGAGCAGGCAATTGCAGGGATGATGGAGTCGAAGTCACCCCCACCCTCTATCCCTCCCCTCAAGGGGGAGGGAGGACACCCGCGCTGAGCATCTTTCTTCAACTGAGCGCCTGGCAGAAAGGCGCAAGAAGGGGACGTGACGTTTCCTGTCCCCCTCCCCCTGAGGGGAGGGGTAAGGGGTGGGGGTGCAAAGCTGCCGCCTCAAACATCCGAAATCACCTGCCCGTTGGAGATGATGTGCACCTTGTAGCCATCGAACACCTTGGCGGCATCGCCTGCCGCATAGAGCGCCTGGTAGGCCTCGTGCGGCAGCAGCGCATGCTTTTCAAAGGCCGAGACGCCCATGCGCGCGGCTTCCAGATTGTCAGTATCGATCAGATAGTCCTGCATCGGCGGTGTGGAGGACCAGAAGCCGCGCTCGCCCGGCCGCTCATGTTTGGACTGCACCTCCTGGATGGTCCAGGTCAGCAGCCAGGCATTCTCCGGCTTGAACACCTTGGAGAGCACGTCGGAGACGACCGAGTTGTTTTCCGTGATGCCCGCCGAATAGAAGGGACCGAGGATGATGCGGCGTAATTGCTTGGGGTGCAGCGTGGGGAAATCCTTGTCCATCGTCGTGGCAATCGTCGCCGGTGACAGCGAATAGGACGAGGATTTGGAGCAGAAATCGTCAAAGCGCAGCGCAAGTTCCGGGTTCAGCAGCCCGTCCACCGGCAACGGGATGGCAACCTTCTTGTTGAGCTTGCCGTCCTTGGCCACAAGGTCGCGCACCATGTCGTCCGACGAATCCTCGATGCCCGCCATGTAGACCATGGGCAGGTTGGCGGTGCCGTCAAAGGCTGCCCAATGGACGAAATAATAGGGCCGCATGGTTGTCGGGTTCACCGACACGCGGATGGTCTTGGGCAGCACGAAGGGTGATAACACCTCGCCCTTTTCCAGGCTTTCCAAATAAAGCCGCTCGGCCATGGATTTCTGCAGCGCCACCGGCAGCGCCTTGTGACGCAGGATGAAATCCGCCATCTCGCCGCGCAGCTCATCGGCCGCAGGAATGGCAGACAAGCGCTCGGCAGCCTTCGCCTTGTCGTTCTCCAGCTACAGCACATTCTGGAACAGCGGATAGCCGCTTTCGGCCCGGTTGATGCGGAACTTCTCGGCAAAGCCCAGCCGGTTGCGCCAGCAGTCAAACGAGGTTTCCAGCCGGGCAATGTGCTCGACCAGAACCTCGGCCACGATTCCGTGCTTGTAGAGCGGCGAGGAATCATCGCGCAGGAACGTGTCCAGCCCGGCAAGCGCGGCCTTGATCGCGGCGAAATAGCGCTCTGCAGCCTTGTTGTCCGGCTTTGCTTCAACGGTTTCAGACATTGCGGGTGATGTCCCGGTTCCCGTCACCTCACCCCTGCTTCACATAGTCGGCCGCATTATGCTTGCGCATCACCTCGTCGAAGCGGCGGGCAAACGCATCGTCGGCCAGCTTCTTGCGCCGCTGGATGTCGGCGGTGACGACCATGCCCTTTTCGTGCATTTCCAGAAGGTCGCCAATGTGCTTTTGCGCAGCCGCGCCGATGCCGGCCATGGTCTCTTCGGCCGTGTTGTCCACCTCGCTGCCCAGCGTGTTGATCTTGTGGGCGACATCCTGCTGCGCCGCCGTCTTCAAGCTGTCTTCCAGCGCCTTGTAGAGGACGATGCGCTGTTCGGTGTCGATGGTCAGCTTGTTGATCAGCGTCTGCTGCGCGGCCTTCTGGTTGTTAAGCGAATCCACGAAGGTCTGGAACATCGAGGTGTAGCGCTCCAGCGTCTGGCTTTCGGCCAGCAGCTCCTGCTCTTTCGCCTGCATCTCGTTGTATTCGGTGGCCAGCGTCGAGCGCTCGCTCTCCAGGTCGGTGCGCGCCATCTGGTCGGTGGCTGCCGCAATGCGGTTTTCCACGTCCATCAGCATCGGGTTCAGTGCCTCGATGCGCTTCTGCGTGGCTTCCAGCCGGTTCATGGCGTCCTTGCGGCGCTCCAGCACCTGCTTGAGGCTCGCTTCCGAGGTTTCATAGCGGCTGTCGAGAACGCCCTTCTGGTCCTTCAGGATGCCGACGATCGTGTCGGATTTCGCCAGCAGTTCCTGCAGATTGCCCGAAAGGCTCATGTTGCGCACACGCTCGGTGCGCATGCGCTGCATGCGCTGCTTGGAAAAGATGCCGATGAACTTTTCCATGCCGGTGTAGCTCTTCATGCTCTCGAATTCGGAGCCGAAAACATTGGTGGCATCCTCAAGACCGATGATCAGGTCGGCAATGTTGCCTTCCATGGTCTTCTGCTGCACCAGCACGTCCTGGATTCGGTCATTCTCGATGTCGAAATCGGCCTGGCCGATCTTGGCATCCGACTTGGCAAATTTCTCAAGGATCACACCGGACTGATCGAGTTTCGATCGCATCTCAAGGACTTCCTTGCGGGTGCGCTCGATTTCCTTGTCGATGTCTTGAAGCTGGGCCATGCGGATGCTCCCCGAAGCTGGCGATTGCGTGTTGAACCAGACTATAGGGAGCGCGACGGGGGATTAAAAGTGCGTCCGTCGTTCCGACAGCAAAAAGGGCCGGCGCTTTCGCACCGGCCCGTGATTGAAGTCACATAGCCGCTGGCGACAATTATTCAGCAGCAGCCGGATCCTTGAGGAAGGCGAGCAGGTTGACGATGTCCTCGTCCTTCTTCAGGCCGGCAAACGCCATCTTGTTCTTCGGGACATAGTCCTTCGGATCCTTCATGTAGGCGGTGATCGTCTCTTCGTTCCAGACGAGGTCGCCAGCACCCTTCTCGACCATGGCAGGCGAGTACTTGAAATCTGCAACAGTGCCGGCGGTGCGGCCGAGCACGCCGTCCAGATGCGGGCCGACCTTGTTCTTGCCGTCCACTGCATGGCAGGCGGCGCACTTCTTGAAGACATTCTTGCCTGCCTTGGCGTCGCCTTCGGCATGGGCCGGAGCAGCGAGGGCGGCAAACACGGCGAGGCCGAGAGCAATGCGGAAATTCATGGTTTTTCTCCTTGGGGAAACCGGAACGTACCTTCGGGCGGCACTCCTTGCATATCGCGCCTGCGAAATAAATGAGACATTTTGGCAAGACGAAGGCGATCATACGCCCCTTATCACGCAGGCACATTCCCTTAACGCCTGACATGGTTGAATTGTTGCATGATCATGGGCCGTCAAGGCAGCAGGGAGAAGTCACTTGCTTGTTTCCGCCGAGCGCGTGGTGGCTTTCCTGCTCGCGGCAATCGTCGTGGCGTTGATTGCCGCCTTGCCACTCTCCGCGAAGCCCGGTCCGCGCGGCTGGCGATCTGTCACCCCCGGCCCGATGCACTGGGCCGCGCTCTGGCTGAGCGCCGCCCTTTCCGGCTTCATGGGCTGGATCTACCTGTTTGTCGGATCAAGCCGGCCGGATGCCGAATTCCAGATGCAGGTGCTGTTCTGGCTGATTGTCGTCTTCGGTTCGGGGGCCGTCCTTTCGGCCTGGACGATCAGGGCAATCAGGCATCGCGCCGTCTCCTGGCGCGGAACAACAGTGACGTTTCTTAGCCCCAAGGCAATGGAAACCCGCGCCCTTTCACTCGTCGCAACCCTTGAGGATTCACCGTTCCGGGGAGTGACCGTTACATTCGCAGACGGTGCCTTTTTCCGTCTGGACCCTTATTCCAGGGGTGCCGCAGAACTGATCGAGCGGATATCCGTCATTCTGGACGCCAGGAATGGTACGGATGCGGGGGAACCCGTGGACGGGTGACCGGCGTTTCCTCAGCAGGCTTCACTTCCTTACAAACCCGATCAAGTCCTCAGGCGGCGCGCGGCCCATTTCTTCTTCCCAGTGCTGCCGGCATAGCGAGACATAGCGGTCCTCGCCGCCGATGACGACTTGGGCCCCGTCGCGCGCCACCTTGCCGTCCGGCCCGAGACGCACCACCATGGAGGCCTTGCGGCCGCAGCGGCAGATCGTGCGCACCTCGCGCAGATCGTCGGCAATGGCCAGCAGTTCGCGCGAGCCGGGGAACAGTTTGCCACGGAAATCGGTGCGCAATCCATAGGTCATCACCGGAATACCCAGCCGGTCGGACACGCGTGCCAGCTGCCAGACTTGTTCCTTTTCAAGGAATTGCGCCTCATCAACAAAAACGCAATGCAGCGGACCGGAAGCCTTGTGATGGCTGACGATCAGCGTCAGCAGGTCATCGCCTGCCTTGAAGGGCTCGGCCTCCTGCGCCAACCCGATGCGCGAGGCGATGCGCCCGTTTCCGGCGCGGTCATCGAGCGCTGCCGTCAGCAGCATCACGTTCATGCCGCGCTCGCGGTAATTGTGCGCTGCCTGCAGCAGCAGCGTCGATTTGCCGGCATTCATGGCCGAATAGTGAAAATAGAGCTTGGCCATTGTTCAGTCCCGATGCCTTGTCATTCCTGCCTGCCCGGTCATGGCATCGACATAGCGCTCCACCAGTTCGACCGGCACCACCGGCAGGCGGCCACCGGGCGACAGCGCTTCACGGATGTACAATCCGTCGATCAGCGAGGCAACGCCCTCGGCGATCTCGCCGGCCCGGTCTCCCGCCATCGGACGCAGCGCATGCAGCAGGTTGGAGATCAGGCGGCGCGAATAGACCGTGTGAAGCCGCCGCGCCGGAACAGACCCCTGCGCATGGACATAAAAAACCAGCCAGGCCGAAACGGTCTCCGGCTGGAACTGGTCGCGCGACAGGCTGGCCGAGATGATCGCGCTGACCCGTTCACGCGGCGTATGGGCAAGCGCCATCTGCTCGCGCACCGCCTGCGCATAGAGCGACAGCAGATACCGCATGGCCGAGACGATGAGATGTTCCTTGCTGTCGAAATAATGATGCGCCAGCCCCTGGCTCACCCCAGCACGCCGCGCAATGTCGCTCATCGTCACGTCCAGTGATCCACGGGCATGGATGGCCGCCAACGCCGCCTCGATCAGCGAGCGCTTGCGGATCGGTTCCATTCCCACTTTCGGCAAGGCACTCTCCTCCGGCTTCAGCTTTTGTTGAACGACCATTCAACAAAAGCTTGCATTCGCGCAAAATCTGTGGCGCGATGGAAAAAACTTAACCGAACCGGCCAGCTTCTGTAATAGTCAGGTCCGGCAATGAACAACAAATGGGAGTGGTCTTATGATCAAACATTTTGCCGCAGCTCTGCTGGCTGCTTCTTCGCTTGTCGCCGTGCCTGCCCTGGCTGCCGATCCCGACAGCTGCACCGCCGTGCGCTTCTCCGACGTGGGCTGGACCGACATCCAGGCCACCACCGGTGTCGCCACCGTCCTGCTTGAGGCACTCGGCTACAAGCCCGAACTTCAGGTGCTCTCCGTTCCGGTCACCTACCAGTCGCTGAAGAATAAGGACATCGACGTCTTCCTCGGCAACTGGATGCCCTCCATGGCCGGAGACGTGCAGCCCTTCCTCGACGACAAGTCGGTTGAGACCATCGCCAAGAACCTGGATGGCGCCGGCTACGGCCTCGTCGTTCCGACCTATGTCGCCGAAGGCGGCGTCAAGAGCCTGGCCGACATCGGCAAGATGGCCGACAAGTTCGACAAGAAGATCTACGGCATCGAGCCGGGCAACGACGGCAACCGCATCGTGCTCGAAATGATCTCCAACAAGGCCAATGGCCTTGAAGGCTTCGAGCTGGTGGAATCGTCTGAAGCCGGCATGCTTTCGCAGGCCGAAAAGGCGCTGAAGAACAAGGAATGGATTGCCTTCCTCGGCTGGACCCCGCATCCGGTCATGGGCGAGATGGCCATTACCTATCTCGACGGCATGGGCGATTCGGGCTTCGGCGCGGCAACCGTCCACACCAATGTGCGCGCCGGCTACACCACCGAATGCCCCAACGTCGGCAAGTTCATCCAGAACCTGACCTTCACGCTCTCCATGGAAAACCAGATCATGGACGCGATCCTCAAGGGCACCGACGCCAATGCAGCCGCGCTGACCTGGCTCAAGGCCAATCCGGATGCTGCCACCCCGTGGCTGGCCGGCGTGACCACCCGTGATGGCGGCGATGCTGCTGCCGCCGTCAAGGCCAAGCTCGGCATGTGATCTGCCTGCTGACAGGCCCGGCAGAAATGCCGGGCCTCACGTCATTTGAGGGGACAGGCCTATGGATCCGCTAGCGGAAGCCTTGACGTCAGCAAAAATTCCGGTCGGGCAATGGGGCAAGGCGCTCTTCGGCTTCCTGACCGACAATTTTGAATGGCTGTTTGACGCCATATCCGACGGCCTCAAATTCCTGCTCGACGGACTGATCGACGGCTTGCTCTGGCTGCCCCCTTCCCTGCTTGTCCTGGCCATCGCAGGTCTCGGCTTCTATCTCCACCGCTCGTGGAAACTGGCACTCGGTATCATCATCGGGCTTGCCTTCATCATCAACCAGAACCTCTGGAAAGAGACGGTCGAGACGCTGGTGCTCGTCGTCGCGGCTGCCGTCATGTCCATGACCATCGGCGTGCCGATCGGCATCTGGCTTGCCCACCGACGCCACCTCTTCGGCTATGTGCAGCCTGTGCTGGACCTGATGCAGACCATGCCGACCTTTGTCTACCTGATCCCGGTGCTGATCCTGTTCGGCCTGGGCCTGGCACCCGGCCTGATCGTCACCGTCATCTTTGCCGCCCCTGCCCCCATCCGCCTCACTTACCTTGGCATCACCTCGGTGCCGCAGCCGATGATCGAGGCCGGCCTTGCCTTCGGCGCAACGCCGCGCCAATTGCTGCGAAAAGTCGAACTGCCCGCCGCCATGCCCACCATCATGGCCGGCCTCACCCAGTGCATCATGCTGTCGCTCTCCATGGTGGTCATCGCTGCGCTGATCGGTGCCAATGGCCTCGGCAAACCCGTCGTGCGCGCGCTCAACACCGTCAACATTCCGCTCGGTCTGGAAGCCGGCATCGCCATTGTCATCCTCGCCATCATCCTGGACCGGCTGGCCCGCGAGAACATGGGGAGCCGTCCATGACCAAGGCGATCACCATCGACCATGTCTGCATCATGTTCGGCGACCGTCCGGCCCACGCCATGGAACTGGCCGACAAGGGCATGTCGCGCGCCGAAATCCAGGAAGAAACCGGCCAGGTTCTGGGCGTCCATGATTGCTCGCTGGAAATCGCCGAGGGTGAAATCCTGGTACTGATGGGACTGTCCGGGTCCGGCAAGTCGACGCTGCTGCGCGGCATCAACCGGCTGAACCCGATCACACGCGGCGAGATCACCATCCATTGCGATGGCGAAAGCCGGCAGGTGGCTGCGGCAGATGACAAGACCCTGCGCGAAATCCGCTCGCAATGGGTCTCCATGGTGTTCCAGCAATTTGCCCTGCTGCCCTGGCGAACCGTGGCCGACAATGTCGGCTTCGGGCTGGAACTGTCCGGTGTTCCGATGGCAGAACGCGCCGCCACCGTGACAAACCAGCTGGAACTGGTCGGGCTTTCAGCATGGGCCGGACGGCAGGTGGCGGAATTGTCGGGCGGCATGCAGCAGCGCGTCGGCCTTGCCCGCGCCTTTGCCACCGGTGCGCCCATCCTGCTGATGGACGAGCCTTTTTCCGCACTCGATCCGCTGATCCGCGCGCGCCTGCAGGACGAGTTGCTCGACCTCCAGAAGCGGCTGAAGAAGACCATCGTCTTTGTCAGCCATGATCTCGACGAGGCGATGAAGATCGGCAACCGCATCGCCATCATGGAAGGCGGGCGCATCATCCAGTGCGGCACGGCGCAGGACATCCTGCTCAATCCGGCCAATGACTATGTGTCGGATTTCGTCGCTCACATGAACCCGGTCTCGGTGCTGACCGCGCGTGACGTGATGCGCAACGGCGTGACCAATGGCGGGGCGCTGGCGGCCGGAACCGTGACGCCGGAGACCGGCCTGCGCGAACTGATCGGACTTGCCGCCACGCGGACCGGCGTTTTCGGCGTGGTCGACAATGGCAAGGTGATCGGCGAAGTGGACGCCACCGCCATTGTCGCGGCCATCGCCCGCTATCAACGCGCCGATTCCGGCGCCGGCGAAGCCTGATCTCCTGACGAGCAGTCCGCACGAGGGCATTTTTCGCCAAGTGTCGCCTTGGCCGTTGCCATTTCGCGTTTGCCCGTCCTACAATCCCGATTGTTAGCTTGCATAACTATCTTGATGTTTTTCGGAGGAACCACCATGCAGATCAACGGATATGTCGCCGCTGTCACCGGCGGAGGATCGGGCCTCGGCGAGGCGACCGCCCGCGCTTTGGCCGCCAAGGGCGCCAAGGTCGCCTGCCTTGACGTGAACATGGC
>JBGSQC010000301.1:0-4576 GCA_041738295.1 Zhengella sp. | reverse complement strand
GGCTTGCGCGACCGGGACCGCCTCCTGCGGCGCTTTGGGCGGGAGTCCGGGCCTGGCTGGCCCGGATTCCTATCCTTTTCGCCGGAAAGCGCCCCTTCTCCAGCCGGAATCCGGCCTTGGTCGGGGTCTTCCACGTCTGTTTCCTTTCGCGCCGCGCAAACCACCCTTTTGCGGGGGTGCAGCTGGCGCCCAATCATGTCGTTGGCGACAGTCTAACAGGCATTGCCCCCTTCATAAAGCAAAAGATGAAGAGGCATGGCTGGCGAGCCGGCAAGCCGGCAAAGGAAAGCCGGTCACTGAATTTCGGCCTCATGGCTCTTGCAAGGCTTGACTTGGCAGGTCTGTCGGGTAAAAGGACGCCCATCGCGCCGGGCGGAAACGCCTTGCGTCAGGCTTTGGGGAATAGGTTAACGGTAGACCCACGGACTCTGACTCCGTTAGTCCTGGTTCGAATCCAGGTTCCCCAGCCAGCACAGCTAACCTCTTGTTTTGTATAGTTTTTTTCGACTTTTAAGTCGGATTTCTTAGAGACTTTCGCCCTTCGATTTTTCACAGAGACTGAAGACTCGGCAGAAATCCCCTTGATTTCTATACCTTTTCTCCGAAATCCAAATTGCCGCTAACGTTTCTGGAAAACTTGCATCTTCAAAAGGAAAATTCTCGCCGTCGACCGAGCTGAAGAAGCATCACGCCGATTGCATATTTAGTTCCGGTTCGAATCGGATAGCTGCAGCCAACCCTTTTCCCGCTTCTCTACACCCGTCCTGTTCTCCGGAAACTCTGCGCCTGTCCAAAGGCTTGGGGAGCGGCGTCGCGCGCAGAGACGGAGAATGGCCTGGAAAGCGGGGCTTGTTTGCTCTGAAATCTCCGCGAGCGACTTTGCCGCTGACAGTTTGAGTTTGCAAGCATCGA
The DNA here is from genome assembly GCA_041738295.1 of Zhengella sp. Classification (GTDB taxonomy): domain Bacteria; phylum Pseudomonadota; class Alphaproteobacteria; order Rhizobiales; family Rhizobiaceae; genus Zhengella. The sequence goes on along the minus strand of JBGSQC010000301.1, from coordinate 3,664 downwards.
AGGCGGGTAGCGGTGAGGCTTGGGGGTCGGCCTGACGCTTGGACTCACAGCGTCGCGGCGAGCCGATGCTGGTCCTGCCAGTCGAGGGGAAGCGTTGTTCGCTGGATCCATTCGCTGGTCAGACCGAGCGGTTGACGTCCGTCCATCGCGGCGCGGATGAGGCCGGGAGCCAGGAAGGCATGATCCAGCACCTGCAGGATTCGGCGGGTGGAGGTGTCGTAGGAGGCGGCGATGACCTCAAGGCTTTGGCCTGAACGCAGTGCATCATGATAGCGATGCGCCAATGCGATGTTACCGAGCAGCACCATGTCGAGTTCTGAGGCTGACCCGGCCCCAATCGCCAGCTTGGTCTCCATGCCGCGCTTGCGCCAGACAAAAGGAGCCTCGAACGTTAGACAGGTTTCCGCAATGCCATCGGCGTTGACGTCGATCAGGTTTGCAAGCAGGTCCCGGTCCAGCCGGATGGCGATGCGGCCTTGTGTAATGTCGGCCCGCACGATGGTGGCAAGCAGCGCGGAGCGCGTGGCCATGCGCTTGTCGGCTCCGAGCAGACCGACCGTGTGATGCAGCCGGGCGATTTCTTCTGCCGATGGATCGTTCAAAAGCCCTCTGCCCGATTGATGACCCAGTTGCTGACGAAGATGTGTAGCGATGCTGGTTGCCAATTGATCCTCCAGCGCCTTGGCCGGAAGCCGCCATCCGGCATTCTCCAGGGACGGCCTGCCCGGCCTCTGCTTGTCCCGGATCAGGCGGTTGGAAATGAAGTAGCGGTAGCGCACCCCCTTCTTGTTGGCATGGCTCTGGGTCAGGTGATCGCCGGTCTCGTCAAACAGCTTGCCATTCAGGAACGAGGTCGATGTTGCGGATGAACCCCGCTTGCGGCCAGACTGATCCTGCAACTGCCTTTGCACCTCCTCCCAAACATCCAGGTCGATGATTGCTTTATGCTGGCCATCATGAACCTTGTCCTTGTGGCGGATGCGACCGGCGTAGAGCGGATTGGCCAGGATGTAGTGGATGTGGCTGATCTCGAAGGGCAGCCTATCCTTCCCTGATGATCCGGGTGCTTGTCCTGCATCCGGCATAGTCGAACTCTCTGGCCGGTCCGCAAAATCGCTCTGCCGCGCAGCAGCCTCCTGCTTTGCCCTTTCCGTCTTCGACTTTTCCATCATCGCCCGCTTCCTGCACACCGATCCGGGCTTGGTGCGCAGGCCGAGCCGGTCTGCCTCCCGCTTCACCGCAGGAAGCGATCCATGTTTGCGATAGAGGTCATAGAGCGTCCTGACTGTGGCAGCATCCTCTTCCACGATCTTCAAGGTCCGCCCGTCCGGCTCATAGCCCAGCGGAACGGTTCCTCCCATCCACAGGCCTTTGCGCTTTGAGGCCGCGATCTTGTCGCGGATGCGCTCTGCCGTCACCTCGCGCTCGAACTGGGCAAAGGAGAGCAGCACGTTCAACGTCAACCGTCGCATGCTGGTCGAGGTGTTGAAGGACTGGGTGACCGAGACGAACGAGGCTTTGGCAGCATCAAGCCTGTCAACCAGCCGTGCAAAGTCGGCAACCGACCGTGTCAGCCGGTCGATCTTGTAGACGACGATCTGGTCGACCAGCCCTTCTTCCACGTTGCGCATCAGCCTTTGCAGGCCTTCGCGTTCCAGTGTTCCGCCCGAGATGCCGCCGTCATCATAGTGGTCAGGCAGTTCCACCCAGCCTTCATGCTTCTGGCTGGCGATATAGGCGGCACAGGCCTCACGCTGGGCATGGAGTGAATTGAACTCCTGCTCCAGCCCGTCTTCGGAGGATTTTCGGGTGTAGATGGCGCAACGGACTTTCCTCATGGCCCCCTCACCCGAGACCGAAGAAGCGTGGCCCCGACCACCGTGTCCCGGTGATGGAGCGGGCGAGCGCACTCAGCGAGCGATAGACCTTGCCAAGCGCCTCCGACTTGTCGATCGTCTTATGCGTCCCGTTGCTCGTGACGGTGATCTTCTCCGCAGCCTGTTCGCGAAGGATTTTTTGCAGATCGGTCAGCGGTACCGGATTGCCCGCCTTGTCGGTGCTCGGCGTCGGGCGGTGCTTGTTGCGTTGCCGGAAAGTCATTGCCCATCTCCTTCAGCCTGGAGGTCTTGCGCCTTATTGCGATCGCTTCGTACCCGGGCAAACATCTCGCCGGTTCCCTCAAGGCGCGCCTCCTCCCCGGTGATCCGCTGGAAGCGCCTGATGATCGTGTCGCAATAGTGCGGATCGATCTCGATCAGCTGTGCCCTTCGCCCGCATTGGTCGGCTGCAATCAGCGTCGAGCCCGATCCGCCAAAGACATCAAGCACCGTGTCGCCACGATGCGACACGTCTCGGATCGCGTCGGCAACAAGGGCGACCGGCTTGACGGTCGGATGCATGGCCAAGTCCTCGTTGCGCGACGCACCAAGCGAACTGATGCCCGGATAGTCCCAGACATTGGTGCGGTAGCGCCCGCCTTCGCCGAGACCGAAATTGTTCACATGCGCTGCCCTGCCCTTCTTGAACACGAAGACCAGTTCATGCCTGGAGCGGTAGAAGGTGCCCATGCCGCCATTGGTCTTGTTCCAGACGCAGAGGTTCTTCCATTCGTCAAACACCGCCTCGCCCGCATCCAGCACTTCGCGCATGTGGCGCCAGTCCATGCAGACATAGGCAATCGCCCCGTCACACAAACCCGATGCAGCGGCCCCAAGTGCCTCGGTCAGGAAGTGCGTGAAGCCTTCCCGGTTCATCTCGCCCGAGGCAAAGGCAAACTCGCGATGCTTCACCTTGCCCTTGCCGGTCACATGACCATCGATGGGAACATTGTAGGGAGGATCGGTGAAGAGGAGGCGCGCAGGCTTGCCCTCGCAAACGCGCGAAACATCGTCCTTCGAGCGCGCATCGCCGCACAGCAGCCGGTGAGGACCAAGCAGCCAAAAATCACCAGCGCGCGTCACTGCTGTCCCCGACCCCGGCTGCTCCACCGCGTCCAGTATCGGGTCCGGCTCTTGGCTGCCCGCCCCGGTGTTTCCGTCCAGCACAATGTCAATCTCGGTCGTCGAAAAGCCGAGCAGTTCAAGGTCGAAGTCGAGATTAATCAGCCCCTGAAACTCGATGGCAAGCAGGTCCTGGTCCCAGCCGGCGTTCTCCGCCAGCTTGTTGTCAGCCAGCACATAGGCGCGAACCTCGTCCGGGCTCAGATGCGACAGGCGCCGCACCGGCACTGCCTCCATGCCGATCATGCGGGCGGCCTCCACCCGGCCGTGGCCCGCTATGATCGTGCCGTCATCGGCGACCAGCACCGGATTGGTGAAGCCGAAGCGGCGGATGCTTTCGGCAATCTGGCCGATCTGCTTGCGCGAGTGGGTGCGGGCATTGTTGGCATAGGGGGTGAGCCTGTCGATCGGGCACAGGTCATCGGCTGGCAAATGCATGGCATTCTCCATCATCGGTGCCGCCAAAGCGGCCGGATTGCGGTAGTGCACGGCCGGAACGGATACGCGCCGAACAAAAGAACAATTGACCTGAGACCCGAGTTTCATCCGCTTTTGCGCGGAGTCCGTTGGTTCATTTCTGGCCTCATGCGGCCTGCTTTTGCAATGCCATTTTCATGGCGAACTCGCTGGGCGTGAGATTGCCGAGCGATGAATGCGGTCTGTTT
>JBGSQC010000293.1:0-5800 GCA_041738295.1 Zhengella sp. | reverse complement strand
CGCGCGCTGCTGACACGGCCGGATGCGACCGGCTTGCTGCCGCAGATCACCGTTCCAGCCCTCGTGCTGACCGGCCGCCAGGACGATTGGGCGCCGCCCTCAGCGCACAAGGCCATGGCCGATGCCATTCCCGGGGCCACTCTCGCCATCATTGAGGACTGCGGGCACTTCACCATAATCGAACGCCCGGACGAGGTGATCCGGGCGTTTGAGGATTGGGTCGCAAAAGCAGTGAAGTGATTCAGGCTTCCGGGCGGACCATGCGTTCCATGACGCCGGACTTGAAATAGAACCGATGCGCCAGCGCGCCGGCCACATGCAGGAAAAACAGCCCGATCAGGGCGAAACGCAGGATGCCATGGACAAAGCCTGCGTTTTCAATGCCAAAGAACCACAAGCCGATGCCGGTCAGCGGCATGGCCAGCATCAAAAGGTAAAGCCCCGCATGAGTGGCACCTGCCAGGAGACGCAGCACTTGCGGTTCATCGGCCGGTGCTGACGGGACACCACGGGTAAACCGCAGCCAAAGCCGCCAGACCGCAAACATCCCCACCGCAATTCCGATCCAGACATGGGACATGGCCAGCGCCTGTGTGGAACTTTCGACAGCCTCGCCCTTTTCATAGGCGCGCCACGCAGACACCATCCATTCATGGAACACAAACTGGACAATCAACAGGATCGCCACGACCCAGTGCAGCAGGATCTGTGTGCGTGTGTAGCCCGCAGGCCGGGACATGCCCATGACAGGTCTCCAAGGTTGAATCTGTCTTCTTGGACCACCAAGCGGCAGCCGGATCAAATGAAAACGCGGTAATGTGGCGTGGCGCTGTGCCGCGCCATGTCAGGCACCGGTTAATCGCGCCTGCCTGCGTCAGGCCAGCGGCTTCACCGCCCGCTTGTAGAGGTGCCAGGTGGCATGGCCAAGAACAGGCAGCACGAAAAGCAGGCCAAGGAACATCGGCAGAGACGCTGCAATCACCGCCAATGTCACGAACACGCCCCAGGCAATCATCGGTACCGGGCTTTTCAGCACCACCTTCATCGAGGTGATCATGGCCGTGACAAAATCGATGTCGCGTTCCATCAGCAAAGGCACGGAAACAACCGTGATGGAAAACATGATCAGGGCAAGGATGGCACCGACAACATGACCAACTGCGAGGAAGGCCCAGCCCTCCGGGGTGGTGAAAACGATGGACAGGAACTTGTCGAGCGTCGAAAACGACATGCGGCCGAGCATGATCGCGATCAGCAGCCGGATCTGGTACATCCAGACCCAGAAGACAAACAGCATCACGAAAGCCATCCAGGACAATTCTCGCCGCCTTTGCGCCCAGACCAGCGAGAGAACCGGTTGCCAGCCTAGCGGCTCGCCATTCTGCAGCCGCCGGCTGACACAATAGAGACCAACCGCAGCAAAAGGCCCGATGATCGGAAAGCCGATGGCCAGCGGATAGATCATCCACGACATGTTCCATCGGGTCACTGCCAGCACTATGATGATGCCGGCCAGCGCATAGACCCCGCCAAAGAGCAGGCCGAACAGCGGTGCCCGGGCAAAGTCCGCGATACCGGCTTTCAGGCTGGCTGTCAGATCACCGAAACTGATGGCATTGATTTCCGGCATGCGCGGCTGCGCCTGTAGCGGCGTCGTGTTGGTATCAGCTGTTGCCATACCCGTTCCTCCCGTTTCCCCGCGTCCCTTTTCTGGAGAAAGGGTTTTCCGCATATTCAGGAGTTTGAATGCGTTCGGCCACCGGTTGCAAGATGTATCTGAAAGAATCTATTCCGCAACGCAGCACGAATGACGGCTGGCCAGCCCGTCAGGCAGACCATTTTTCGATGAATTCCGTGATGGAAAGCGCCTGCATGTCGCCAATCGCGGCAAAAATCCGGTCTTCCGGCCAATCCCACCATTGAAGTGCGAGCAAGCGCTCGACGATAACAGCCTCAAAACGCGGGCGCAGCACCTTGGCCGGAACTCCGGCAACAACCATGTAGGGGTCGACATCGCGGGTGATGACGGCATTGGCGCCGATCACCGCGCCATGGCCGATGGTGACGCCCGGCATGATCACTGCCCCATGGCCGATCCACACATCATGGCCGATGGTGACAGGCTTGGCGCGGCGGCGCTCGCGAAAGGCGTCATCAAGGCCCTGGAAGCGGAAGAACTCGTTTGGCCGGTAGCTGATCTTGTGCGTCGTCACCCGCTCCATCGGATGCTCCAGCGCGTTGATGCGCACATTGGCGGCAATCGAGCAGAACTTTCCGATGGTCGAATAGGCAGCCTCGCCATGGCGCTCAAAATAGGAAAAGTCGCCGACGCGCACCTCGCGCAGGATCACCCGCTCGCCGATCACGGCATAGCGCCCCAGCTTGCAGCCATGCAGATTGGCTGTCTGGTGGATGCGCGGCTCAGGGCTGCGGAAATTGAACTCGTCTTCTGGATCGCGGGCCATGCCATTTCCTAGTGTGGCAGCCCGCTCCCGGCAAGTCCCGCTTACTGAGGCTTGCCACTGGTCCAGGTGACCGTCTGGCCGTAAAGCGGCACGGTCGAGATCGACATCTTGGCGGAGCCGTCCTGCACCTGGCGCGAATGGATGAGATAGATCAGCGTGTCATTGGCCTTGTCGTAGATGCGGTTGACCACGACCGATTTCCAGATCAGCGACTGGCGCTGCTTGAACACTTCCTCGCCATCCTCGTCGAGCTCGATGGTGTTGATCGTGATCGGCCCGGTCTGGCGGCAGGCAATCGAATTGTTCGACGGATCCTCGAACCAGTTGCCCTTCTGCAGCCGGTCGATGACGCCGCGATCAAAATAGGAAACATGGCAGGTGACACCCTGCACCTGCGGATCGGAAATCGCCTCAATGATGATGTCATTGCCGAGCCAGTCGACACCGACCTCGCCCACCTGCTGCGCACCAGCCGGGGCAGCGAAGGCAAGAAGGCCAAAGGCACCGGCGGCAAGGCCGGAAACCAGACGGTTTGACAGGGGCATGATGATCATCCTTTCATGGGCCGGCAGGCATCCCGGCGCGATTGACATATGGGAACGGCAAAACTCGCTTCAAGTTCCGGTGATCCAGGACGCTGCGTCATCTGCTGCGGCACTGCGCCCTTTGCGGCTTGGCCCGGCCTGTCGTATAGTGCTGTCATGAAGCAGACGGACATTGCCGCCTTTCCCCGGTTCACCGGCTACACGATCCTTGCCCTCGTCACCGGCGGGCTGGCAGGGCTGACGCTGGCCGCCTGGGTTTCCATGGGGCCGGACATGTTCATGGCCCTCATTGAATCGGGCCTAGCCACCTGCTTCTGAGTTGATCCTCCCGAAAAAAGCGAACACATCCCATGCGCGCCATCCTCTTCGGCCTTCTTGCCCTCGTTGCCGTTGCAGCAGGCGCCATCGCCTGGAACTGGGCGTCAGTCGGAAAATCCGATGAGGTCTTTGGCGGGTCCTTCGCGCTTACCGACATGCATGGACAGCCGATCATCGATCAGGACCTGCGCGGCAAGCCTGCTGTGGTCTTTTTCGGCTTCACCCATTGCCCCGAGGTTTGCCCGACCACGCTGTTTGAGCTGAACGGCTGGTTCAAGGAACTGGGTGACGAGGGCAAGGATTTGCGCGGCTACTTCTTCTCCGTCGATCCGGAGCGTGACACGCCGGAACTGCTCGGCCAGTACATTTCCAATGTCACCGACCGGATCACCGGCATCACCGGCGATCCTGAAAAGATGGCCGAAGTGATCCGCAACTGGCGCATCTATGCCAAGAAAATCCCGACCGACGAGGGCAAGGATTATACGATGGACCACACGGCCTCGATCCTGCTGATCAACGCCAAGGGCGGCTTCGAGGGCACCATTGCCTATGGCGAAAACCATGACACCGCGATTGCCAAGCTGAAGCGGCTGGCTGCCGGCAGTTGACCGGTCAAGCGCGCCCTTTCCTTTCAGCGCGTGATCTGTCACATCCGCCAGGACCATAACCCGCCGGAACCGAACCCGTGACCCAGACCCGCCTCTTCTTCACCACCGGCAAGGCCGGGGCCACCCGCATGGCCGACCGTCTCGAGATCGCCTTCGAAGACGACGCTTGCCCCATCGCCGCCGTCGAGATCGACGAGGATGCCGACATCCACGAAGTCTCGCTCTACGCGGAAGAAGACATGGTGGACGAGGCCGAGGCCCGCATGGCAGAGCTTCTCGAAGAAGCCGGGATCGACGCGCAGATCACCCGCGAACAGCTTCCCGACATAGACTGGATCGCCAAGTCGCTGGAGGGCCTCGCCCCGGTGCGTGCCGGCCGCTTCATCGTCCATGGCGGCCATGATCGCGACAAGGTGCGCTTCGGCGATCTCGGCATCGAGATCGAGGCCGGCCAGGCCTTCGGCACCGGCCATCATGGCACGACGGCAGGCTGTCTCGAAATGATCGAGCAGGTGGTCCGCCGCGAACGCCCGATGAAGGCGCTGGATCTGGGAACCGGCAGCGCGGTGCTGGCCATCGCTGTCGCAAAATTGGCCCGCATTCCTGTTCTGGCGACCGATATTGACCCTGTTGCAACCAGGGTCGCCGCCGAGAACGTCGCGCTCAACGGCCAGACACGGCTCGTCACCTGCATCACCGCCACCGGCTTCCGCCATGCCGGCATGGCGCAATCCGCACCCTTTGACCTGATCATCGCCAACATCCTGGCCCGCCCGCTGATGAAGCTGGCCCCCGAGATGGCGCGCCATCTGGCCATTGGCGGCTCGGTTATCCTGTCGGGCATTCTCGCGTCACAACGCCGCGCGGTCATCGCCGCCTATGTGAACCAGGGCTTTGCCCACAAGCGCACCATCTGGCGCAACGGCTGGGTGACGATCCACCTGACGCGATAAACAGCGGCAAGTATCGTTTAATAACAATAGGTTGAAGTGCTACGCAGACTCAGTCTGTCAAGCCTATCAGCACGTGCTTGAAGATGGTGAATCGATGCATCAAGGCAAACAAAAAGGGCGCCACGGGGCGCCCTCGTCATTTGCAGGTTAAGGCCGGGAAAGCCGATCAGTAGATCGAGCCCGAACCACCCTGGCGGCGCAGTTCTTCGCGCGTGTAGCCGTGACGCGTCAGTGTAGCGTCATCAAGCATCAAGAGGGCACCACTCACATACTGGTTGGCCTGACGCTGGCGGGCATCCACGATGGTGGCAAGTGCATTACGGAAAAAGCCACGGGTCTTGGCGGTCATTTGTCTATCCTCGTCAGTTGGACTGAATCGTCCTCCACGCCCCCAAGATAGGGAACGGTGACTCCGTCAACCAGTCCCGATGTTGCATGGCACCCATGCGCATGCTGCAGGTGCGAAGAAACACTTTCCTAACCATTTCACTTTGGCTTCACCCAGCCGATTGCCTTGGCAAGGGCGCGGCGTTACCGTCCGCCACAAATCAGGGGGAGACCGATTTGATGAGCAGCGCCCGTTTCCAGAGCTTCCAGTCCGCAGCCAATCCGGCACAGGCCGCACCGCGACTGGCAGCCCTTCGTGCCTGGATGGCAGATCGCGGGATTGACGGGTTCCTGGTGCCGCGATCGGACGAGCATCAGGGCGAATATGTTGCGCCCTATGCCGAGCGGCTGTCCTGGCTTACCGGTTTCACCGGCTCGGCCGGCTGCGCGCTCATCATGGCCGACCGGGCGGTGATCTTCGTTGATGGCCGCTACACGCTGCAGGTACGCGTGCAGACCGATCCGGCGCTCTTCACCTATGACGATCTGGTGTCGAACCCGCCGCAAGCCTGGCTCGCCGA
>JBGSQC010000289.1:0-5490 GCA_041738295.1 Zhengella sp. | reverse complement strand
AGCGAGGCGAGCACTTCGCGCGGCGCGCCGAAAGCCCAGGCGATGGCCACGGCGCTGACTGCAGCCGTCACCGAACCGGCAATAAGCGCGGCAGCCATGGCGGGCAGGGCACGGCGCACATGGGAAAGATTGCGCCAGAGCGGAACTGCCAATGCCACGGTGGCCGGCCCCAGCAGGAAATGGACGAACTGCGCGCCACCAAAATAGGTGTCGTAGGGCGTGCGGGTTGCCTCCAGCACTGCAACGATGAGGGCTGCCGAGATGACCACCGTGTTGGCCAGCGGCGGGCGGCCCAGACGGGCGGCCAGCGCATCGGCTGCCCAATAGGCACACAGCGTGACGGTCAGCCAGAGCAGTGGCGAGGCGGAAAGATAGACCCAGATTCCGGTGACTGGCGAACTCATGCGCCACCCTCCCCGTTGACGCGCCCTGCGATGGCAATGAAGACGCCGACCGTCACCAGCAGCGTCAGCACGGTGGAAGCAACGACGGCGATGAGCAGTGGCAGGCCGAAGCGGGCAATCACATCGCCATATTGGACGACGCCGACGGCTGCGGGGACAAAGAGCAGCGAGAGATTGCGCAGGATGGTGCCGGCGGTGGCATCCAGCCCGGAAGATGGTCCTTTTCGAATGGCAAGCCAGAGGAAGAGCAACACCATGCCGGCGACCGGCCCGGGAAAGGTGATGCCGGGAACAGCGAAGCGAAGCCCGGTGATCAGCACTTCTCCCGCCAGCTGGCAGACAAGGAGCAGGGCCAGCGCCGGCACGATGGCAGGCGGCGGCACTTCGGCGGCAGGTTCATCCTTGGCAGCTGGTGTCATGGCAAGGCCTCTTCCGTCGATTTCGCCCAAATACCAGCCAACTGCTTAGCGGGCGTTTTTGCCAAGCCAGCTTTTCCAATCGCCCGTGGAGCCGGAGAAGGCGTTGATGTCGGTGTCGCCCTTGACACCCGGAACCTGTCCGGTGCCGGTGTACTGCCAGAAGGTCCAGTGCTGGCCGGAGTATTTTTCCGACGGGTGGCCGGCCACGGAGCGCAGCCAGAATTGCACGCCCTTGACCAGCCAGAGCTGGTTTTCGGCATAGAAATCAACCGTGGTGTAGACGATCGGCACCTTGCCGAAATGGCGGCCGACAATGGAGATGAAGACTTCCATCTCCTTGCGCACGGCGTCAGCTGCGGGGCGGAAGGTGCAGGAGGGTGACTTGTGGTTCCACTCCATGTCGAGCACCGGGGGCAGGGCAGAGCGCTGAACCGGGACGTGCTTCTTGAACCAGGCTGCCTGTTCGAAGGCCGGACGGCAAAAATAGAAGAAATGATAGGCGCCCCGCGGAACGCCTGCGCGCGCCGCGCCTGCCCAATGCTGGTGGAACAAATCGTCCACCCGGTCGCCGCCTTCGGTTGCCTTGATGAAGGCAAAGGAAATGCCTGCGGCACGCGCCTGGCCCCAATTGATCGCGCCCTGGTATTTCGACACGTCGATGCCGTGGACCGGATAGTGCCAGGGTGACTTGCCCTTCCACTCATGGGGATCATTGTCGCCAAAGCGCGGATTGGTGACCGCCACGCGCACATCCAGCGCCTGCTCCACATTGGTGGTGGTGCAGGCGGTGAGGCCAAGGGTCAGGACCAGTGCAGACAAGAATCGAAGGCGCATGGGGCTCCGGATGCGAATCGGGTGTTCGGGACGGCTCCAAACTAGGGCAAAGATGGCGCTGCGTCATCCTGATTGCCCCTTGATCCGGCGCGCGCAATCCGCTTGGCTGACGCAATGGTAACCCCGGTTTTCGCCGGGGTTGATAGCGAGTGGGCGGAGACGGGGATGATGCGCTTCTTGAAATGGGCCGGCGGGCTGCTGGTTCTGGCCTTGGCGGGCGTTTTCGGCTGGCTGGCAGTCTCGCCGCCGGATCTGGTGCGCGTGGCGACCAATTACGCTGCCAAGATGGTCTGCTCCAATGTCTTCGTGGCGGGCCGCGATGCGGGAGAAGTGATGGCGGTGGATGTGCAGGCGCCCGGCCATCCGATCTTCAAGGCGATCAGCGTCAACGTGGACCGCGAGGCCAATCCGCCGCGCGTCAGCGCCAAGCTGCTCGGCGTCTTCGGCACGGGGGCGGCGGTTTGGCGCGGCGAAAAGCTCGGCTGCACCAGTGTCACCGATGTCGGGCTCCTCTACAGTTCCACGTTCATCGAGGGCGAGGTTCCGCCGGATCCGGTGAAGGACACGACGCCGATCTGGCCCGAGGGCGAGACAGTGGCGCCATCCCAGGATCCGAAGCTGGCGGCGATCCTTGACGATGCCGCGCTGACAGGCCCCGGCATGCGGGCCGTTGTCGTGGTCCACAATGGCCGGATCATCGGCGAGCGCTATGGCCAGGGCTTCTCCAAGGACACGCCGCTGCTCGGCTGGTCGATGACCAAGACGGTGACCGGCGCGCTGATTGGCGCAGCGATGCGCGATGGCGGGCTGACGGCGGACAAGACTTACCTTTTTGACACTTGGAACGACGAGCCGCGCAAGGCGATCACGCTGACGCAGATGCTGGAAATGTCGTCCGGCCTTGCCTGGAACGAGGGCTATGGCGACGTCTCCGATGTGACGCGCATGCTCTACCTCGAAAGCGACATGGCTGGCTTTGCCGCTTCCAAGGCGCATGACCCGGTCAACGGCAACCCGGAGGACGACCGGCTGTTCAACTATTCGTCGGGCACCTCCGTCATGTTGGCCGACATCTGGATGCGCTCGGTGAAGGACCCGAAAGGCTATCCGTGGCGGGCCCTGTTCCACCCGCTCGGCATGACAAGTGCCACCTTCGAGACCGATGCCAACGGCACTTTTGTGGGCTCCTCCTATCTCTATGCGACCGGGCGCGACTGGATGCGCTTTGCCCAGATGCTGCTGCAGCGCGGTGCATGGAACGGCCAGTCGCTGCTGCCATCGGGATATGTCGACTGGATGATGTCGCCGGCACCTGCCTCCATGGCGGCATGGGGCAAACCGGAATATGCCAAGCAGGTCTGGCTCAGCGGGCCGGATCGCGGCGGCCTGCCGGGCAAGGATCCGCAGGACGGCTATGACCTGCCGGACGACGCCCGCTGGATGCGCGGCCATGACGGGCAGACCATCACCATCATGCCGTCGCTGAACCTGATCGTGCTGCGCATGGGCCTCACCCCTTCCAAGCTGAAATACCAGCCGCAGGGACTGGTCTCGGCTGTGGTGAAGCACGTGCGCGGGTGAGAAAGCGGGAAGGGCGAGCCGATGATCCAGCGTTCCGGCAAGCCACCCTTGACGCCGCTGCAGCAAAAGCTGCGGGACAAGGCGCTTGCCGATATTGCGGCGCGGCGCGAGCAGGTGATCGCCCCGCTTCGCGCACTCTTTGATGCCAAGGGCTTCTCTTGGTCGCATGTGCTGGATGCCGATCAGGAAGAGCATGTGCGCCTTGCCATCGAGACCATGGTGCCATGGGGCAGCCGCCTTTCCCTTGCCGAACATGGGCTGAACCCGGAAGAGCGGCCCTTGCACCTGACCCTTGCCGCACTCGGAGCCAAGCACGGGTTGGGCGGAGAAGTGACCCTTTGGTTCGAAGAGTATCTTGCCACATCCAGCACCCATGTGGATTTCCGGGATTGCAGCTACGGAATTTTCCACGCCCGGCTGCATACGGCCTGTGCAATGGCCGGGCGGATCATCGTCAGCGGATCCGTCCTTGCGCGGTCGCGCATCGGCCTGGTGTCGACGCCCCCTGCCACCATGCTCTGGATCGAAGGGGACCGCGCGATGGCCTGCCGGACTTCAGCCAAAGGCTGACGACGACGATCAGCCCCTCACGCCTGTCCGGTGCGTTCCAGGATCTGCTGGAACCAGGCGGCGGACGGATCGAAATGCTTGCCGCCGGAAATGCGCTCAAACTCGATGGTGCGCAGGCGGCCGCCATGGCCCTCGTCATGGCCGACAACGCCTGAAATGCCGTCAACCGCGCTGACCACCGCATGGTCGGCCATGCCCTTGATCAGGTGTAGGTCCTCGGCATTGGCCGGTGCCGAGCGGGCATAGTAACCGGATTTCTGGACCAGCGTCTTCTCCGCTCCGATCGCCTTGCCGATCTGGTCGGCGAACCATTTGCCGACATTGATGTCGTCGAGCTTCACATGGCCGAAGGCATCGCGCTTGAACTCCACCCCGGCGGCCTCGCGCTCGGCGATGATCTCGTCCATGCAGGCACCTTCGGAAACGAAGATGGTGGCATAGCCGGTGTCGCGCATGGCCTTTTTCAGGCGTTCGGTTTCGGCTTCGCCGTGGAAGGGCAATTCGGGGATGTAGACGGCCTCGATGTCCTTCAGATTGTGGTTCATCATCAGGCCCTCGCAATAATGCCGGCCCTCGATGCGCTTGTTGTAGGCACGCAACGTGGCGGCGGTCAGCCAGCCCGAATGGCGGCCCATCACCTCGTGGACGACGAAGGTGTTGGGTGCCGCACTCTGCTCGTTCGACACATGGTCGAAGAAGCGCGCACCAACCTCGGCTGCGGTCAGGGCGCCCAGCGACTGGCGGATCGGGGTGATGTCGTTGTCGACGGTCTTTGGCAGGCCGACCACGGTCATGTCGAAACCGTCGGCCTTCAAATGGGCCGCGAGATCGGCGGCGGTCGTGTTGGTGTCATCGCCGCCGATGGTGTGGAGGATGGTGATGCCGTCTTTTTCCAGCTGGCGGGCGGCCACATCGAGCGGGTTCTCGCCCTGCTTCACCAGTCCGCGTTTTGCGCAATCGGCGGCGTTGGTGAGCTTGACCCGCGAATTGCCGATGGGCGAGCCGCCATAATCCAGCAGCACACGGGCCGAGGCGCGCACCTGCGGGGTGATCGCCATGATGTCGCCCTTGAGCAGCCCGGTATAGCCGGAGCGGTAGGCAATGATTTCGATTTCCGGGGCGATTTCGCTGTAACGCTCGATCAGCGCTCCAACCGAAGCCGAAAGGCAGGGGGCGAGGCCGCCCGCGGTGAGAAGGGCAATCTTGTGCTTGCGCGCCATGGGAAAATGTCTCCTGCCTGTTGCGGCCAAGCTAAATCGATTTAAAGAAAATGGAAAGGGGCTTGGTTGCGGCAAGGTGTCCGAAGGCCATGCGTCAGCGTTGCCGGGCTTGGGAGAGCTGGCGTGAACGTCTTTGATTTGCCCCTCACCCGGCTCTTCGGGCCACCCTCTCCCCGGTGGGGAGAGGAGGGTGCCCTTCGTCCTGCGGCAGTGCTCATGGAGGCGGCTGCGGCACGGGGGTGCGAAAAAGCGCGAGGTCCTGGCAGTCCTTGAGGATGAGATCGGCCTCGTTTCGGGGTTTGGCGATGTGCCCCGGCGGACGGCCCGGCCGCATCGGCCCGAGCGGCAAAGGGTTGCGGGCGCTGCCCGGCTTGATACCTCTTGATGCGTGCTCCGCCACTGCTTTTTGCCTTGCAGCCATGATGCGTTTCAGCCGTCGGGCCTGCGCGGGAAGCGTGTTGA
>JBGSQC010000256.1:0-4857 GCA_041738295.1 Zhengella sp. | reverse complement strand
GTCGTGCCGGGGCTGAAGGTGCGCGGCGCCTTGGTTGCCATGGGCGAGGTGGATATAGACCGCAACAATTGGGACTGGAATGTCGTCGGGCAGGAGGGCAACCCGTTCTTCACGCCCGATGCCGCCTCCATCCCGCGCTTTGCAGAATACCTTGAAACCATCCGCAAAGCCGGTTCCTCCGTCGGAGCCATCATCGAGGTGGTGGCCGAAGGCGTACCGGCAGGCCTTGGCGCGCCCATCTATTCCAAGCTCGACCAGGACATTGCTTCCTATCTCATGTCCATCAATGCGGTGAAGGGCGTGGAAATCGGCAATGGCTTTGCTGCGGCCCGCCTCACCGGCGAGGACAATGCCGACCAGATGCGCATCGGCGCGGATGGCAAGCCGCATTTCCTCTCCAATCAGGCCGGAGGCATCCTCGGCGGCATCTCCACCGGCCAGCCGGTCGTCGCCCGCTTTGCCGTCAAGCCCACCTCGTCCATCCTGACGCCGCGCCAGTCCGTCGATGCAGATGGCAACGAGGTCGACGTGATGACCAAGGGCAGGCACGATCCGTGTGTCGGCATTCGCGCCGTGCCGATTGGCGAGGCCATGGTTGCCTGCGCCATTGCCGACCATTATTTGCGTCATCGCGGCCAGACGGGAAAGGGCTGACATGATCCGGTTCATCTCCGCGCTTGCCTTCCTTGCCGGGGCCACGGCGGCGCATTCTGCCGAAATCGTCACCATCGGAACGCCGTCGCCGGTTACGTCCCTCGTCATGGAGGGCGACCGGCTGCTGGTGCAGGCTCGCGGGTCTGTCTACCGGCTGGTGACCTGTCAGGAAAAGACCTTCTGCCTGGTGCCGGTTGAGGCGCCTGCGGCAGCCGTCTTGCCGGAGGGCGCGCTGCCCGACGGATCGGTGGTAGTGGACGCTTCGGGCAAGGGCACGATCCGCCGCGCCTGGTATGGCCGCCCGACAGACCGCTATCCCCATGGCGCGCTGGGCGATGACATTGAAGGCGGATCGCTGGTGGCCGAGACTGCCGATGGCAAGCGCGTCGATTATGTGCTGCCGGATACCCATGTCTTCGAGGACCTGACCCCGCGCATCGCCGATCTTGACGGCGACGGCACAAGCGAGATCGTCACGATCCGCTCCGGACTTGCGACGGGCGGTGCAATCGCCATTTACGGCCTTCGCGACGGCAAGCTGACTGAACTCGCTGTTGCTGCAGAAATCGGAACGCCGAACCGCTGGATGAACATTGCCGCCATCCTGCCTGCCGACCCGGACAAGCAGGGCGGCGCACAGGTGATTTATGCCGTTCGCACGCCCCATATTGGCGGCGTTCTTTTTGCCGTGCGGTTTGAAGGCACAAAAGCCAGCTTCGACGACCGGCTGGCAACCGACGTGACCAACCATGTCTATGGCAGCCGCGAGCAGGGCCTCGCCTATGGCGGCATGCTTTCAGGCACTTCGCACCCGGTTCTGGTCATGCCCTCGCAAGACCGCCGCAGCCTGCGCTTTGCACTTGGCTCCCATGCCGACATCCGCCTGCCCGGCGCCGTCGACAAGGCGTTGCTCGCTCTCGATGGCTGGCTCATCACGGCAACCGAGAACGGAAGGCTGATCGCGATCAGGCGCTGACCGGGGTCCCCTCACTTCCATTGGGATAACCGCGCCAAGGCCATGGCAATGCGGAAACTCCGAGCATAGATTGGTGCAATGACAACTCGCCTCTACACCCATCCGATCTACGCCGAGCATCTGGTGCCGGCCGGTCATCCCGAGCGGCCCGACCGCATGAAGGCGGTCGCCGACGCGCTTGCAGGCGAAGCATTCGCCGCGCTTGACCGCGCCACCTCGCCGCTCGGCCGCGAGGCTGACATCCTGCTTGCCCATCCGGAGGACTATCTGCGCCGGGTGGAATATTCGATCCCGCAGGAAGGCATCGTGCGCATCGATGCCGACACGGCGGCAAGCCCGAAAAGCTGGGAGGCGGCACTGACCGCCTTCGGCGCGGCAACGGCTGCCGTTGACGATGTGATGGCTGGTCGCGCCGACAATGTGTTCGTGGCTGCCCGCCCACCCGGCCATCATGCAGAAAAGAACAAGGCGATGGGCTTCTGCCTCTTCAACAATGCCGCCATCGCCGCCCGCCATGCGCAGAAGGTGCACGGCATGGAGCGCGTCGCCATTGTTGACTGGGACGTCCACCACGGCAACGGCACGCAGGACATCTTCTGGTCTGATCCAACCGTGATGTACTGCTCCACCCACCAGATGCCGCTCTATCCCGGCACCGGTGCCAAAGATGAAACCGGGGCAGGCACCATCGTCAATGCGCCGCTTTCGCCCGGCGCAGGCGGGGCGGATTTCCGCGAGGCCTTTCAGAGCCGCATCCTTCCGGCGCTTGAGAACTTCCGGCCCGATCTGGTCATCATCTCAGCCGGCTTTGACGCCCATTGGCGCGATCCGCTGGCCGAGATCGAACTGGACGAAGGCGATTTCGACTGGGCGACCGGCAAGCTGATGGATGTGGCCGGGCGATACTCCGGCAATCGCGTGGTCAGCCTGCTGGAAGGCGGCTATGACCTGACCGGCCTGGCAGACAGCGCGGCTGCCCACGTGGCCCGGCTGATGAGGGGATGAGCGCATGAGCGAAACCACCGCCGACATTGCCGCCATGAGCTTCGAGGCCGCGCTCGCCGAACTGGAGCGCATTGTCGAAAATCTTGAACGCGGCGACGTGCCGCTCGACCGCTCCATCGCCATATACGAGCGCGGCGAGGCGCTGAAGGCCCATTGCGCCAAGCTCTTGAAAGCCGCCGAGGACAAGGTGGAAAAAATCCGCCTGACGCGCGACGGCGAACCGGCCGGCACCGAGCCGCTCGACCCGGAGTAGGGAACGCCCATTCCCTTGAAAATTCCTGGATGACCGGCTATCTTGGCCAAGTTAGCCAAGGAACCTCGTCATGCCCACTGTCAACATGCTGGATGCAAAGACCTCGCTCTCCAGGCTGGTGGAGGCCGTGGAGTCCGGCGCAGAAAAAGAAATCATCATTGCCCGCAACGGCAGGCCCGCCGCGCGCCTTGTTCCGCTTGAAAAAGACAAGGGCCACGCCCGCCGTCTCGGATTGCTGGCAGGCCGCTTTCCGCCGATGGACCTTGAGCGCTTCAACGCCGCTGATTCCGAAATCGCCGATCTGTTCACCGGGCCCAAATCTTGAGGCTGCTGCTTGATACCCATGTGGCCATCTGGGCGCTTTCAGAGCCGCAGCGCCTTCCGGAACCGGTCCGAACATCCATCCTTGATGCCGAAGCAGTTCTGGTTTCAGCAGCCAGCATCTGGGAAATCAGCCTGAAGCACGGGCTCCAAAGGGCAAGCGCTCCACCCTTTGGTAGCAGGCAGGCTTTGGAGCACTTCAAGGACGCCGGATTTGATCTGCTGCCGGTTTCCGCTGCCCATGCTGCTTTCGTGGAGACCTTGCCACCTATTCACGCCGATCCGTTTGATCGTATCCTTGTGGCACAGGCAATCTGCGAAAACTTGCCGCTGGTGACGGCCGACAAGGCGGTAGCTGCCTATTCCGCCTCCTTCATCAACTGGTAGGCGTTTGCCTCGTCCTGCTTTTCACGCGATGATCCGGGTTTGCCGTTCCAGATCCGGACAAGGAGGGCGAGCCCCATGAGTTTCTTTCCAGCCAAGGATCCCGATGTCGGCGATGTCGCCGCCGCTGATGCTATTGATCTCGTGATCGTGCCAAACCTGAAGGACATTGACGGATTTTCCGTGCGCCGCGCACTGCCCACGGCGAAGCGGCGTATGGTCGGCCCCTTCATCTTCTTTGACCGCATGGGTCCGGCGATCCTGAGGCCCGGCATGGCGCTGGACGTCCGGCCGCATCCCCATATCGGCCTCTCGACGGTCACCTACCTCTTCGACGGGAAAATCCGCCACCGCGATTCGCTGGGCAGCAAGATGGTGATTGCGCCGGGCGACGTGAACCTGATGACGGCCGGGCGCGGCATCGTCCATTCTGAACGTACGCCGGAAGAATTGCGCGGCGATCCGATGGCGGTGTCAGGCCTGCAGACCTGGCTGGCGCTGCCCGATGGCAGGGAGGAGATCGACCCTGCCTTTGCCACCACGAGGGCTGATGACTTGCCAGAGCTGGAAGGCGAGGGCGTGACGCTGCGGCTCGTGATGGGCAGATTGCATGGCGTCACCTCGCCGGTAATCCAGCACCACGAGACTTTCTATGCCGATCTGCGCCTTGAGCCGGGCGCGACCTTCCGTTTCCCTTCCGACACCGAGGAGCGGGCGCTCTACACGCTTTCGGGCACGGTGGAAGTCGCAGGCGAGATCTTCGAGCCCGAGCGCCTCGTGGTTTTGAAACCGGGCGTGCCGATTTCCATCTCCGCGCCGCAAGGAGCGCATCTCATGCTGTTTGGCGGCGCTTCGCTTGGCTCGAAGCGTTACATCTGGTGGAATTTTGTTTCGTCTTCGCGCGAGCGCATCGAGCAGGCGAAGGAAGAGTGGAAGACCGGCTGCTTCGACATCGTGCCCGGCGATGAGAAGGAATTTGTTCCCTTGCCGGGCTGATGGCAACAGAGGCTTTACCAATCCTGTTGTGCCGGTCTTTACCAGACCTGTTGCGGGTTTGATTACTGTGTCTTTTCGCGCAATTTTAGACTGTTTGCATGAATATGGTTCCCAAGGACAGGGAGCCTGCAATGAACAAGAAAAAGATACTTTGTGCCATGCTTCTGGCATGCGCGGTGCCAGTCGTGGCCGGGCAGGCCAGCGCCGCGCCGCTGCATGATACCGCGCTGGAAGCTGCGGCCCAGCGCCAGCTTTCCGAACGCCTTGG
>JBGSQC010000254.1:0-5826 GCA_041738295.1 Zhengella sp. | reverse complement strand
GCGGCGAGGATGCGGTGCTGCTGTCGGCGCCAGCTGAGGGGGTGAAGGCAAATGCAGGGTCTCGCGCGCAGGCCGCCATTTCCGGCCTTGCCGGTGAAGGCCAGCATGCGGCGCTGATTGACAGCAACGGTGCGGTCCTTGCTGCCACCGACGGATTTGCCTCACTCGGCATCGAACAGGATACGATCACCGCCTTGGTGGACGAGGTGAGCGGCGAAGCCGACCGTCTGGTCAAGCGGCTGGTTTCCTCAGTCCATGGCCGGATACCCGCTGGCTTTGCCCGGCTTGACGATGAGCCAGCCCTGCATTTGCTGCTGGCCATGCATGGCATGGAGCAGGAAACCGCTGCCGACTTCACTTCCAATGAGACGGCCGACCTGCACATTGTGCAGGATGAAGAGCCCCTGCCCGGCCACTGGCATGACGGCAGCCCCGAATTGGAGCCGCAAGCCGAACCGGAACAGACCGCCAGTGTGCATGCCGCGGACGTTCCATCAGAACCGGAACCGCGCCGGACCCCGCGCAGCGTGGCGGAACTGGTGCGCATGGCCTTCGGCGTCAGCAGCCGGAAAAATGCTGCCAGTTCCATACAAGATGGCGACAGGCTTGCCGCTTCCGTAACGTCCGGCTCGACTGCCGGCGAGACTGCATCTTCCGGCAGGAACGACAATCATGCCGACAGCCCGGCCCGTCACGACGACTGGTATTTCGATCAGAAGCATGACGCGGTTGCCGGTCAAGACGCTGATATGCAGCCCGGGAACGAGACCGCTGACATTGGCGCGACGCCGGATGAAGACGTGACATTTAATTCAGCGATTGCTGACGACGATCAGCAGATTGCCGGTGAAGTGCCAGAAGCCGAAGAGACCGTCGTCCAACCTGAAACAAGCGAGGATGCGTTTGCAGGCGTTGCCGAAGCCGACGAAAGCGAAACACAGCCTGCTCCAGTCGCTGACCTTGTTCCGTCCGATCCGGTGCAGTCTCGCGCGCCGGTGCGCTTTGTCTGGCGGACCGATGCGGACGGGGTGTTCACCGCGCTTTCGGATGAATTCATCCAGGCGGTAGGCCCGAATGCTGCCGATGTGATCGGCCGGCGCTTTTCGGATGTGGCCGCCGTGTTCGACCTCGATCCGGATGGCGAGATTGACGGCCTGCTCAAGCGGCGCGACACGTGGTCCGGCCGGACGGTGCGCTGGCCGCTGCAAGGGACCGATCTCAAGGTGCCGGTCGATCTGGCCGCCCTTCCGGTCTACGACCGCCAAAGAAACTTCGAGGGCTTTCGCGGCTTTGGCGTCGCGCGCCTCAATGATGCGAGCGCCGATGTCGAGCGGATCGGGCTGGCGCTCCAGCCGGGCAATTCCAGCGAATTGGATCATTCAGCCGAAGCGGAACAGGAGCTTCCCGGTCTGGAGGCAGCTGACCCGTTCATGGGAGAGACCCCGGCGCTGGAAATCGCGCCTTAGCCGAACCGGCGCACCTCCGACAAGATCATCAGCCTGGCAGAGCATCGCGAGCGGCCTTCCGAGCGCCTGCTTTCGCCGGCCGAGCGTCTCGCCTTCCGGGAGATCGGCAACACGCTGAAGCCAGCGGATGAACATGCGGCAGATGTGCCCAGCGATCAATCGGCACCTGAATCAGCCGTTGAAAGCGCGCCCGCCGCACCGGCAGCGCCCTCGATCAATGCATGGGGCCTGGCACCCAAGGCCCGCAGCGACGATGAGACCGTCAGCCTGCAGGGCACCGTTGACGAAACCACCCCCGACATCGGGGACGAGGACTATCTGGCATCAGCCTTTGTGGAAGGCGTCGCCTCCGAGCCCCGCATCCGCCAGGAGGCAACTTCGGCTGAACCGGGCGATCCGGTGGAAGTGCCGTTCCTTGGCGACCTGCTGACGCCGCCCCTTGATGATACAGTCTCAGGCGAGCTTTTCCCAAGCGATGCCGGCATGCCGGAAGTGGACGAAGAGGCCGGATGGGCAACGCTGGACCTGCGTCCGGTATCCCGCGAAGTTCAGGAACCGGAAGCAGATCTCGCTGAACAAAACCTTGATGGCGACCAGGAGCTTTTGGACCAGCCAGGCGAGACTTCAGGCACTGAAGAAAGCAGCTCGATTCCGTTCGGCTACGATCCAAGCGAAGAGAGTATCGTCACGGGCATGGCATCGGAGGAAGCCGGGCATGGCCTGGCATATACGGTCAATACCGATGAGGCTGCTTCTCCAGCGTCTGAATCCCCAGACTATGCGGACCATGAAGCCTCCCCGGCGATTGAACTGGTCGAGGAACCGCTCGAGGAAACCACTGAGGCTTCCGAAATCGAGCCGGTGGCTGATGAGACGGCCGAAATCGCCGCTTCTGAATTTCCTTCCGATGACGCTCCGCCTTCAGGCTTGCGCCTTTTGGCTGGCGACCTGTCGCCTTCGATTCTGGCCCGCCTGCCCATGGCGCTGATCGTGGCACGCGGCGAGGCGCTCGCCTATGCCAACTCCGCCTTCCTGAAGCTGACCGGCTATGACAGCCTTGCGGCATTGGATGAGGCTGGCGGGCTGGACCAGCTGATTGCCGATCCGCATGACAAGGAAACCGGCACCCGGGATGACGGGCTGCAGGAGTTACGCAAGGCTGACGGCGACCTGCTGACGGTGCGCACGCACATGCAATCGGTGGGCTGGCATGGCGGCAAGGCCCTGATGCTGGTGTTCACGCCTCAGAACGCGGCAATGAATACGGCACCTGCCGGACATGACGCCCATCAAGAAACGGATGACACCGGTTCTTTTGCCCGTCCGGCCAATGCCTTTCTCGCCGACGGGACGCCGGAAGAGCTTCGCGCCACGGTCAACCAGCTCAACACCATTCTCGACACGGCAACAGATGGTGTGGTGCTGATCGAGAACGACGGATCGGTGCGCGCGCTCAACCGCTCGGCACAGGCGCTGTTCGGCTTTGACAATGATGCGGTTGCAGGCAAGCCGTTCACCCATCTCTTTGCGGTGGAAAGCCAGCGTGCAGCGCGCGATTATCTTTCCGGATTGTCGGAAAACGGCGTGGCGAGCCTGCTCAATGATGGGCGCGAGGTGATCGGGCGCGAAGCGCGCGGCCGCTTTATTCCTCTGTTCATGACCATCGGGCGGCTTCCTGCCGACAGCGGCTTCTGCGCCGTCATTCGCGACATCACCCAGTGGAAACGCGCCGAGGACGAACTGACCGAAGCGCGCCGGCTGGCTGAAAACGCCTCGACGCAAAAGACCGAATTTCTGGCGCGTGTCAGCCATGAAATCCGCACGCCGCTCAACGCGATCATCGGTTTCTCGGAACTGATGATTGGCGAACGCTTCGGCCCGGTCGGCAATGAGCGCTACAAGGATTATTTGCGCGACATCAACCGGTCCGGCAATCACGTGCTCGACCTGGTGAATGACCTGCTCGACATCTCCAAAATCGAAGCCGGGCAGCAGGAGCTGAGCTATGAGGCGGTGGCGCTGAATGACGCGCTGACCGAGACTGTCGCGATCATGCAGCCACAGGCCAACCGCGAGCGGGTGATCATCCGCTCGTCCTTTGCCTCAGGCCTGCCGGACGTGGTTGCGGACCTGCGGTCCATCAAGCAGATTGCGCTCAATCTCCTGTCCAATGCCGTGAAGTTCACCCCGCCCGGCGGCCAGGTGATCGTCTCAACGGTTTACGAACCCACCGGTGAAGTGGTGGTGCGGGTGCGCGACACGGGAATCGGCATGTCGGATGCCGATGTCGAGCATGCGCTGAAGCCCTTCAAGCAGCTCAACACCATGCAACGCACGCGTGGCGACGGCACGGGTCTCGGATTGCCCCTGACCAAGGCAATGGTGGAGGCCAACCGGGCGGTTTTCGCAATCAATTCAAGACCTGGCGAAGGCACGATGGTGCAAATCACCATCCCTGCGCCACGCGTTTTGGCGGATTGATCCGGACATTGCCAGTTTAGAAAAGTTCCAAACTGTTGTTTTTATTCGGTTTTTAACTTGATACTAACAGACCACTAATGCATGGAGGAAATCGCGGGACCCGAGCCCGCGCTTTCAGTTCCGTGGAGCCTTGACCTCCACTGGCATCAGGAGATGACCATGTATCGATATGCAATGCTGGCGGCCGGGGCCGCCATTCTCAGCTTTTCACCCGGCAATGCCGCAAAGGCCGAAGACACCGTCAACATCTATTCCTATCGCCAGCCGGCCCTGATCGCGCCGCTGCTGGATGCTTTCACCACTGAGACCGGCATCAAGACGCAGGTGCTGTTCCTCGACAAGGGTCTTGAGGAACGTATCGAGGCGGAAGGTGCCAATTCGCCGGCAGACGTGATCCTTTCCATCGACGTGGCGCGACTTGTGGCCGCCAAGGACAAGGGCATCACCCAGCCGGTTGAAAGCGCTGCCATTGCCGCCGGCGTGCCCGCGCAATACCGCGACAGCGCCAACAACTGGTTCGGCCTGACAACGCGCGGCCGAGTGGTCTATGCCTCGAAGGATCGCGTGGCGCAGGATTCCATCACCTATGAAGAACTGGCGGATCCGAAGTGGAAGGGCAAGCTCTGCACCCGCGACGGACAGCACGCATACAATGTGGCGCTGGTCGCCTCGATGGTTGCCCACAACGGCTCGGAAGAAACCGAAAAGTGGCTGACCGGCGTGAAGGCCAATCTGGCGCGCAAGCCGGACGGCAATGACCGCAGCCAGGCCAAGGGCATTTTCGCCGGCGAGTGCGATATCGCGCTCGGCAACACCTATTATGTCGGCCTGATGCAGACCAATGAGAAAGAGCCGGAGCAGAAGGACTGGGCCAAGGCCATCAAGGTCCTGTTCCCCAATTCGGCTGATCGCGGCACGCATGTGAACATTTCCGGCATGGCGCTGGCCAAGCATTCGCCCAACAAGGATGCGGCCATCAAGCTGATGGAGTTCCTTGCCAGCGCCAAGGGCCAGGAAATCTATGCCGAGCAGGTGTTCGAATATCCCATCGCAGACGGCGCCAAGGCTTCCGACATCGTTGCGGGTTTCGGCGCGATCAAGCCGGACACCATCTCGCTGGAAGAAGTGAACAAGCACCGCAAGACCGCCTCGGAGCTGATCGACAAGACCGGCTTCAATGATGGCGCCACGAATTGACCCGACCATTCGGCAATGCCAAGAAAGGGGAGGCCGTCTTGCAGCCTCCCTTTTTTCGATTCATGCCAGCCCAAACCGCCTGAATGATCAGCACCAGCACCCCCACTGAGCAGACCCTGCCGGCGATCCGGGTGCCACGCGCCGGGCGCAGGTTGTTTGTTCCGTTTCTGGTGGCCTGGGGTGTGCTGCTGCCGATTTCAGCCGTCATTCTCGTGGCCCTTGGCGGCGGAATGGATGACTGGCAGCACCTGTCGCAGACGGTTCTTCCGCGTTCCATCACCACCACCGTCATCCTGCTGATGCTTGTGTCTGCAGGAACTGTCAGCATTGGCGTCACCTCGGCCTGGCTGGTCACCAGCCATGATTTCCCCGGCCGCCGCCTGCTTTCCTGGGCGCTGGTGCTGCCCTTTGCCATTCCGCCCTATCTGGCAGCTTACGCCTTCGGCGAATTCCTTGATTTCACCGGTCCGGTTCAAGGTCTTGTCAGGGCCTTGTTCGGGTTCCAGTCGTCACGCGACTACTGGTTTCCAGACATCCGCACGACCGGCGGGGCTGCCGTTGTGATGAGCGCGGTGCTCTACCCTTATGTCTATCTCACGACGCGCGTCGTCTTCCTGATGCAGGGGCGCACCATGGGCGATGCGGCGCGGACGCTCGGGGCCAGCCGGAGCCGTGTGCTCCT
>JBGSQC010000177.1:0-21415 GCA_041738295.1 Zhengella sp. | reverse complement strand
GCCATTGTCGGCATGGCAGGCCTCGAACCGACGCTGGCAGCTGCCGCCAATGGCGGCACGATTGCGCTTGCCAACAAGGAATGCCTCGTTTCCGCCGGTGATCTCTTCACCGCTGCCGTGCGCGATGCCGGAGGCACGCTTCTGCCGGTCGACAGCGAACACAATGCCATCTTCCAGGTTCTGGACTCCGACCGCCGCAAGGCCGTCGAGCGGGTGATCCTGACTGCCTCCGGCGGGCCGTTCCGCACCTACAGCCGCGAGCAGATGCAGGGTGTCACCGCCGAAACCGCCCGCAAGCACCCCAACTGGTCCATGGGCCTGAAAATTTCCATCGACAGCGCCTCCATGTTCAACAAGGCGCTGGAGATGATCGAGGCCAGGCATCTGTTTGACCTCACGCCGGACCAGGTCGAGGTCATCGTCCATCCGCAATCCATCGTCCATTCCATGGTCGGCTATTGCGACGGCTCAGTGCTCGCCCAGCTCGGGCCCTCCGACATGCGGGTGGCTATTGGCTATGCGCTTGGCTGGCCCTTCCGCCCTAAGCTGCCGGTCGAGCGGCTGGATTTCGCAAAACTGTCCAAGCTGGAATTCGAGGCCCCTGACGAGGACCGCTTCCCCGCGCTGCGGCTGGCGCGGCGCGCTTTGCAACAGGGTGGCCTGTCGGGCGCAGTGCTCAACGGCGCCAAGGAAGTGGCCCTTGATGCCTTCATCGAAGGGCGCATCGGCTTTCTCGAAATGGCCGATATGGTGGAACGTGTGATGGATCGCATGTCAGGGGACGCGGTTCCTCAGGTGCTTGACGAGATTTTCGCGGCCGACCATTGGGCGCGCAGCCTAGCCAAGGGAATCCTTGCAGGCTGAGGCAGGCCACTTTTTGTGACGGCCTGCCTCGATTCGTAGCGGATCACGCCCGCTCCGGCACTGCCCATTGCTGATTGATCCGCCAGAGGGTCCAGGCCGCCGGAATGGCCACCAGCCCGCCAATCACCCAAGCCAGAGGCTCGTCGCCGAAGGTCTCGAACAGCTGGGTATAGGCGTGAATTCCGGCAAAGGTCAGCGAGGCGTTGAAGAGGCCGCGGTTGTTGCGATGTGCCGACAGGAAGACAAGGGCCGCCAGCGCGACCGCCCACAGGATGGAGAACACATGGTCCGGTAAGGTGAGAGCTGTCTCGCGGAAGGCTTCGATGGCGTTTTGGCGGGTCTCCCAGTCACCTTCCCGAACCGCCTCCGGACCCCAAAGATGTGAACCGACCACGTCCCCGAAAAGCGAGCCGACAAGGGCCGACAGATTGGCAACAACAAACGCCATCATGGCGGCGATGCGGGCATGACGGGCATCGCGTTCACCCAATCTTGCCGCAGCCCAGGTCGCAACCGCTACAGCCAAGCCCATTTGCAGGATCGTCAGCGTCGGTTCCGGCGAGTAGAACACATAGGCCGCATGGAAATAGGCCGTGCCCGTGTCCAGCATTTGCGCAAACGGTGCGATGGCAAGGGCCGTTACCAGCCGGACATCGGTATGCCATCCGGCCAGACCAATCAGCAACGCGGCATAGAGATGGAACAGCGTAACCGGCAGGCCGCTCATCGCCGCATGATCAAGCGCAAAATATCCGCCCGCCAGATGCAAGGCGACGCCCATGAGAAAGATCGAACCGCCGGAAAACCGCAGCCGGTCCGGCAGGCGCCGCAGGCCAAGCCCCGCCAGACCGGCTATCAGGGCGCCGCTTGCCAGCATCGTGATCCCCGCCAGGTCCGGCACCTTGTCCACCAGTTCCAGCCCTGCTCCACCGATCAGCATACCGGCGCCGATCAGGGCGGCTGCATTGCCGAACATGCGGTAGAGATCGCTTCCCTTGAACAGGGTGAGCAGACCGGCAAGAAGAAAGACCGATCCGGCCATGGCGACGCTCAGTGCATCCTTCAGCCAGAAGATCAGACCACCGGTGGCTGTCAGGATCCCGCCGGTCAGCAGCGCATTGACGGCAAGTGCCATCATCGTGTCGCGGGATTCGCGGCGCATCGTTTCAGCAGCGCTCGGCGTGATGATACCGGTCGAAGCGAGGTGGTCGACATTGGCGACAACAAACATGGGACTCTCCATAAATGAACGTTGTTCATTCATACGCCTGTCACACCATCCTTTCAACATATATTTTGAACATCGTTCATTTATTGGTAAAGGAGATGCTTCGCGCCTGCCGGGCAAACTCTGGCAAGCCATTCCCCGTGCCCCCCTTTCGCATTTGCAATATTTGCTGTAAGAGCGCGCCAAGACCATTGGCGGGTTGCCGTTGACCTGACCGCCCCGCCCAACTCCCGAGTGAAAAATGAACATTCGCAATATCGCGATCATCGCGCACGTTGACCATGGCAAGACCACGCTGGTGGACGAACTTCTCAAGCAATCCGGCGTCTATCGCGAGAACGAACGCGTGCAGGAACGCGCCATGGATTCCGGGGACCTTGAAAAGGAACGCGGCATCACCATCCTCGCCAAGGCGACTTCGGTCGACTGGAAGGGCACCCGCATCAACATCGTCGACACCCCCGGCCACGCCGATTTCGGCGGCGAGGTGGAGCGCATCCTGTCCATGGTGGATGGCGCGATTGTTCTGGTTGACGCAGCCGAAGGCCCGATGCCGCAGACCAAGTTCGTCGTCGGCAAGGCGCTGAAGGTCGGCCTGAAGCCGATCGTCGCGATCAACAAGATCGACCGTCCCGACGCCCGCCACGAGGAAGTGATCAACGAGGTGTTTGACCTCTTTGCCGCCCTCGACGCCACCGACGACCAGCTGGACTTCCCGATCCTCTACGGTTCGGGCCGCAATGGCTGGATGGCCGCAACGCCTGAACGTCCCGAGAATGCTTCGCTCAACCCGCTGTTCGAAATTGTGCTCAAGCATGTCCCGGAACCCACTGTCGAGCCCGGCCCGTTCCGCATGATCGGCACCATCCTGGAAGCCAACCCCTTCCTCGGCCGCATCATCACCGGCCGCATCGCATCGGGTTCGATCAAGCCGAACCAGCCCGTCAAGGTGCTGGGCCAGGATGGCAAGCTGATCGAGAACGGCCGCATTTCCAAGATCCTCGCTTTCCGTGGCCTCGAGCGCCAGCCGGTGGAAGAGGCCCATGCAGGCGACATCGTCGCCATTGCCGGCCTGTCCAAGGGCACGGTCGCCGACACCTATTGCGACCCGGCGGTGACCGAGCCGATGCACGCCCAGCCGATCGACCCGCCGACGGTGACCATGAGCTTCATGGTCAATGACAGCCCGCTTGCCGGCACCGAAGGCGACAAGGTGACGAGCCGCGTGATCCGTGACCGCCTGCTCAAGGAAGCCGAAGGCAACGTCGCGCTGAAGATCGAGGAATCCGACGCCAAGGACAGCTTCTTCGTCTCCGGACGAGGTGAACTGCAGCTGGCCGTCCTCATCGAGACCATGCGCCGCGAAGGCTTCGAGCTGGCCGTGTCGCGTCCGCGCGTCGTCATGCACAAGGATGAGAGCGGCACGCTCATGGAGCCGGTCGAGGAAGTCGTCATCGACGTCGATGACGAGCATTCCGGCGTGGTCGTCCAAAAGATGAGCGAGCGCAAGGGCGAGATGACCGAGCTGCGCCCGTCCGGCGGCAGCCGTGTCCGCCTGGTCTTCCTCGCGCCGACGCGTGGCTTGATCGGCTACCAGTCGGAACTGCTGACCGATACCCGCGGCACCGCCGTGATGAACCGGCTGTTCCACAACTACCAGCCCTACAAGGGCGAGATCGGCGGCCGCGTCAACGGCGTGCTGCTGTCCAACCAGTCGGGCGAGGCAGTGGCCTATGCCATGTTCAACCTGGAAGATCGCGGCCCGATGATCATCAGCCCCGGCGACAAGATCTATCAGGGCATGATCATCGGCATCCACACCCGCGACAATGACCTTGAGGTCAACGTGCTCAAGGGCAAGCAGCTCACCAACATCCGCTCGGCCGGCAAGGACGAAGCCGTCAAGCTGACGCCGCCGATCCGCATGACGCTCGACCGCGCACTGTCCTGGATCCAGGACGACGAGCTGATGGAAGTCACGCCGAAGAACATCCGCCTGCGCAAGCTCTATCTCGATCCGAACGACCGCAAGCGCTTAGAGAAGTCGCGCACACAGGGAGCCGCATGACCGCCAATCCGGTCACGCTCATCGACCCGACACAATGGGAAAGAGCCGGCCAATACCGGCTCTTTTCCACCTATGCCCACCCCAACTATGCCCTCACGGCGAGGCTCGACATCACGCGCCTCGTCACGGTGCTGAAGCCCGCCGGTGTCTCGCCCAACACCGCCTGCATGTATGCGCTCGGCATGGCCGCCAATGTCATCCCGGCCTTCCGCCACCGCCTCGCCGCCAATGGCATGGTGGCCGAATATGCCCGCGCCGACATCTCGTCGACCGTGGCCCTGCCAGGCGGCGGCTTTGCCTTTTCCGAGATCGATTTCGATCCTGATTTCGAAACCTTCTCGGCCCATTGCCGGGAAGCGGTCGAAGCCGCGCGGACCCAGACCGAGCTGAAGCCGAACAGCGGCGATCTTGGCCGCTTCGTCTTCCTGACCTGCACGCCCTGGACCGATTTCACCTCGCTCAACAATGCCTGGCGCGGCCCGGACGATTGCACGCCCCGCATCGCCTGGGGCAAATTCACCGCCGGTGGCGACGGCCGCCATTCCATGGCCGTCTCCGTCGAGGTGCATCATGCCCTCGTCGATGGCGAGCATGTCGGCCGCTACTACCAGGAAGCCCAGGCCGCTCTTGATGCCATCCCGCTTCCGCGCTGACCTTATCCCCTTATCGCGCCATCGAATGATATTCGTCGTTCGGCTGCATGTCGGTGGCAGCCGCCATCCGGTTTGACATGTTGAAGAAGGCCGCCGTCGAGGCAATGTCCCAGATGTCGCGGTCGCGCCAGCCGGCATCGCGCAGCGTTTGACGATCCTCTTCCTCGATGCGCTCGGCCGCCTCGGTCAGCATCACCGCAAAATCCAGCATGGCCTTCTGCTTGGGGCTGATATCGGCGACGCGATAGTTCATCACCATCTGCTCGCCGAGCTTCGGATTACCGGACAATTCGCGCACCGCCGCGCCATGGGCTGTCAGGCAATAGTAGCAGCGATTGACCGCCGAGACCGCCACAGCGATCATCTCGCGCTCCAGCTTGCTCAGGCCCGACTGGCCCAGCATCAGATCATTGTACATGTCGGTGAAGGCGCGCAGCTTCTTGTCATCAAAGGAATAGGCGCGCAGCACATTGGGCACCAGGCCCAGTTTTTCCTCGCATTTGGCGAAATAGGCCCCGGTTGCCTCGCTTACTTCGCCAAATCCCGGAATATCCAGCGCAATGATCGGCTTTCCCTGCTTTGTCATCTTCTTTTGGTCTCCCTGACCTATTCAATCGCTGTTTTGGGGCTTGCGCATGCTGCCAGCCTGTCGTTTCCTCATTGAAACAACAAAAATCGCCGATGCGCGAGGGGGGAAGGCCATGAAAAAAGTGCCCGCAACACCAAAGGCCGAAGGCGACATGGCTGGCGATGCCGCAACTGTTCTCGAGCATCTGCTGCGCACCCAGGTTCCGCCGGAGGATCGCGCGGGCTATGGCGATGCCGCGCTGAAGGCAGCCGCAGAGGCCGCAGCCGCCGCACTGCGCCGCCACCGCAACGGCCATTCGGTGATCGACTTTGCCAATGACCGGGACCTTGCCGTCGATGGCCGGCCGGTGACAGCCATCACCGTCGTCAATGACAACATGCCCTTCCTGTTTGATTCGCTGCTCGGCGAAATCCACGAAAGCTGTGGCGATCTCCACCTCGTCATCCATCCGGTCCTGTCTGTCACCCGCGAAGGCAAGGACAAGTGCATCATTCACGGCGTCGCCAATCGCCGCAATCCGCAGGACGGCACCAACCGCATCTCGCTGATCCACATTCATGCCTCGTCGCTGGATGCCAATCGCCAGAAGGCACTGCGGGCACGCATAGAGACGGTGCTGGATCAAGTGCGTGATGCCGTTCATGACTGGAAGGACATGCTGATCCGCCTTGATCATGCGATCAGCGTCTATCGCCATTCGCAGGATGTGCTGGACCCCAAGGCCACGCAGGAGGCTGCGGAATTTCTTGAATGGCTGCGCGATGACAATTTCACCTTCCTCGGCATGCGCGAATATGTCTGGGACGGCGACGGCAAGACCGGCACGCTGAAGCGCAAGGGCGAAAAGGGTCTCGGAATCCTGTCTGATCCCGACCTGCGTGTGCTTCGCCGGGGTGGCGAGGCGGTAACCACCACCCCGCAGATCCGCGCCTTCATGGCAAGCCCCGACCCGCTGATCGTCACCAAGGCCAACATCAAGTCAGTTGTCCACCGTCGCGCCTATCTCGATTATATCGGCATCAAGACCTTCGGAAAGAATGGCAAGCTGACTGGAGAATTGCGCATCGTCGGCCTGTTCACCTCCTCGGCCTATACCCGCTCTGTGCTGCGCATCCCCTTCATCAATTCCAAGGTCGAGAAGGTCATCGGCGACCTCGGCTTTGACCGCACCGGCCATTCGGGCAAGGCGCTGATCAATGTGCTGGAGACCTATCCGCGAGACGAGCTGTTCCAGATCGACGCGCCGACGCTGAAGACAAATGCTGCCGCCATCCTGTCGCTCGGCGACCGGCCGCGCCTGCGCGTGCTTCCGCGCCCTGAAAAATTCGGACGCTACGTCTCCGTCATCGTCTATGTGCCTCGCGACCGTTATGACAGCCATGTCCGCGAGCGCATCGGTGCCCATCTCGCCAAGGTCTATGAGGGCCGCGTTTCCGCCTATTATCCGGACTTCCCGGAAGGCACGCTGGCCCGCGTGCACTTCATCATCGGCCGCGATGGAACCGAGGCTCCGAATGTCGATCATAGGGAGCTGGAAGCGCAGGTCGGTGCCATTGTCCGCACCTGGGACGATGCGCTCGACGAGGCAGCAGCGCGTGCCGGAACCGATCCGGAAACGCTGGCGCTCGCGCGTCATTTCCCGCGCGACTATCGCGCCGTGGTGGATGCCGCCAATGCACTGACCGATGCGTCGATCCTGCGTGGCATGTCGTCCGAAAGCCCGTTTGCGGTTGATTTCTACCGCTCGCCTGACCAACCGGAAACGAGCGCTGCCCTCAAGGTCTTCAACCTCGGCAGCCCTGTATCGCTGTCGGCACGCGTGCCGGCATTGGAGAACATGGGCCTGAAAGTGATCGCCGAGCGGACTTTCACGGTCACAGGAACGGGCGGATCGGCCACCTTCATCCATGATATGGTGGTGGAAAGCGCCGCCTCGCGCACCATTGACTTGGGCGATGGGGGCGCGCTGCTCGAGCAGACCTTCCTGTCGGCCTCGCGCGGCCTTACCGATGACGACGCCTATAACGGGCTTGCCCACAGTGCGGGCATGGCGCCTGATGAAGTCACCATCCTGCGCGCCTATGGCCGCTATCTCCAGCAGGCCGGTTCCACTTGGAACCAGGACGTGATTGCCGCCACGCTGAACCGATGGCCGTCGATTGCGCGCAACATCTATGCCCTGTTTGTCACCCGCTTTGATCCGGCTGCGCGCAAGGGCGCACCAGCGCGCATGGCAGAACTGGATGAAGCGATCATAGCCGCACTCGACACCGTGCCGAGCCTCGACGATGACACGATCCTGCGCCGCTTCGTGACGCTGATGAAGGCGACGGTGCGCACCAACCGCTACGCGCCGGAGCGCGACGGCGTCCCGCCGCGCTCGCTCTCCTTCAAGCTGGTTCCGCGCCAGATCCCCTTCCTGCCTGAGCCCCGGCCCCTTCACGAGATCTTCGTCTACGGTCCCGAGGTGGAGGGCGTGCATCTGCGCTTTGGCCCGGTGGCGCGCGGCGGACTGCGCTGGACCGACCGGCCGCAGGACTACCGCATTGAGGTCCTGGGTCTGGTGAAAGCCCAGCAGGTCAAGAACTCCGTCATCGTGCCTGTCGGTGCCAAGGGCGGTTTCTTCCCCAAGAAGCTGCCCACTGGCGGCACGCGCGATCAGGTGTTCGAGGCCGGAAAGGCCGCTTACCGCAACTTCATTTCTTCGCTTCTTTCGGTCACCGACAATCTCGACGGCCAGACTGTCATTCCACCTGTTGGCGTGACAAGGCTGGACGGCGATGATCCCTATTTCGTGGTGGCTGCCGACAAGGGCACGGCCACCTTCTCCGACACCGCCAATGCAATCAGCCAATCCTATGGCTTCTGGCTGGACGATGCCTTTGCCTCTGGCGGCTCGGCCGGCTACGACCACAAGAAGATGGGCATCACCGCGCGCGGCGCCTGGGAGGCCGTCAAGCGGCACTTCCGCGAAATGAACCGCGACATCCAGACCGAACCCTTCACCGTGGCCGGCGTCGGCGACATGTCGGGCGATGTCTTCGGCAACGGCATGCTGCTGTCACCGGAAATTCGCCTTGTGGCGGCCTTTGATCACCGCGACATCTTCATCGATCCAGATCCCGACGCTATGGCAAGCCTTGCCGAGCGCCAGCGTCTCTTCGCCCTGCCGCGCTCCAGTTGGCAGGACTATGATACGAAGCTCCTGTCAAAGGGCGGCGGAATTTTCTCCCGGTCGCAAAAGCAGCTGAAGCTGTCGAAGGAGGCTGCTTCTGCCATCGGCCTCGACAAGACTGAAGCAACCCCGGCTGAAGTGATGAATGCCATCCTGAAAATGCAGGTCGACCTTTTCTGGTTCGGCGGCATCGGTACCTATGTGCGCGCCACATCCGAAAGCAATGGCGATGTCGGTGACCGCGCCAATGATGCCATCCGCATCACTGCGCCGGAAATGCGGGCAAAAGTGATTGGCGAAGGGGCCAATCTCGGCCTTACCCAGCGCGCCCGCATCGAATTTTCGCAAGCCGGTGGCCGTTGCAATTCCGATGCCATCGACAATTCCGCCGGCGTCAATTCCTCCGACGTCGAGGTCAACATCAAGATTGCGCTGGCGTCTGCCATGCGCGCGGGCAAGCTGGACCGCAAGGCGCGCGACACATTGCTGGAGAAGATGACCGGCGAAGTGGCCGCCCTCGTGTTGGACACCAACTACGACCAGACACTGGCCATCTCGCAGGCCGAACGGCGAGCCGCCGAGGACCTGACATACCAGGCGCGCATGATGGAGAGCCTGGAGGCGCGCGGCCTGCTTGACCGCAAGGTGGAATGGCTGCCCGACGCCAAGGCGCTGTCCGAGCGCAATTCGCGCGGCCAGGCGCTGACCCGTCCCGAGATCGGCGTGCTCGTCTCCTATTCCAAGCTGGTGCTGTTTGCCGACATTGTGGGCAGCCCCCTGCCGGATGATCCGCATTTCGAGCAGACGCTGATGCGCTATTTCCCGGCAGCCATGCAGAAGAGCTGGAAAGAGGATATCCTGTCCCATCGCCTTCGCCGCGAGATCATCGCGACCGAACTGGCCAATGATGCCGTCAACCGGGGCGGCCCGTCCTTCATCACTCGCCAGATGGACATGACCGGACGCGCACCGGCCGATGTGGCCCGTGCCTTTGCCATTGTGCGCGACGGCTACGGGCTGGAAGCGCTCTACAGCGGCATCGACGCGCTGGACAACCGCATTCCGGGACAGGAACAGTTGCGCCTCTATGAACATGTGGCGCGGCTGACCTTCCATGCCACCGGCTGGCAATTGCGCAATGGCGATGCGGCAGCCGCCGTCGGCACGGCTGTTGAGAAACTGCTTGCTGCGCGCCGCCATCTGGAACCGAAACTTGCCTCCCTCCTGCCGGACTTCATGAGGGACAAGCTCGCCGAGCGGCAAGCCCGGATGGTGGCCATCGGCGTGCCGGAAGCACTGGCGCGCTCCATCGCCATGCTCGGCATCAGCGAACTGGTGCCCGACATCATGGCCGTGGCCGCCGGAGCCGGTGTTGCGCTCGACCAGGCGGCTTCGGTCTATTTCCGCGTGACCGAGCATTTCCGGATTGGCCGTATCGAACATGCCGCGCGCGCCATTTCGACGCCGGACTATTATGACTCCCTTGCGCTTTCGCGTGCCGGTGACATGATCAACGCTGCCAGGCGCGGAATTGCCATGGCGGCATTGACCAACCATGGCGGGGACAAGCAGCCTTTCGACAGCTGGGTGACGGCGCGCGAAACCAACCTCCGGCTTGCCGGAACGCGGCTCGCCACGCTTCTGGACAGCGGCGAGCTGACCATCTCGAAATTGACCGTGGCGGCTGCACTGATGGGCGATCTGGCCGGCGCCTGAAGAGGCAATTCACAGGCTCGCGGGGGCGCGCCACAACTTTCAACGGCGCGCAGGCGCGCGCCACAGGGGATTTGAATGACAAGTGAAACCGAGACCCGTGTCTCGCGCAAGGGCATTTGGGGATGGATGTTCTTTGACTGGGCGGCGCAACCCTTCTTCACGGTTGTCACCACCTTCATCTTCGGCCCCTATTTCATCTCCCGCCTTGCCAGCGACCCTGCCGCCGGGCAGGCAGCCTGGGGCTATGCCGTGGCGGCAGGCGGATTGATCATCGCCGTGCTGTCGCCGGTGCTGGGTTCGATTGCCGACCAGACCGGTCCGCGCAAGCCGTGGATCGCCTTCTTTGCCGTCATCAAGATCATGGCGCTCTTCTCGCTGTGGTGGGCGGAACCCGGCGCCAGCCTGTTCTGGGTGGCCGTCGCCTTCACCATTGCCACGGTGGCTGCCGAATTCTCCATCGTCTTCAACGATTCCATGATGACCGGCCTGGTGCCTGAAAAGGAGATCGGCAAGATTTCCAACACCGCCTGGGGGCTGGGCTACATGGGCGGCATGATCGTGCTGATCTTCGTCATCGCCTTCCTCGCCGCATCCCCTGAGACCGGCCGGACCATCATCGGCGCCGAGCCTCCCTTCGGCATAGACGTCACCAAGGGCGAGGATGCGCGCGCCACCGGTCCGATCTCCGCGATCTGGTATGCGGTTTTCGTGCTGCCGATGTTCTTCTTCACGCCCGATGGCGGCGTGCGCCGCAAGGCAGCCAATGCCGTATCCGCCGGCATCGCCGAGTTGAAGGCGACGCTTAGCGAACTGAAGCACCGCACCGGCATTGCACGCTTCCTCATCGCCCGCATGATCTACCAGGACGGCGTCAACGCGCTGCTGGCGCTGGGCGGCGGATTCGCAGCCGCCATGTTCGGCTGGTCGATCACCGAGATCGGGATCTTCGGGATCATCCTCAACATCGTTGCCATTCCCGGCACCATCATCGCCGGCCGCTTCGATGCGGCGTTCGGAGCACGAAGAATCGTGCTGATCTCGATCATCACGCTTCTGATCGCCACCATCGGCATCGTCTCAACCGGTCCGGGCTACACGCTGTTCGGCCTGATGCCGTTCACGGATGCTGACAGCGGCGGCCTGTTCGGCACGGCAGCCGAAAAGGCCTACATCGTCTTCGGCCTGCTGATCGGCGTTGCCTTCGGTCCGGTGCAGGCCTCGTCGCGCTCCTACATGGCCCGCTCGGTGACCAAGGAGGAGACTGGCCGCTTCTTCGGCATCTATGCGCTGGCCGGGCGCGCCACCAGCTTCCTCGCACCTTTCCTGGTGGCGACGATCACGGCATTGAGCGGCTCCCCGCGCGCGGGCATGGCCGTCATCGCCATCTTCTTCATCGTCGGCTTCTTCGTGATGCGCAAAGTCCCCGCCCCGGCGGAAAACCGCATCACGGCCTGAGGCGAATATCCCTGAAAAGAGAAAGGCCGCCCCGGTTTCCCGGAGCGGCCTTTTTTTGATGCGCAATGCTGCGTCCGGATTATTCCGAAGCAGCTTCCTCGGCCGGGGCAGCAGCGGCTGCGGCAGCGGCGGCAGCAGCTTCGGCTTCCTTGGCGGCCTTGGCAGCAGCAGCGGCAACGGCGGCTTCAGCGGCCTTGATGCGCTCCTGGGCCTTCTTGCCCGGCAGTGCCTTTTCCGGGTTGGAACGGGCGTCGCGCTTCACCAGGCCGGCATCAGCCAGGAAGCGGGCAACGCGGTCGGTCGGCAGGGCGCCATTGTCAAGCCAATGCTTGACGCGGTCTTCCTTGATCGAAACGCGGTCGCCATCCTTGGGCAGCATGGGGTTCCACGAGCCGACCTGCTCGACGAAACGGCCGTCACGCGGGCTGCGCACGTCGGCAACGACGATGTGATAGTAGGGGCGCTTCTTGGAGCCAGCGCGGGCCAGACGGATTTTCAGTGCCATTCTCTTAAGTCTCCTGTTCGGTATTCGTTGGTTCGGTTGTGTTCGTCGGTCTTCTGCCTGACCCGTCGGGTCAAGAATTCTGGTGGTCGCCCACCTTGGCGGCGATCGCCTCGTGATGGCGGATCACTTCCTTGATGATGAAAGCGAGAAACTTCTCGGCAAAGTCAGGATCCATGCCTGCCTCGTCGGCCAGGCGGCGCAGCCGGGCTATCTGCTTGGCCTCCCGGTCGGGGTCGGAGGCCGGAAGGTCATGCGTTGCCTTCAGCTCTCCCACCTTCTGGGTGCAGCGGAAGCGTTCAGCCAGCGTATGGATCAGCACGGCATCGAAATTGTCGATCGAGCGGCGCAGATCCTTCAGCACGTCACGGGCGCGTTCGGTTTCGTTTCTATCTTCAAATGTTGTGTTAGACATTTAATAAGCTCTCAATTTTTTTCCAATCTTGAGCTACAATTCTCCTGCACACTTCTTGAATAGGCACTCCTTCTTGAGCTTTCTCAAATTCACGTCTTAATATTAGAGTTACCTTTCTATCAAATTCAGAGTAATCCTCTAAATTATATGTTCTCATGCGTAATTCGTGAGCAATTGGCAGCATTTCACTGAATATTTTATTCTTCTTTTCAGACCATTCTTGCATACCTTTTTTATTTGCAGCATCCTTACAACTTTCATATTGAGTATTCGCTTTATTATACTCACTTGACATACCAATAAATTTTGACATTCTATCTATCAAATTTTCATGCCTATCCCTAATTAATTCTATTCCTTTAATTTTATATTGGTTTCTAGGGCTAAAATAAGCGACCGCACCCGCGACCAACACACTTGCTAGTGGTGTAGCGACCTTCAGAAGTTCAATAATAAATGAAGAGTTCTCGTTC
This sequence comes from Zhengella sp., assembly GCA_041738295.1. Lineage (GTDB taxonomy): Bacteria > Pseudomonadota > Alphaproteobacteria > Rhizobiales > Rhizobiaceae > Zhengella. The sequence goes on along the minus strand of JBGSQC010000177.1, from coordinate 8,277 downwards.
ATCACGCCCTCACTTCTTCTTCGGCAGGCCGGGAAGGCCACCCAGGCCCGGCAGCTTCGGACCGCCGAGGCCCGGCAATCCGCCACCCATTCCGGGAAGCTGGCCCGGCAGCTTCGGCATGGAACCGCCCACGCCCATCTGCTCGGCCTGCTTTTGCAGGGCTTCGAGGTCCTTCGGGCTCATCTTGGACAGGTCCGGCATGCCGCCGCCCATCAAGCCGCCAAGGCCCATCTTGTTGGCCATGCCGCCCATCAGGCCGCGCATCATGCCGCCGCCCTTGCCCTTGCCGCCCATGGCTTTCATCATGTCGGCCATCTGGCGGTGCATCTTCAAAAGCTTGTTGATCTGGGCGGCATCCGTGCCGGAGCCTGCCGCGATGCGCTTCTTGCGGCTGTGCTTCAAAATGTCCGGATTGGTCCGCTCGGCCTTGGTCATCGACTGGATGATGGCGATCTGGCGGCCGAACATCTTGTCGTCCATGCCGGAAGCAGCCATCTGGTCCTTCATCTTGCCCATGCCGGGCATCATGCCCATGATGCCGCCAAGCCCGCCCATCTTCTGCATCTGGCGCAACTGGTCGGCCAGATCGTCCAGGTCAAACTTGCCGGACTGCATCTTCTTGGCCATCGCCGCGGCTTTTTCCGCGTCAATGTTTTCGGCAGCGCGCTCGACGAGGCTGACAATGTCGCCCATGCCGAGAATGCGATCGGCGATGCGCTTGGGATGGAATTCCTCCAGCGCATCCATCTTCTCGCCGGTACCGACCAGCTTGATCGGACGGCTGGTGACCGCGCGCATGGAAAGGGCTGCGCCGCCGCGGCCATCACCGTCCATGCGGGTCAACACGATGCCGGTGATGCCGACGCGGTCGTTGAAACTGGTGGCGAGGTTGACGGCGTCCTGACCGGTTAGCGAATCGGCGACCAGCAGGATTTCATGCGGGGACGACACCTTGCGGATGTCGGCCATCTCCACCATCAGCGGCTCGTCAATATGGGTGCGGCCGGCGGTATCGAGGATCACGACATCATGGCCGCCGAGCTTGGCCGCCTGCACCGCACGCCGCGCGATCTCGACAGGGTCTTGGCCCGCAATCACCGGAAGCGTGGCGACACCGGTCTGTTCGCCGAGTTGGCGAAGCTGCTCCTGGGCGGCGGGACGGCGCGTGTCCAGCGACGCCATCAGCACCTTCTTGCCCTGCTTCTCGGTCAGCCGCTTGGCAATCTTGCCTGTGGTCGTCGTCTTGCCAGAGCCCTGCAGGCCGACCATCATGATGACGACCGGGGCTGGCGCATTGAGATCAATGGTCTCGCTCTGGTCGCCCAGCATCGAGACCAATTCGTCATGGACGATCTTGACCACTTGCTGGCCGGGCTTGATCGATTTCAGGACCTCGACACCCACCGCCTTGGCGCGCACCCGGTCGGTGAACGAGCGCACCACGTCCAGCGAAACGTCGGCCTCGATCAGGGCACGGCGCACCTCGCGCAGAGCCGCCGAGACATCAGCCTCGGAAAGCGCGCCACGGCCGGTAAGGCCGTTCAGGATGGATCCGAGCCGGTCGGACAGGGTTTCAAACATCGTAGGTCCTCGTCGCATGGGGTTTCCATGCAGATAGGGCTTCCAGCGCCGGATCCAAAGTCCAAAGCGAAACAGCGTCCGGGGGCGCATCGCGCTGCCGGACGTTGACCTCCAGGATTGCAGGGCTGCCTGCCCCCTGGTCGGCGCTAGAGAATGAACTCGTCGCTGAAGTCGCCGTTGCCATAAGGCTTGCCGCTTCCTGAGTCAAGCAACCGCCACAATTGGTTGCCATGCCGGAAATGTGACCTTTGGCGGGAGATGACAAACCTTCTGCCGACTGGCAAACTCCCGCGAAACGAGAATCATCCCCCCAGGAGCCTGTTGACCATGCATACCCTCTCCATCCTCCGGCTGGCCGGTACGGCCATGATTGCACTTTCTGCCATGACCGGCATGGCCTCAGCTGCCAAATGCGGCAATGACGCAGGTGGCTATGAAGCCTGGAAAGCCCAGATGGCGGCCGAAGCCAAGGCTGGCGGCGTTGGTGCCAAGGGCATCTCGGCACTGATGGCCACCAAATATGCGTCCGACACCATTTCTGCCGACCGCAACCAGAAAAGCTTCAAATATACGCTCGACAAGTTCATGCAGGTGCGCGGTGCATCCACCATCGTCTCGCAGGGCAAGGCCAAGAAGCGCTCCATGGCCGGTCTTTTCTCCAGCATCGAGGCCAAGTACGGCGTTCCGGCTGGCCCGCTTCTGGCCATCTGGGGCATGGAAACCGCCTTTGGCGGCTACCAGGGCAGCTCCAACCTGCTGTCGGCGACTGCCACGCTCGCCTATGATTGCCGTCGCTCGGCTTTCTTCACCGGCCATTTGATGTCCGCGCTGAAGCTGGTGGACCGTGGCGTGCTGTCCAACTCCACCACTGGTGCCAAGCATGGCGAATGGGGCCAGACCCAGTTCCTGCCCGGCTCGGTTGCCAAATATGGTGTTGATTTTGATGGCGGCGGCCTGAATCTCAAGGGCTCCTCGGCTGATGCGCTCGCCTCCACTGCCAACTTCCTGCGCGCCCATGGCTGGAAGAAGGGTGCCGGCTACATGCCCGGCCAGCCGAACTATGGCGCCATCCAGGGCTGGAACGCCGCCGGCGTCTACCAGCAAGCCATTGCCAAGATGGCAGCGCAGATCGACGGCAACTGATCTGTCGGTCCTTGAAAACGAAAAGCCGGGTCATCGCGACCCGGCTTTTTTCATGCGTGCCGATCACCGGTGCGGTTCAGAACCCGTCGCAATTGTCGGCAACCTGCGCCTGCACGCTTTTGGCAATCTGTTCTCCGGTGAAGGTGAACACTTCGCGCACCGTCATCGGCGAATCCGGGAAGCGATAGCATACCAGTGTCGTGGCACCGTCGCCTTCGGCTGCTTCGAGCTTGAATTCCACCGTTCCGCCATTAATGGCGTCGCGCCATTCGCCGAGCGAGGCGACAAACTCCGCCTTGGTCTGCTCGATGCCGATATCTTCCAGGAGGATCACCGCATTGTCGGAAAGAAGCGCGGAGATGGCCGGCTCATCGCTCGCCTGCAAGGCAGCGTACCAGCGGGAAAGCGTTTCATCCGGACCGGCAATCGCGGGCATGGCGGAAAGGAACAGCAAGGCTGCCAGCAGGCTAAGGGTTTTCTTCACGACGGGTTCTTTCGTTGTTTGAGGGTGGCACCGCTGCAGCGGCGGCTTCCATGTCAGAAATGGTCTCCGCGCACAACCTGCACATCCTGAACGGTGACCACCCCGCTTTGCGGAAGGACGATCGCCATCAGGCCTTCCAGCACCGCATCCAGCCGGGACGGATCAAGGATGCAAACGGTTTGCTCCATCTGCCCTGCATCACCGACAAGGCCTTCCCGGCTCCATGAGCCGTCGGCACCCCGCCCTGATCGCACAGGAAGGACGCTGTAGCCGGTCACCGGCTGCTCATCGAGATAGCGCGTGATGCGCCGCGTGAGCGGCCTTTCGGCAATCACGGTGATCTGCTTCTTGGCATGAAGGTTCAAGCTCGCCTCCTCAGTGAAGCCATTGCGCAACTGCGCCATAGATCGGAATGCCGACGATGAGATTCATGGGAAAAGTCACCCCGAGCGACAGCGTCAGATAGATGGCAGGCTTTGCCTCAGGCAGGGCGAGCCGCATGGCGGCTGGTACGGCAATATAGGAAGCGCTTGCCGCAAGTGTCATCAGCACGGCAGTTCCGCCCGAAGACAAGCCGGATGCAAGTGCAAAAGGGATGGCAATGAGCGCGGAAAGATAGGGCATGATCAGGCCGAAGGCGATCAGGCCTGGCCGCAGCGACTGCCAGCCCCGCTTGATGCCTACGCCGGCCACCGCGCCCATGTCGATAAGAAACAGGCAAAGGACACCCTTGAAGGGATCGATGATGAAGGCGGAAATCTCCGTCAGGCCTTTTTCTCCGGAGATCATCCCGATGAAGAAAGCACCTGTGAGGATGACGACGGAGGAGTTGAGAAAAACCTCCTGCAGGAGGTCGCCGGGGCCCTCCTTCCGCTTGTCGCTGCCCCGCCGGGCGAGCCAGAGGGCCACGAGAATGGCAGGCGTTTCCATGACCGCGGCAACAGCCACCAGGTAACCTTCCGACTGCAGGCCTGCTGCCTTTAGCGCCTCTCCGGCTGCCAGGAAGGTGACAATCGAGATTGATCCATAATGGGCGGCCACCGCGGCCCGGTCGGCGCGCGCAAGCTGCGGGTCCATTACCGTGATCAGTCCGAAGGCGATGAAGGGTATTGCCGCCGACAGGACGATGCCGGACGCCAGCGCCGTGACCAGCCCCGCATCCAGCCCGTGGCCTGCAAGTGCAGCTCCACCCTTGAAGCCGATCGACAGCATCAGATAAACTGACAGTGCCTTGGCTACGGCCTCCGGCAAGGTGAGCTTCGAGCCGGCGAGTGCTCCGGCAAAGCCGAGAATGAAAAACAGGACAGGCGGAGACGAGAGGTTCGCGGCCGCAAGGTCAAGCATGGGCGACTTCAGCCGGAAAGTCCTTGTCAAGCTTGGTGAAATCGCCGGACGCCGGATCCATCACCCAAAGCTCGCCGCTGGAAATGTCGAACCAGGCACCGTGCAGCGCAAGGCGGCCCTTGCTTTCAAGAATGTTCACGCAAGGGAAGGAGCGCAGATTGTTCAGCGAGTAGCGGATGGAAATGCGCTCCAGCGCCGTCTGCTTTTCCGCGCCGGTCATGAAGTCGTAAGAGCCGACGGCCTCCGCAGCAGGGCCGAGAAGGCCCATCCATTTGCCGATGAAATCGCCCGGCGACAGCGGCTCGGAATCGGTTGTCAGCGCCGCCTTGATGCCGCCGCAGCGGCCATGCCCCATCACCACGATGTTCTTGACCTTCAGGCTCTGCACGGCAAATTCCAGCGCCGCAGAGGTGGAGTGATACTCCCCGTCCGGCGCATAGGGCGGCATGAGGTTGGCGACATTGCGCACCACGAACAATTCGCCCGGCGCTGAATTGAAGATGGCTTCCGGCGCTGCGCGCGAATCGCAACACGCAATGATCATCGTCTCGGGGGTTTGCCCGCGGCTTGCCAGATCCTGGTAGCGCTCGGACTCATTGACGAACCGCCCATTCATGAAGGCGCGGTAGCCATCAGCCAATGCAACAGGAAATGTGGTCATCGGTTTTGCCCTTGGAGCCTGATCCGGTCAGTCCCATGCAGATAAGCAGTTTGGCATAAGGGTCAAGCGGTTTGACGGCAATCACGCCCATATGGCCATGGGAATTCCGTGGCTGTCATGCGCCGGCGGATCGGGAAAGGGAACGGCCAGACCCAAAGTATGCCGGCGCGCCATCATCAGGCAGGCCATGGCATCCAGGCAATCATCCTCGCCGGCACCTTTGGGAACAGGCCCCTCAAAGAGCGCTTCCGGCATCCCGGACCGCACAAGCAACTCCCGGCGCTCCGCCATTCCCGCCGGGTTCACCCTGCCCTTGATTTTCTTGGGCAGGTCCATGGCACGCCCGCCATTCAGCCGCCAGAACGCCAGTTCCGGATGGCATTCGATGACCCGGGCATGAAGGTCTGGCCGCACCTGCATCACCGCGTCAATCTCGCGAATCTTCGGAAACAGGAAGAAGGCCTGGATCGAAACCCCGCGAGGCGGATCAGATGTTGCACGCGCCACAGCGCTTGCGCGCCGGTGGGCCGCCAGCGCTTCATCCCATGTCAAGCCGTCCGGGCTCTCGGCATAGATGGCTGCCCGTGACGGGATCGAGAACACACTCGATTGCCGATTCCCAAGATGAACGCGCGCTGCCAGTTCCGGCCCGCGTCCGCCGTGGCCTGCCCGCTCCGGCAGGCCGATCGGCATGTCGACGCCGAGGATGAAATCCGGACCAAGCGCCTCAAGAAGGGCTTTGAAGGTCGCAAAGACCTGCGGTCCCTCGATCACCCCTGCGCGCTCGATCACCGCCACCCAGCCCTTTTTGCAGCCATCGGCTCCGGCCAGCACCGTCATTGTGTGTCCATAGTCCGCTTCGGTGCCGCACGCACCATCTGGCGCATCGAGACCATCGCCATGGGCCGGATCAGGCTGTGGGATTCTGCCGTCAGCCGCAGTTCATCGGCACCGGCCTTCACCGAGCGCGCCAGCACTTCGAACACCGAGGCTGTCACGGTCTGCAGCGCCGTCTCGTCGGATTGCCCCATCAGCAGCCGCCCGGTCATCAATGCTGCCGTCAGATCTCCCGGCCCGTTCGGTGCGCCATCCATGTGGCGGTGCTCGGCCAGCCAGGCGCGCTTTCCCGACACCAGAAGATTGGCCTGCGCCTTGTCCATCACCGGATGGGCAGACGTCACCAGCAGGCGCGCAAGGCCAAGGCGCTCCGCCATGCGCATCAGGTCGGCATTTGTCTGTGAGCTCTCCCCGGTCAACCATTCCAGCTCGTACCGGTTCGGCGTGGCAAGATCAGCGCGCGGCAGAAGGACGTCGCGGATTGCCGCTGCCGTTGCTTGCGGAACGTAGAGCCCGTCGGCGTCCCCGATCACCGGATCACAGACATGCAGCGCTTTCGGGTTTTGGGCCTTCACGGCGTCAATGAGCCGCGCCACCGGTTCCGCCTGGCCGGCATCGCCCAGATAGCCGGTCAGCACCGCCGAGACTTCGCCGAGGAAAGGGCTGCGCGCCAGATCGTCGAGCATTGCCGCAAAATCCCTCGGCGGCGGAACGATGCGCGTTGCCCGGCCATGACCCGGGTGCCAGGGCAACACCACCGTCGGGATGGCCCAGACCGGAAAGCCCAGCGTTTCAAGCGCAAAGACGGCAGCGCGGTTGCCCACGGACCCGCGCACCACATGGCTTGAAATGACAATGACCGAGCCGCCCGGGCGGTCGGCATCTGCTTGGGACAAGGCGCGTCTCCGGATTTGGACTGCCAGACCTTAGATCATCTCCGCGTCCTGCGCCGCAAGCGGGAAGTCACATTCTGTGATGTGGAAACGATGGTCCGGCCCCGCCTTGCCTCTTGGCGGGTTGCAAAGGCTGGTCTATGGTTAAGAAATTATGAACACGCTCTCGATCGAGATCCGGCCGGCAGGGCCTGCAGATTCAGACGCCATCGCTGACGTGCATGTCAACGCGTGGCGCGGAGCCTATTCGGGCATCATTCCCCACACCGCGCTGATCACCATGCTGAACCGGCGCGGCCCGCAATGGTGGGCACGTGCCATTCGCCGCGCTGCTTCCATCCTGGTTGTCGAGATCGGCGGCGAAATCGTTGGCTACGCCACCTATGGACGCAACCGCGCCCATGAGTTGGACCAGCAAGGCGAAATCTACGAGCTTTACATCCTGCCGGAATATCAGGGCATTGGCCTTGGCAGCCGCCTGTTTGCCGCCGCCCGCAGTGCATTGGAGAACCACGGCCTCAATGGTCTGGTCGTCTGGGCGCTTGACGAGAACGACATCGCCCAGTCATTCTACCGGGGCCATGGCGGCCAGGATTTCGCCGAGGGCGTCGAGATCTTCGATTCCAAGGCGGTCAAGAAGGTCGCCTATATCTGGAACTGACCGGCAGGCTCCATCCCGTTTTCAGGCGCGATCCGGCGCAACGCTTCGCCGGATAGAACTTATGCGGCATTGCACAATGGCGCGGTCTGGGCTATCGGCAGGCAAATCCAACACTTGGAGAGCCACATGCGCATCGAAGCCATTTCCATCGGCAAGAATCCGCCGGAAGACGTGAACGTCATCATCGAAGTCCCGGTCGGCGGTCATCCTATCAAGTACGAAATGGACAAGGAAGCCGGCACGCTCGTCGTCGACCGTTTCCTCTATACGCCCATGACTTATCCGGGCAATTACGGCTTCGTGCCGCATACACTTTCCGAAGACGGCGACCCGATCGACGTGCTGGTCTGCAATACCCGCCCGCTGGTTCCCGGCTGCGTCATCAATGTGCGCCCGATCGGCGTGCTGGTGATGGAAGATGACGGCGGCAAGGATGAGAAGATCATCGCCGTGCCGTCGCACAAGCTGACCCAGCGCTATGATGGCGTGATGAACTATTCCGACATGCCGGAAATCACGCTCAAGCAGATCGAGCACTTCTTCGAGCACTACAAGGATCTGGAGCCCGGCAAGTGGGTGAAGATCGGCGGCTGGCGCGACGTCACCGAAGCAAAGAAGATGATACTTGAAGCGGTTGCCAGGGCCAAGTCAAAGGCCTGACCGGGCCTGCTTT
>JBGSQC010000172.1:0-4763 GCA_041738295.1 Zhengella sp. | reverse complement strand
CGCCGAGGAAGCCCTTGGGCGGCCGCTGTTCCAGCGCCATGCGCGCGGGCTGGTGCTGACCCCCGTGGGCGAGGAAGTGGCACAATGGCTGACGCGCTGCATGAACGACTTGGCGACCGCGGTGCGTCTGGCGGATCCCGGCCGTGACCAGTCGCTGGTGGTCTCTGTCGCGCCGATTTTTGCCAGCCGCTGGCTGGTCTGGCGGCTGAAGCGCTTTACCCGCGCGCATCCCCACATCAAGGTGCGAATCCAGCCGGAAACGGCGCTGGTTGATCCCGGACAGTCCGATGTTGATCTGTGCATCCGGGTTGGCCACGGCCCATGGCCAGGTGTCACCGCCGAGCGGCTGGCGGGCCAGCGGGTTTTCCCGGTGTGCAGCCCGAAGCTCGCCGAAACCATCCATGACCGTGCCGACTTGTTCCGCCATCCGGTGATCCGCGAGGATGACAGCCTGCTCGGCTGGGCCGAGTGGCTGGCATTCAACGGCATGAAGGATGTCACATTACCCGAAGGGCCGGTGATGGCGGACGGTTCGCTGTGCCTTGATACAGCGATGACCGGACAGGGCATCTACATGGCCTGGGAAACTCTGGCGAGCGACGCCCTCCTGCGCGGGCAATTGGTGCAGCCCTTCCCAGAACGTGTGCCGACCGGCAGTGCCTATTGGCTGGTGACCGCAAAAGGCCGCGCCGAGCCGGTCAAGCTCAGGGCTTTCAAGGCCTTCCTGCATGAGGAAATGGCGCGTTCGATTGTCGAATGGCGTGGACCCAATCCGGTTCCGCCGACCACCCATGCCTCTGATCCCCGTTAAAGGCGGTTGGTGTCGAGCCAGCCGGTCAAACGCGCGAGACCGGCATTCAGGCGACCAACCTCTTCAGGGGAGAACAGCTGGCGAAAGGCCATGACCTCCTCGCGAAACAGCTGCCGCGAGCCCGCCAGAAGGCCGAAGCCCTTGTCGGTCAGCAACACAAGGCGGGTGCGCTTGTCATCGCGATCAACAGCTGTCGACACCAGACCCATGTTCTCGAACTTGGTGACCGCCTTGGTGACCGCCGGCTGCTGTACCTCGACGGCAGCGGCAATGTCCGAAATCCGCAATCCGGCTCCTGCCAGCCCATCTGCCTGGACGCGGGCGATGTGATTGAGAATTCCATATTGTGCCACGGTCAGATCAAGCGCCTGCAGTCGCTGGTCCATGCGCGTAGTGAACAGCTGGCCCATCACCGACAGGCGCATCATCAGTTCGCCGTAGGGGCGCAAGTCCGGATCTGGTGGCGTGGTCAGGTTCATCCCCGAAAAAAGTTCAATTGGCTGCTTGAATTTCGTGTCAGACACTATATTTACATTCCACAGAATGCAAATTGCCAAGGTCCCCAGAATGAGAACCGCACTTTTCAACCGCATCCTCGCCCTCCCTGTCGCGGCCCATGCGGGCGCGCTTGCCGTGTCCATTGTCGGCTTCAACTGGGTGAAGGGCAAGCTTGACGCGAGCTATGCCGCTTCTCGCCACCCGGTTGATTACGCGACGGGACAGACCTCGTTCAGCGGCGAGGCGGTCAAAGGCTGGTACAAGATCATGTCCGATGCCGGTACTCTCGACATCTACCGCCAGACCCAGCTGATCGATTTCGGTTTCATAGTTGGAATGATCGCCATCGGGCTCTTCGGCGGCCTCCTTCTGGCACGTGCCTGGCGGTCCGGAAGCCTTGCCCGGAAGGCAGCCCTTTTCACAGCAACCGTCGTTCCTGTCGGCGCCCTGTTTGACGCCGCTGAGAACTTCATTTCTTTTGTGATGCTGGCCAATCCTGCCGATTTCGCAAACTGGATAGCGCTGCCCTATTCGGCGTTTGCCAGCCTGAAATTCGCCTTAATCACCATGGGGATGGGCGGCGTGCTTGCGTCGCTTATTGCAGGCGCAACCGGACGGCTTTTGAACCGTCCGGCGATTGGTTGAGCCGAGGCTTTGCTGTCAGTACCGGGTTTCGCAATATTGCGTGCGGCCATCGACTTGCGAATAGCAATCCCTGACCATCACGACGCCATTGCGAGTTTCCACGCGCCGCAAATCACAAGCGCATTGCCTTTGGTCTTTGACCTTCGGCAACCGCGTTGGCGGATTGCAGGGAGCAGCGATGCAAGCCGTGGGCGGGGGCGCCTCGCCTCCGGGGTTGTCGGGTCCGCCTCGCCCGGGGGAAGCCTGGGCAAAGGCAGCACCTGTCATTGAAGCGGCAAGAAATGCGGCTGCGAGGGTCTCAATTGTCAGTCTGGCGATGTTTTGGGCTGGATGATGTGTCATATCGACCTCCTTCAGCCCCCCTGACAGGAAGAATACTCCAACAATGCAGTGACGTGTATGGGGTCTGTCACACAAGACGGGAAATGCTTCTGCGGGGTGGACAGCCTACCAAAGACCGGTAGATTGGGAGACCGACCTGCTTCCCTGCTCTAGGATTTTCCCCCATGAAAATGAACACGCTTGGCCGCACCGGCATCGCCATTTCTGAAATCTGCCTTGGCACCATGACCTGGGGCGAGCAGAACACAGAAGCGCAAGCCTTTGAACAAATGGACTTTTCCGTCGAGGCAGGGGTTAATTTTTTCGATACAGCCGAAATGTATCCGACCAATCCGCTGCGGCGCGAGACGGCGGGCCGCACCGAGGAGATCATCGGCAACTGGCTGAAAGCGCGAGGAAAACGGGACAGGATCGTTCTTGCCACCAAGATTGTCGGCAAGGGCAACAAGACTTTGCGCGAGGGCGGACCGGCGGACGGCGCGACGATGCGCCTTGCGCTCGACGCCAGCCTGAAGCGGCTCGGTACCGATTACGTGGATCTCTACCAGATCCACTGGCCGAACCGCGGCTCCTACCACTTCCGCCAGAACTGGGGTTTCACCCCGTCGCGCCAGGACCGTGCGCTGGCGCTCGACAACCTCGCCGACATCGTGACGACAGCAGGTGCGCTGGTGAAGGAAGGCAAAATCCGCGCGCTCGGCGTCTCCAATGACAGCGCCTGGGGCATTGCCAAAATGCTTGAAATTGCAAAGGAAACCGGCGGCGCGCGGGTTGCGTCGGTGCAGAACGAATACAATCTGCTTGACCGCAAGTTCGACCTTGATCTAGCCGAACTCGTCCATCACGAGGAGGTCTCGCTGCTGGCTTTTTCGCCGCTGGCGACCGGCATTCTCACGGGCAAGTACCTCGACGGCGCTCTGCCGGCAGGCTCGCGGCGCTCCATCACCGCCGATCTCGGCGGGCGCTGGCAGGAGCATGTGGAAGCCCCGTCACGCGCCTATGTGGAGCTGGCCCGCACCCATGGCCTCGACCCGGCGCAGATGGCATTGGCCTTCGCGCTGTCGCGTCCCTTCATGGGATCGGTCATCATCGGGGCGACCACAATGGAGCAACTGAGGACCAATCTGGGTGCCGTCGGCATGACGCTTGCAGCCGACCTGATGGCCGAAATAAACGCGACCCACCGGCGCTATCCGCAGCCCGTTTGACGGTTTCTTCGGCCCGAATATCCCGAAAAACCCTGGTTCATTGGTGTTTGATCAGCTGACGACAAGGGTTTATCGGCCTGTCCAGAAGCATTTTCGCGCTGTTTTGGTGCGTCCTTGGCGTTTACCGGCCCCATTTGCGCGCAGGCGGCTTCGTGGCGGGCGACTGTGTGGTGCGGGACGCGCGGCGGCGCAGTGTCAGGAAGACACCCAGAATGCCAAGTGTCGCCGCCACGAACCCCAGGGGCTGGACGCGAGGATCAATCGCACCGGCATTGGAGCGAAGGTCGAGCGCCACTGACTTCATCCTGATCTCCTCGCGCGCTGCCGAGACCAGTTCCACGGACCAGTCACCGGTGGCGGCAGGGTTCACCAGACCGGCATCGGCCTGGTACTGCCGTTCATCTGCCGAAGCATCACGATCGCTCCCGGCACCGCCTTCGGCGAATTCCAGCGTGCGGTCGAGCGTCCGGCCATCGGGGCCGGTCAGCTTGAAGCCGAGCACGGTGCGCGCATTGGTGCGCACAGGCTGGCCGATCGACGTCATGCGGACGATGAGCCGGACCGGCGCGTCCTTCGGGGACAGGGTGAGGGTCGCAGGCAAAAAGCCCTTGCCGCGCTCGTAAAGCGGGATCGATCCAATCTCGGTGCCGGAAAAATTCTGGACAAGGACCGGGTAGCCGACCGCCGCGGCCAGCCCGCCGATCACCAGCACCAGAAAAAAACGGATCATGCGTGCCCCCTCGCCCTGCCCTCAGGCGCGCTTGCGCCAGACGGCAAATTCATGCGGGATGATACGATCCGGGCGGTGAAGGTCAAACCGGTTTTGCGCCTCCGCCTCAAAGCCGAGCGCGGCGAAAATTCCGGCCTCCGACGGCATAAGTGGCCAGGGAGGCCCGGCATGGGTCGAGCCTTCGGCGCGCAGCCTTGTATAGACCAGGAGCCGCCCGCCGGGGGCGACCAGCGCGGCGATGGCGCGGGAGAATCCCTCATGCATCGAGGGCGGCACCGACTGGATGGTGTAGCACTCGTGGACAAGGTCAAAACCCCCGATCCAGTCTGCCGGCGGCTCCAGCAGGTTGGCGGCGCGATAGTCCACTTGCGTCTCCGGGAAGCGGCGCTTCGCCCAGTCCACCGCCTTCTGGCTGAGGTCGAAGGCGGTTGTCCTGTAGCCGGCTGCCGACAGCGCCTCGGCATTGTCGCCAAGCCCGCAGGCAATGTCGATGGCGCGCGCACGCTGCCCCGGATGCGCCGCCAGCCAT
>JBGSQC010000165.1:0-8697 GCA_041738295.1 Zhengella sp. | reverse complement strand
GATGACACTGGCGCGACCATGCTCCCCTCCCCCTGGAGGGGAGGGGGTGGGGGTGGGGGTATTCAGGAGTTCATTCAATGGATCATTCCCAGTTCGTGAAGAATTGTCTCGATACATCCGTCAAGGTTCTCGGTGAGCTCACCGGTATTGATCCGCATCACACGATAGCCAGCATTGTGAAACCAGCCGTCGCGGAACATGTCCCGCTCCTTTCCGGCAGCGGTCTCATGAAATTCCCCATCAACCTCAATGACAAGTCTGGCCTTCTGGACCACAAAATCAACGACATAGGGGCCGATCGGGGCTTGCTTCCGGACATGAATTCCAAGTGATTTTCGCAACTCCTTCAATTCCTTCCAAAGGTTTTTCTCACCTTCGGTCATGTTCTTTCTCAACCGTCTTGCCTGGCTTATCGATCGGGGCTTGACCACTGTCGGCGACATTTTCTTACCCCCACCCCTGCCCCTCCCCTCAAGGGGGAGGGGAAAGGAAGATCAACTCTCAAACCCCGCTCGCAGGAATGCCCGACCGCTCCACCTTGCGGGGCGCGACGAGTTCCTTCCAGGTGGAGAGCGCCTTGTTGGCGGCCATGCCCGGCTCGCGGCCGACGAATTGGCCATGACCGGCCTTGGCTTCCATCTTGCCGTTGTTGACGGCGAGATGGCCGCGCGTCAGCACATATTTCGGCAGGCCGGTGACGGTGATGCCCTCGAAGACATTGTAGTCGATGACCGACTGTTGCTTGCCGGCCGAAATGGTCTTCTCGGCTTTCGGATCCCAGACCACGATGTCGGCATCGGAGCCTTCCAGGATCGCGCCCTTCCGCGGATACATGTTGAGGATCTTGGCGATGTTGGTGGAGGTGACGGCGACAAACTCGTTCATCGTCAGGCGCCCGGTGTTGACGCCGAAAGTCCAGAGCACCGGCATGCGATCCTCCAGCCCGCCGGTGCCGTTCGGGATCTTGGTGAAATCGCCGACGCCAAAGCGCTTCTGCTCGGTGGTAAAGGAGCAATGGTCGGTCGCCACCACCTGCAGCGAGCCTGCCTGAAGCCCGGCCCAGAGCGAATCCTGATGCTGCTTGTTGCGGAAGGGCGGGCTCATGACGCGCCGCGCCGCATGGTCCCAATCCGGGTTGGCATATTCGCTCTCGTCCAGCACCAGATGCTGCACCAGCGGCTCGCCATAGACGCGCATGCCCTTCTGGCGGGCGCGGCGGATGGCCTCGTGCGACTGCTCGCAGCTCGTGTGCACGACATAGAGCGGCACGCCTGCCATGTCGGCGATCATGATGGCGCGGTTGGTGGCTTCGCCTTCCACTTCGGGCGGGCGGGAATAGGCGTGCGCCTCCGGCCCGTTGTTGCCCTCGGCCAGCAGCTTCTGCTGCAGGGCAGCCACCACGTCGCCGTTCTCGGCATGGACCAGCGGGATCGCGCCCAGTTCGGCGCAGCGCTGGAAGGAGGCGAGCATCTCGTCATCATTGACCATCAGCGCGCCCTTGTAGGCCATGAAATGCTTGAAGGAGGTGATGCCCTTTTCCACCACCTGCGGCATCTCGTTGAAGACCTGTTCGCCCCACCAGGTGATGGCCATGTGGAAGGAATAATCGCAGGTTGCCTTGGTGGACTTGTTGGACCAGGCCTGAAGCGCCTCCAGCAGGGACTGGCCGGGTGCCGGCAGGCAGAAATCGACCACCATGGTGGTGCCGCCGGCCAGGCAGGCCTTGGTGCCGCTTTCAAAATCATCAGCCGAGTAGGTGCCCATGAAGGGCATTTCCAGATGGGTGTGCGGGTCGATGCCGCCCGGCATGATGTAGCAGCCTGTGGCGTCGATCACATGGTCGCCATGGAGATCCGGCCCGATGGCAACGATCTTGTCATGCTTGATCAGCACATCGGCCTTGTAAGTCCGGTCGGCGGTGACAATGGTTCCGTTCTTGATGACCTTGCTCATGGACTAGCTCCCGCTTGTGTCTTGTTCCGGGGTGGATTTTTTCGCGCGCAAGACGCGCAGCATGCGCCTTTTGCGGCGCCATTTGTGAATGTCATAGACCATCGCGTCCAACGTGCCATAGACCGGCACCATCACCTCGAGGCTGGCCGGGCGCATGTCGCGTGACGGCACGCAAGCCGCGACGACACGCTTCTGGTGATCCGCCGGAAGCCAGATGGCGGCAAAGCCGGTCAGCTGGTGGATGACATCGGCGCGCAAATCCTCGATGCGGGAATAATGCGAACGGTAGATCGCAAAGGCGCAGTAAAGGGTCAACAGTACCGAGAGGGCGAGGATCGCCAGCAGGATGGTCTTGTCGCCGGTGTAGGTGCCGAAGGCTTCCGCATAGAGCCACACGGCGAGCGAAAAGAGGACAAAGGCCTTGCCGATGCTGAAGGCGGTGCTGACGGTGGCGATCTCGTCGCGGTGTTCCAGCTCGTTCTCGGTGTCGAGGTCTTCAAGCTTGGAACGGAATTCATAGAGGCGCTGGTTTTCTTCTTCCGTGTGCTCCTCGCCGCGCGCCTCGCGCAGAATGTCGAAGGTGGTGCCCGTCAGGTCATCGATGGCTTCCCAGCCGGGCAGCGGCACGATGGCCGGCGGGATGTAGTTGCCGATGCGCTCAAACGCCAGATAGACGAGGTGGATGGCGGTCAGGAACAGGAACAAAATAAGCAGCAGGGCAAACTCGGAGACACCGAGAATGTCAAAAATGTTCTGGTAGTTCTCGATCACGTTGTTGACCAGATCGACATCGGGAAGGATGCCGTCGGCCGTCGACCCGATCTCTGTGAAGCCTGCCATAACGTAAAAGAACACCCCTGAGACGATCAGTCTCGCTGTCATGAAATTGGAAAAGCGGATTACGCCCTGAAGAAGTCCCTCGACATCCATGTCATCCTTCTATCTGCCCCAATCCGGTTGAACTCAGTCCACGATCCCCGCCGTTTCGACCACGGCATGGAACAGCACGTCGCAGCCTGCCTTGGCCCAATCCTTCGTAATCTCTTCCGCCTCGTTGTGTGACAGGCCGTCAACGCAGGGGCACATGACCATGGCGGCAGGTGCCACCCGGTTGATCCAGCAGGCATCGTGCCCTGCGCCTGAAATGATGTTGCGGTGGGAATAGCCCAGCCTTTCGGCCGCATCGCGGATGGCCTTCACGCAGCCCTCATCAAAGGTGACGGGATCAAAGCCGCCGACCTTCTCGAATTCCACGCCGAGGCCCATCGCGTCGCAAATCTCTATCGCACCGGTCTTCAGGCGGGCTTCCATGTCGTGGATGACAGCAAGGTCCGGCGAACGGAAATCGACGGTGAAGACCACCTTGCCCGGAATGACGTTGCGGGAATTGGGATGGACGTCGATGTGGCCGGCCGCACCCACCGCATGGGGCGCGTGCGAAAGTGCGATCTCGTCAACCAGTTCGAGGATGCGGGCCATGCCAAGCCCGGCATTGCGGCGCATCGGCATGGGTGTGGAGCCGGTATGGGCTTCCTTGCCGGTGATGGTCACCTGCGTCCAGGAGAGGCCCTGCCCGTGGGTGACGACGCCGATATCCTTGCCCTCGATTTCGAGGATCGGGCCTTGCTCGATGTGCAGTTCGAAGAAGGCGTGCATCTTGCGTGCGCCGACCTTTTCCCCGCCCTTCCAGCCGATGCGCTCCAGCTCTTCGCCGAAGCTCTTGCCCTTGGCATCGGTGCGGGCATAGGCCCAGTCCTGCGTGTGGATGCCGGCAAAGACGCCGGATGCCAGCATGGCGGGCGCAAAGCGCGTGCCTTCCTCATTGGTCCAGTTGGTGACGACGATCGGGTGTTTCGTGCGAATGCCAAGGTCGTTGAGCGAGCGCACCACTTCGAGGCCGGCCAGCACGCCGAGCACGCCGTCATATTTGCCGCCGGTCGGCTGGGTGTCGAGGTGGGAGCCCACATAGACGGGTAGCGCATCAGGATCCGTGCCCGGACGGGTGGCAAACATGGTGCCCATTTCGTCCACGCCCATGGTGCAGCCGGCAGCCTCGCACCATTTGGCAAAGAGGCGGCGGCCCTCGCCGTCCTCGTCGGTCAGGGTCTGGCGGTTGTTGCCTCCGGCAATGCCCGGTCCGATCTTCGCCATGTCCATGAGCGAATCCCAGAGCCGGTCCGCATTGATGCGGAGATTTTCTCCCGGTGCCGCCATTCTCGTTCCCCTTCTTGGTCTTGGTGAACGGCTGCGCGCGGGTGCTGGTCCGGTGTGTCAGTCCACCTCGTTCAGCACGGTGCGCACGCAGTCGATCAGTTCGTCAATCTGGCTCTTTTCGATGATCAGCGGCGGCGACAGCGCGATGATGTCGCCGGTGGTGCGGATCAGGACGCCCTTTTCAAAGGCCTTCACGAAGGCCGAGAAGGCACGCTTGGTCGGCTCGCCTGCAATGCCCTGCAGCTCGATGGCGCCGACCAGGCCGATGTTGCGCACGTCGATGACATGGGGCGCATCCTTCAGCGAATGCAGCGCATCTTCCCAGTAGGGAGCGAGTTCTGCGCCGCGCGTCAGCAGGCCTTCTTCCTTGTAGGTGTCGAGCGTGGCGATGGCAGCTGCCGAGGCAATCGGATTGCCCGAATAGGTGTAGCCGTGGAAGAACTCGATCAGGTGTTCCGGCCCGGTCATGAAGGTGTCGTGAATGTCAGCGGTGACGAAGACCGCGCCCATCGGGATGACGCCATTGGTCAGGCCCTTGGCGGTGACCATGATGTCGGGCTTCACGCCGAAATAATCCACAGCAAAGGGCGTGCCGAGACGGCCATAGCCGGTGATCACTTCATCGAAGATCAGCAGGATGTCGTGCTTGGTGCAGATGGCGCGCAGCTTTTCCAGATAGCCCTTCGGCGGGATCAGCACGCCGGTGGAACCGGCCACCGGCTCGACGATGACGGCAGCAATGGTCGACGCATCATGCAGCGTGACGATGCGCTCCAGCTCGTCGGCGAGGTTTGCACCATGCTCCGGCTCGCCGCGGGTAAACGCATTTTGTGCCGGAAGATGGGTGTGCGGCATGTGGTCAACGCCGGTCAGCAGCGTGCCGAACATCTTGCGGTTGGGAACAATGCCGCCGACCGAGATTCCGCCGAAATTGACTCCATGATAGCCGCGCTCGCGCCCGATCAGGCGGAACTTCGCACCATTGCCCTTGGCGCGGTGATAGGCGAGCGCAACCTTCAGCGCTGTATCAACCGACTCGGACCCGGAATTGGTGAAGAGCACATGCGCCATGTTGTCGGGCGCAATGTCGATCAGCCGGTTGGCCAGTTCAAAGGCCTTGGGATGGCCCATCTGGAAGGCGGGCGCATAGTCGAGCTGGCCTGCCTGCTCGGCAATGGCCTCGGTGATCTTCGGGCGGCAATGGCCTGCATTGACGCACCAGAGGCCTGCCGTGCCATCCAGGATGGAGCGGCCATCGGTGGTCTTGAAGTGCATGTCCTTGGCGCTTGCCAGCATGCGCGGCGCCTTCTTGAACTGGCGATTGGCCGTGAACGGCATCCAGAACGCGCTCAGATCATTGGGCGCCACAGTGAGGCGGTTGGACATGCTTGGCTCTCCCGATTTTTTTGCCGATCCGGTTTGAATTCAAAGCACCCTTCATGGTACTTGTTTTTTGACCGGTTGGACAAAGCGTAACATTGCCAAACGTCCGGTCAAGCAAAATAGTGCGGGATCTGTCGGGGATGAACGCCATGAAAAGTGCTTTGCAAATCCACCTTTTCCGGGGAGCGGGTGGATGAGTGCATCTCAGCCGCGCCCTCGCACCCGCATCCAGCGCGAGAAGCGCGAAATCATCCTTGAAGCGGCGCTCGACGTGCTTTCGACACACGGCTTCCGTGGGTCGACCATCGACCAGATTGCCGAAGCAGCGGGCATGTCCAAGCCGAACCTGCTCTATTATTTCCGCACCAAGGAAGAGATCTACGAAACGCTGATCCACGGCCTGCTGGACACCTGGCTCGACCCGCTGCGGGCCATGCGCGAGGACGGCGACCCGATCGTTGAACTGACCGGCTATATCCGCCGCAAGATCGAGATGGCGCGGGATTTTCCGCGTGAAAGCCGGATCTTCGCCAATGAAATCATCCAGGGCGCGCCGCGCATTGCGCCGATGCTGGAAAACGAGCTGAAGCCACTTGTGGAGGAGAAATCCAAGGTGATCCGCAGCTGGATCCGCGCCGGCAAGCTGAAGCGCACCGACCCCCAGCACCTGCTGTTTTCCATCTGGGCGACGACGCAGCACTATGCCGATTTCGACACGCAGGTGAAGATCGTGCTGGGCACCACCTATGGCGAAGGCCGGTTCGAGGATGCCGCGCGCTTCCTTGAGCAGCTTTTCCTGCACGGCCTAAAGCCGGACTGAGCCGGCTGGCAATCCCACACTGAAGGAAAAGGGGTGGCCGGCAGGAGCAAGATACGCACCCCCACCGGCCCGGGAGGAGCCTTTATTCCGCGGCCACCTTGGCCATCGGATTGTTCGGATGGGTCGTCCAGTTGGCGTAGTCGGCCTCGACCGTCTTGCCGGT
The DNA here is from genome assembly GCA_041738295.1 of Zhengella sp. Taxonomy (GTDB): domain Bacteria; phylum Pseudomonadota; class Alphaproteobacteria; order Rhizobiales; family Rhizobiaceae; genus Zhengella. The sequence goes on along the minus strand of JBGSQC010000165.1, from coordinate 2,164 downwards.
GCGCTTGTCGAGCGCGCCTGCTGCCAGCGGCACCATGGTGATGCAGTTTTCAACCGGGCAGACATCGACGCAGAGATTGCAGCCGACGCATTCCTCGTCCATCACCTCGAAGTGGCGTACTCCGTCCTTCTCAGCCATGATCGCCTGATGGGATGTGTCCTCGCAGGCAATGTGGCAGCGGCCGCACTTGATGCAGGCGTCCTGGTCAATCTGGGCCTTGGTGACATAATTGAGGTTGAGATACTGCCAGTCCGTGACATTGCCGACCGCGCGGCCCCGGAAGGCCTCGATATCGGCATGGCCCTTCTCGTCCATCCAGTTTTCTAGGCCGGAGACCATTTCCTGCACGATCTTGAAGCCGTAGGTCATGGCCGCCGTGCAGACCTGCACAGTGCCGCAGGACAGCGCCATGAATTCGGCTGCATCGCGCCAGGTGGTGATGCCACCAATGCCGGAGATCGGCATGCCGCGGGTGGCGGGATCACGCGCGATCTCGGCCACCATATTCAGGGCAATGGGCTTCACCGCCGGGCCGCAATAGCCGCCATGCGAGCCCTTTCCGTCAATGGAGGGTTCCGGCGAGAAGCTGTCGAGATTGACCGAGGTGATCGACGAGATGGTGTTGATGAGCGAGACGGCATCCGCCCCGCCCTTCAACGCGGCACGCGCAGGATAGCGGATATCGGTGATGTTGGGCGTGAGCTTGACGATCACCGGCATGCGGGTGTTCTGCTTGCACCAGCGCGCCACCATCTCGATGTATTCCGGCACCTGGCCGACAGCGGCACCCATGCCGCGCTCGCTCATGCCGTGCGGACAGCCGAAGTTCAGTTCGATGCCGTCGGCGCCTGTCTCTTCCACCAGAGGGAGGATCGCTTTCCAGGCCGCTTCCTCGCAAGGAACCATGATGGATGCGACCAGCGCGCGGTCCGGCCAGTCCATCTTGACCGCCTTCATTTCGCGCAGGTTCACCTCCAGCGGACGGTCGGTGATCAGCTCGATGTTGTTGAGGCCCAGAAGGCGGCGGTCGGCGCCCCAGATCGCGCCATAGCGCGGACCGTTGACATTGACGACCGGCGGACCGGCCTCGCCCAGCGTCTTCCAGACCACGCCGCCCCAGCCGGCCTCGAAGGCGCGGCGCACATTGTATTCCTTGTCGGTCGGAGGGGCAGAGGCCAGCCAGAACGGGTTGGGCGACTTGATGCCGGCGAAATTGCTTCTCAGATCAGCCATGGTTCACCTCTCCTCAACCGGCCAGAGCCGCGTGGATGCTCATTGCAGCGTCGCGCCCTTGCGCCACCGCCGTCACCGTCAGGTCCTCGCCCGAATTGGTGCAGTCACCACCGGCCCAGACCTTGGGATGCGAGGTGCGGCCTTCGCCATCGACGGCAATGCGCCCGCCGGAAAGCGCAATGCTGGCAGCCGACCCATTGAGACTGGAGGCATCCAGCGTCTGGCCAATGGCCTTCATCACCTGGTCGCAGGCGATGGTGACGGTTTCGCCATTGTGATCAAATTCTGCGGCAATGATGCGGCCGGCGGCCGCGACAAGGCGCTCCGGTGTCATCTGCGTGCGCAGCACGACGCCCTTCACCTGGGCGAGCTGCTGCTCGAAACCAGACGCCTTCATCTTTTCCTGCGGGCCGCGATAGCAAAGCGTCACGTCCTCGGCACCGAGCGCACGGGCCTGAACGGCAGCGTCAATGGCTGTCATGCCGCCGCCGATGACGACGACGCGGCGGCCGACGGGCACCTCAGACCAATCGGAGGCCTGGCGCAGCGCGCCGATCCAGTTGACCGCATCCTCGCTGCCTTCGGCTTCCACATCGCCGTTGCCCAGCGCATTGACGCCAGCCAGCCCCATGCCGAGGAAGACGGCATCATAGGCCTGCGTCAGCTCTGACAGCTGGATGTCGCGGCCCAGCGCCTTGCCGTTGTGAATGGTGATGCCGCCAATGGCGGTGACATAGTCGACTTCAGCCTGCGCAAACCCGTCGGTCGCCTTGTAGGCGGCGATGCCATATTCGTTGAGGCCGCCTGCCTTGGGGCGCGCATCGAAAATCTCGACCTCGTGGCCGTGCATGGCAAGGCGGTGGGCGCAGGCAAGACCTGCCGGACCGGCACCGACCACGGCGACCTTCCTGCCGGTGGAGGCGGCGCGGGC